>JBCBRU010000133.1:0-16703 GCA_039819565.1 Myxococcota bacterium | reverse complement strand
TGGGGAGGGCCGACGAGAGAGGTGTGGTGCCCAGTGGTTTGTTGGGCGATCCATCGCGTCTCGAGGCGCACGCCCTCCACATGCCCGGGTCTTCGTAGCGACCGATGCTCCGGAGATTCTCCGGGGACTGCTGGATCCTGAAGCTCGGGTGGACGAGCAGGTCGTGTGGCGTGACGCAGCCTCGGGTGAGGAGCTCGCGCGCAGCGAGACGCTGCCCACCCAGATGCAGATCGGTTCGCCCCTGGCTCCCGGGTTCTTCGGGGTTTGGTACTATCTCGGCACGAACGGCGAGATCGTAGAGCTCAGCGTGTCCGATGCGCGCCAGGTGACGGCATGCCGGCGTTGAGGCGGGCTGTTGCCATAACCGCTCTCGATCGAAAGGAGACTGCGCTGTCGAAGCTCGCGTGGACGGCGCTGACGATGTGCACCCTCATGGCTTGCGCCGAGGAGGTCAGCGCCCCCCAAACCTGCGACTCGATCGCGATAGACGGGGTGGCCCCTCCCGGGCCGGTCGCAGCTGCTCCGTTTCCCGACTTCGAGCTCGACGCCTACGCGGTGGCGCAGTCCCCAGACCTGTCGAACCCGGGCCTCGCCGACGCCTTCTCGATCATCGCCTCCGGGGAGCCCTTCGTGCTGGTGAACTTCTTGTCGTTCTTCGAACAAGCCCAGGGCGAGGGTTTCGAGGGGCTCACGGGACAAGAAGCCTACGGCCTGTATCTGCAGATGATCCGAAGTACACAGGTCGAGCAGGGGTCCGACAATTTATGGGGGGGCTTCGTCAATACTCACCTCGTCGGAACATCCGATCCCCCCTGGAGCAGCTTCGGGGTCAATGAGTACGCATCTCTCGAAGCCTTCATGAGCTTCCTCGGCGACGAAGAGACTCCGGAGGCGAGCGCCTATCGGGAGGCCGGACTGGAAGGGCAGTGGGGGATCTTCGGAAAGACCCTCGAAGAGAACGACGGCAGCCGCGTGATCGGGGACGACGCGCCGCCCCTGCTCGAGCACCTCGCGGTGTCGGGGCTCTCGGACGGGCAACAGCAGCTTCTGCTCGACGCCTGCGGGAGCGAGCGGGTGACCCTCATGGAGCTCATCAGCTACGCAGACGGTAGCGGTGAGATCGCGAAGCCTTGGCATGAAGCGTTCGCGGCCGCAGCCACGGATCAGGGAGCGGTGAGGGTCTGGCGGGGCTCTATAGACAACGGCCAGTTCATCGGCGTAGCCGAGCCGGGTTTCGCGGAGCTGCGGATCACGACCTTCCCGGGCGCAGCCGCGATCGCCGCGGCCCTAGCCGATCCCACCGTCATCGCTTTGAGCGATGCACGTGTCCGGGGCTTCGAGACCTACTGGTTGCATCTGATGTCCGAGACCGCCTCGGCTTGGTAGGCCGGAGAGAAAGCTCTGCGCTCAACCTTTCTCAACGTTGATGTGCCTCGTACCGTGATTTGAGATGGCCCCGGCGCGCCGCGAACTCCGGGGGAGCAAGGCGCGGACTACGTCTCAAATTGAGCCAGAGCCATGAACACCACCGCCGGAAAGACGCAGCTGCTGCTCGTCGAAGATGACCTGAAGCTTCGCGGCCTGCTGGAAACCTACCTAGCGAGCCACGGCTTCGAGGTTCGCGCCCAAGCCGACGGGGAGAGTGCGCTGCAAAAAGCAAGGGCTCACAGCTTCGACCTGATCATCCTGGATGTGATGCTTCCGGGCGTCGACGGCTATCAGGTGTGTCGTGACCTGCGTCGCGACTTCTCCGGAGGAATCGTGATGCTCACCGGCCGCCGAGGTGTTCGCGATCAGGTCGCGGGACTCGAGATAGGTGCCGACGACTATATCACCAAGCCCGTCGACCCAGCCGTGCTGGTGGCGAGACTCAATAGTTTGCTTCGGCGCATCGGTCGGTCCAAGCCGGTGGGCGGTCGCTCCGTGGTAAGCTGCGGGAGCCTCACTCTCGACGCCGGGCGAAGGAGAGCGTCGGGGCCCCACGGCGACCTCGGACTGACCCAGGCCGAATTCGATCTCGCTATCCTATTGGCTAATCGAAAAACCGAGGTTGTCGAGCGCGAGGTCCTGGCTCGGTTGGTCCTGGGGATGGAGACGACAGGGAGTGAACGTTCGATCGACACTCATATGTCTCGGCTCCGACGCAAGCTGGAGCGCTCGGGAGCCTCCGACGTACGGATCATCGCGGTCCGCGGCGTTGGATACTTGATAACCAACGAGTAAACCAAAGGAATATGGCGACCGTAGATAGGAACCATGACCTGCGGCGCGCCCAGCGGCGGTTTTCGCTCCGGTTTGGTCTCGCGATCGCCCTTACGGGCTTGCCGTTCCTCTTCCTCGCTGGGTTCGTCGTTCGCCCCATCGTAGTGCGCAACTTCAAAGAGCACCTGGTCGAAGAGTTGGCCGTGCCCATCGTAGAGGCGACAGCGGTCGCCACCCAGGGTAGGCCGCCTCTCTCTACGCAGGTCATCCTGCATAACCGAAAGCTTCGGCTCTGGACGACTCTCGGCGACCAGACCGTCGAGCTGGGAGAGTTTGACCTTCCGGGAGAGCAGAGCGGAGCCCAGCTCATCGCGGCTTTCATCATCTGCAGCGGCATAGGGGTGGCCAGCGCCCTCGCCTTTGCCTGGCCTTGGACCCGTCGTCTCCGGCGCGTCGTCCAGGCTTTCGGCGCCGTGGGTCACTCCGGGGGGGCCTCGAAGATCGAGGTCACCTCGAACGACGTCATTGGCCAGATCGCGTTGGGCTTCAACGAGATGGTGGAACGCATCGAAGGGTCGCTCGAGGAGCGTGAGGCGTTGATTCAGGCCGTCTCCCACGAGCTTGCCACGCCCTTGTCGAGGATGCGCCTCCTGCTGTCGATAGGTGACGAGGTCGACCGCGTTGCGCTTCGCCACGAGCTGACGGAGCTCGAGGCTCTCGCCGAGGAACTCGTGGCCTACGTCGAGCAGGACACTTGCCGGGCGCTCGAGAGAGAAGGGTGCGATGCGATGGACGTGACCCGACAGACGACCGAGACCCATCGAAACTGGACCCGGAAGGACCTCGGGTTCGAAAGCGACGTCGAGGCCGCTCGGGTCGTGGGGGACGAACGCAGTCTCGAGCGCTGCGTCGCCAATCTTCTGCGCAATGCCGAGCGTCACGCCCGCCACATCATCCGCGTTCGGGTGTTCTTGGAGCGCGCCCACGTCCGCATCGAGGTGCACGACGACGGGCCGGGCGTGCCCCCCGAACAGCGCGAGCGTATCTTCTTGCCCTTCGCGAGGGTCGAGTCCGGGCGAGACCGAAGCTCTGGAGGCGTTGGACTCGGCTTGGCGCTCGTCGCACGCATCGTGGCTCGCCATGGAGGACAGGTATTCGTCGAGGAGAGTCCCCTGCGCGGCGCCAAGTTCGTGGTCGACTGGCCTCGTCTCCCGCCCTGCCCACGGACGGGATAGAGGCTCTGCTCGGGAGGATCACGGCAGGTGTCGCAGACCGCCCGACACACGCGAACGTGCTGCGGGCGCCGGCGCGCATAAAACCGAGTAGGTTGCGAGCCGGGTCGGTCGCGCTTTCGTTCGTTGATTCCGCGCCGGCAGAGTCCTCATATGTCCGTCGCCCTGCAGCCCGAACGTCTCGCCGATCGCCGTCCTCAGCCTCTGCGTCCGACGCTGGGGGACTTCAACTCGATCGTCTGCTTCCGGGCGGCCGTGGCGGGCATCGAGGAGACGCTGGGCGCCCACGCGGCCCTCATCGCCCTCAGCGCCGCCGGACGTATCCGAGGTCGGGAGCTCGTCGCATCCCTCCATCTTTCGACCGGCGTCGACCTTCAGGCGGCGGCTCGGGCCATGCAGGCCGCCTTGGGGGCGGAGGGGACGCGGCTCTGCGTTCTCGAGAGCATCGAGGAGTGCGGGGACAAGATTCGCGTCACCGTATCCGAGACAGTATGTATGGCGGGAGAGGCTCCTGGAAGCGAGCGCCGTTGCTCCTTCACCTTAGGCGCCGTACACGGCGCCCTCGAGGCGCTGACGGGACGCCTCCTCAAAGGACGTCATACGGAGTCGCCGGTCGCGGGAGATCCAGCCGACGTCTTCGAGTTCGAGGACCGTATCTGAACCCTGAACCCTCCGTGCGGAAGCCGCGCCGAACGTCGCCTCGCCATGGTCCCCGCCCGTCATGACGAGACCGCAGATACGATCCCGTCGACGGCGCGGTAGGCGGAGAGGATGGCCCCCTCTTGCCAGCCTTGGAGCCGGCTCAGGTGCTCCCCCGCGAAGTAGTAGCGGTCGTCTGGCTGGAGCAGGACGTCCGGCGTGGAGACGCCCCATCCTCCTCGCTGGAAGGGTACGTTCTTCCAGGCCACGCTGATCCCCCGCGAGGCTTCGGTCGCGAACTCGGGGTGTACGGCGCTGGCCTGGTTGACCGCGGTGGTCAGGCGCTGAGGGGGAGGCTGCGCGGTCAGGCCGTCGCCCGCGGCCCCCCCAAAACTATAGGCACCGAGGACGACGCCTTGCTCGGCTCCGAAGTCGTGGTTCGGATACCAGATCTGGGTGATGGCCTGGTTTGTCCAAGAGATGCCCCCGTAGATGTTGTGGTTGCGCTCCCAAAACCGCGGTGCCTGAAACGCGATGCGGACGGCCGAGGTGTACTGAAACCCTCCGATCTCCCGTCGCGCCTCCGCCGAGAAGTCGGTGGTGAGGCCTGCGAGGACCGGCGCGGGCAGCGTCACGAGCCCGAAGTCCGCCTGCAGCTCACGAGCGGCTCCCGCCTGCTCATACTCCACCGTCACACCCTCGGAGCGCTTGCGGAGGGCGGTGATGACCGCACCGAGGGTGAGCGAAGGCTCGATCTGCGTCTGGAAGGCCTTCGCGATCTGGTCCATACCCCCCACCGGCTGCAGCATCGTCGACTGCTGATCGAGACCTTCCGTGAAGGCCACGCGGGCCATCCAGAAACCATCGTCGAGCCATGAGGACAGAGGGCGTGGATCCAGCGAGGTGCCTCGCTCACGGCTACCGGCTCGGTCTTGCCCTGGGAAGCCAGCTCGTTCGGAGCCGCCGAAGCGGGCGCTCGCATCCAGATCTCCGAAGCTCCCGAGGGCCCCCACGAGTCGAGCCCGGTCGGCGGCCGTCAGCTCCTGGTCGAGGGCGCCCCGGTCGATGGCGGTCGCGAGGAGAGCGGCAACCTGACCCCGGAAGTCGGCGCGGAGGCGGCGAGCGATCTGCGGCGCGCCGCCGAACTGACGGGGGTCGTGAAGCCTCGCCGCGCGGTTGTCGTTGGTGAAGGTCTCGAGCGGCACTCCGAACTCTCGGCAGTAGCCGAGGAGGAGCTCGTGGTGATGAGGGATGCGCGAGGGGCCGGCGTTGAAGTAGAGGCGCGGGTCGGCATCGAAGGCGCAGGTTTGCTCGGCATCGAATTCGCTGGCTACGTCGCCAGCTCGAAGGGTGCGCGTGCGCCCTCCGGCGGCCTCCCGAGCTTCGAGAAGGGTGCACTCGAAACCCAGGCGCGTCAGCTCGAGGGCGGCGCTCATCCCGGCCAGGCCCGCGCCGAGGATGGCGACCGTGCGTCCGCGTCCTACGTCCCCCGGCCAGTCTTCAGGGCGTGGCGAGTGTCCGAAGGGGTCGACCGTGCTCTCGTCGCAGGCCGCGGCCCCCGCCCCCGCCCCGAGCACCGCGGCGGCGCGAAGCATGGCGTTGCTGCCCGCCGTGTGACCCACCGCGGTGAGGAACTGTCGTCTCGATACGCTTCGGACCTGCCGCATGCTTCAGCATGAGGACGGGACGGGCGCCGGGGCAATCCGAGCGGGCCCCCGCGGCCAGTTTTTTGCGCCCCGGGAAGCCTTGGGTGAGATTCCCCTCGATGCCCTCCGCGAGGCCCGACGCCGCGCTCCCCGCTCCCTTCTTGAAGTGGGCCGGGGGCAAAAAGCAGCTGCTCGACGTTATTCTCCCCCAGCTCCCGGAGCGCATCGATACGTACTTCGAGCCGTTCATCGGGGGAGGGGCAGTGTTCTTCGCGCTCGCTCGTGCCGGCCGCTTCGAACGCGCCGTCATTTCCGACAAGAACCCGGAGCTGGTGAACATCTACACCGTGGTCCGAGACTCCGTCGACGAGCTGCAAGCTTGCCTTCACGAGCACCAAGAGCGCGCGACCGATTCGGACTGGTACTATCACGTGCGCAGCTGGAAGACGTCGGAGCTGTCCCCGGTGGAGCGCGCCGCCCGCCTCCTGTTCCTGAACAAGACGTGCTTCAACGGCTTGTATCGCGTGAACCGGAGGGGAGAGTTCAACGTGCCCTTCGGGAAGTACAAGAAGCCGAAGGTTCTCGACGCGGCCCGTCTCGAGTCGGCTTCGCGCGCCCTCGAGTCGGTGAGCATTCGCTGCGCTGACTTCGGCGAGGTCGCGGTCGAGGCCCGGAAGGGGGACGCAGTGTACTTTGACCCTCCCTACGCTCCGGTGTCGGCCACGGCCTCCTTCAACAGCTACCATTCGGAGGGCTTCGGGCCCCCTGAACAAGCTCGCCTCGTCGACGTGTATCGTCGCTGCTGGCGCCGCGGGGCGGCCGCTGTGCTCAGCAATTCGGACTGCCCCCTGACCCGAGATCTCTACCGACGTCTCGACGTCGTGGTGGTGAAGGCGACGCGTGCCATCAACTCCGCGGCCGACCGTCGGGGGGCGGTCAACGAGCTCCTCGTGGTGGGCCCCACCTCCGTCCACGAGTCGGCCGAATCGTCCGTGCCCAACGCACGCCCTCTCCTTCGTGAAAGCGCCCGCCTCGCAGCTGTCACGTCAGAAAACATGCGGAGACCCCCTAGAGGAAAAGTCGGCAGCTAAAGGTGGCCTAAGCGTGAAAAGTCAGGGGGACGTGTGTAGGGTCGGCGCGTGGCCTCGAGCATCCAAGAAGCGGTCGGTTTGGAAGCCGTCGCGTGGGCGCCAAAGCGCTGCTCGATAGACCCGGCCGCCTTCGACTGCGGGCGGGTGGGGCCGTACAATCTTGGGCCCGAGGTTCGGCTGGGGCCGTACGGTCCGGTCCACCTCGCCATCGGTCGCGACTTCGAGAACGTCCTCGAAATCGAGCGCATCGAGGTGGCGGCCTACGACGAAGATTCTCGCTCTGGGACGGGCCTGGCCGCCCGCATTCTCGATCGCCTCAATCATTGCGTAGGGCTCCGCCACCCCCACGTGGCTTGCCTCCTGGGGGCTGGGCTCGACGGTGAGAGTCCCTACCTTCTGCGCGGGCATGGCCTCGGTCGAACGCTCGCGGATCTATCGCAATGCGACATGGCCCCCCCGCCCGACGTCGCCGCGGGGATTCTCTACTCCGTGGTGGAGGGGGTTGCCTTCCTTCTCGATGCGGGTCCGTCTCCCGGGATCTGTGGCCCGGGAGGGGTGGGGGCGAGCTCGGTCTACATCGGCTGGGACGGCTCGGTGCGTGTCTTGGGCGCAGGTTTTTCGTTCCTCCGGACCGAAGGTGAGGCTTCCGAGCTTCGGGCGCTCTACCTCCTCGCCGAGGCCCTCGACCCCACCCTTGGCAAGGTGGTGGAGGACGCCGAGAGCGTCCGCGAAGCCTCGCTTCGCCTCCGTCGCTGGCGGAGGGAGGCTTGCGCCCATCGGCAGAGCTGGGTGGGGGCATGGCTTCGCCGCACCGACCCCGAAGCCTGCGCGTCGCTTCGTCGCTTCTTCTCCCTGGCGCCCCTGAACTGAGACCGTCCCAGCTCAGTTTGCACCCCTCAGCTGGGCGCGGAGCCGAAGTTCGACCCCCAGGCTACCCACGCCCTCGAAAGCCACTCCGGAAAGCTCGATACCGGCACTAGAGGGTTGTCCCACCCACTCCAGGACCGAGACCGGGGGCGTTAAATCCAGGTCGATGCTCGCCGCCTCCGAAGATACGAGGCGGGCGAGCGGGTTGGAGACCCCGGCGCCCCGCAGCTTGATGGTCACGGTGTCGGGGAAGACTTCGTTCAGCTCGCCGGGCGTCGTTTGGCTGGGGTCGTCCTCATTGATGTCGGCAACCTCCAAGGTCAGCGCATGGAGCTCGAGCGAGGTCGGAGGGCCGAGCAGCTGACGCTCCAGCGGTTCGAGAGCGGTCTCGAGGGGAGTCCCCGCGACAGACAACACCACCGCGCCGTCGACGACCTCGGCGCTCGAGGGGCGCAGACTGACCCGGAGCTCCGTCGGACTGGCCCCCGGGGTAGGGAGGGGAGGACTCTCTCCCTCGGGGGCACTCGTCGAGCTCGAAGCCTCCGAGAAGTCGAAGACCCATACGGTGGTTTCATCCCGCGAGACTCCGAGGCGACGAAATCCAGCTTGCCCAAGGGGGAGGCCCATCTCGTCCACGAGTTGAGCCTCGACGTCGACCTCACCGGGGAGAACGGAGAGGTCTGGGACTTGGACGCTGAAGGGAACGGCGTTCGAGGGGTGAGTGCCCTCGTAAGGTTCTACGTCCGGACCCTCCGAGACTCTAACCTGGATTCCTCGAGCGGAGGGGTCGTCGCTCACTGCCGAGAGGCGCAAGGTACCTTCCCGGCGGTCAAGGTCGACGAGACATGCCGAGTTGATGACGAGGGCGGCGAAGACGATCTGCGAGCGCATAGGTTCTCCTAGAAGAGCAGAAGGGCGAGACCGCCCAGGGCCAGCGCGGCTCCGCCGCCGAGCAGGAGATTGGCCGCGGTCTCTCGATCGCGGGCCTCGGCCTGCAGTCCGTCGAGCTCCGTCGGAAGCCCGATGCCGTTGCGGAACTGATCTGCGGACTGCTGCGCAAGGTCTCCTACGACGAGTCCCG
This sequence comes from Myxococcota bacterium, assembly GCA_039819565.1. GTDB lineage: Bacteria > Myxococcota > Kuafuiibacteriia > Kuafuiibacteriales > Kuafuiibacteriaceae > JAHQVK01. The sequence goes on along the minus strand of JBCBRU010000133.1, from coordinate 7,945 downwards.
TCACCGCGGCTCCGACGCCCGCGACCATCAGGGCCCCCGCCGTCCACTGGCGAGCCGTGCGATCGGGAGGAGGGGGCGCGCGAGTCGATACCCGGCTCCCTGCGAGCGGATTTCCCGCGAGACGAAAGCCCTCCAAGAAGGCGGTCCCGAACGCGATGGCGAATAGATTCTTTCGATAGCTCTCGACGGGCCCTCGGGACCTCATCGACAGGGGCTGAGGGGCGAGGGTGGACGCGTCCACCACGGCGGCTACGCCCACCTCGGCCTCGATGCGGATCTCTTCGTCGCCCCGGAGCAGACGATGGGACCGCGCGGTCGGCAGGAGGAGGGTCACCGGGCCATCGTTGGCGGTGTGAATGTCGGCTACGCGCACCCCTCGGTCGTCTTCGAGCGACCAGCGTCCCGCCAGCGTCGTCGGGACATGCACTGAGGTTACGGAGCGACTGAGCCATCCCCGGTGCAGGAGCGGCGCTTTGCTGAGGATCGCGGGGGGAGACACCCACGGGCGCAGCTTGGCCCGAGGGTCCCTCACTTTTCCGTTGGCTGCCTGCAGAAAGGCACGCAGCTCGGCGTAGGTCACCACTCCGTCGCCGCTCACGTCGGCTCCGCCGAGGAGCGCCGAGCGGACCTCGTGGCTGAACACGCCGGCCCGGAAGCCGCTCCACTCGTGCACCTCCTCGGCGGCCGAAGTCGAAAGGATAAAGCCGGTGTTGGGGTATCGCGCAATGCGCTCCCGGGCGAGGTAACCATCCACGGCGCGGTCGATGCGCTCGTCCTGGCTGTCGCCGCGCCCGCCGACGAAGAGGAAGGCGTTACACGCATCGACGATGATGTGATTGTAGTCGGCGGGGGAAGGCGCGATGACCTGCTGGAAGAGATCACTCCGGGTGAGTTGCCCGTCGAGCAGATGCATGACCCCTTCCCCCGATGAGCTTACGCTCCCGTGGCCCACGAATACGAAGAACAGGCGCGTGTCCTGGCCGCGCGCTTTGGCGGCTCGAATACGCGTAAAGATGTCCTGCAGACTACTATGGACCTGAGTTGTCGTCGGGGGTCTTGAGGCGGCCGCGGCTCCGGGATGCAGCGCCTGAGTCTCTGCGTCGAGGACGCTGAGGAGCACGGTATGGTCCGCCATCACATCAAAGAGCTCGAAATACCTCGCCCCGTCGTCGTCCGCGAAGGCAAGAGGCTCGAGGTCCTCGCTCCCCGGGCTCGGCGCGTTGTTCGCGACCACAACCACGAAGGAGGCGGGGGCTGGGGCCTCGGCGGCGAGAGTCGCAGCGGACAGCCCCAGGAGCAGCACTGCGTTCACGGCTGGGCCTCGAGCTCGAGCGTCAATACCCGGACGGAGAGATTGTCGGTGTCTCGTGGCTGAAGGTCGATCCGACTCAGCTCGGGGTCTGGCCCTCCGTGGGAGAAGACGGCTACGATCCTGAGGTCCGTCTGCAAATCATCCGGCGCTCGAAAGCTCAGGTCGAGTCGACGAACCTGCGATCCCCGCGGAAGTGACGTTGCGGGCTCCAGAACCGTCCGCGCGTTCCCCGCGACGGCCAGCACCGAGACCAACGCATCGCGAGCTCGGCTGGCCACGGCAAACCGGAGGGGGTCGCCTGGTCGAACCTCCGTCGCGGGTTCGATGGTGAGTCGATCGTCGGCCCCGACGCGGGCCCTCAGCACCTGGAGGACGTGATCCCCGTCGAGGTTGGGATCACCGCGCCGGGCGTAGCCGCCCGTCTCGGAGGCCGGGAAGGGGAGCGACAAGGCCAGAGCGGCCGCGGCTGCGCTCAAAACCCCCCACCCCATCCACACCCTGGGGGCGCTTCTTCGACGAGGAATCGTGCCCAGAACCCGCGCTTCGACCCGCTCTTCGAGGGCGCCTGGGTGGAGCATCGCTTCGGCGGTAGCGAGTCGGTCGTACATCGCCCGAGCGGCCTCGTCCTCGCGAATGCGGTCTCGCAGCTCCGTGGCGCTGCTGGGCGACAGACGACCTCGCAAAAGAGAGAGGATCTCTCCGCGTGGAATACCTTCGTTGCGCTTCACGGGTTTACCCAGCCCTTCTCGATGAGGAAGGCGTAGAAGCCCTCCCGGATACGCTTCTCGGACGTCTTGACCTTGGAGACGCTGATACCCACCTGCTTCGCCACATCCTTCTGATCGAGTCCTTCGCGGAAGCGACCGAGGTAGACATGGCGTTCCCGAGGCGGGAGCTGGGCGACGTACTCGTCGACGTGGGCTCGCAACTGAGCCTTCTCCGTCACCTCTTCTGGGGACTCGGGTCGTTGGACCTCGAAGTCCACGGCTTCTCCAGGCTCGGGGAGGGTGTCGACCTGGGCGCGCAGGCGGTGCTCCTTACGACGAAGCTCGTCGAGCACTAGGTTGCGCGCAATCATCTTCAGGTAGGCGCTGTAGGGCCGGATTCCGTCGTACTGCGCGCGGGCTGCGTCCGAGAAGGCGCGCAGAAAGACTTCGTGCAGCCAGTCTTCGATCTGAAAGTTCGACTGCGTCCCCCGGAAGGCGATGACCTGATCGCCGCTCCGAAAAGTGAAACCCCCTCGCAGGAAGGTGACGAGCTCGTGAGCGTAGGCTCGATATACTTGCTCCAGAGCTCTGCGTTCGCCCTTTCGGAAGCCATCCAGGAGACGTCGGTCTTGGTCCAGCATGGCTACTCTCCGATTCGGACTGGAGCCACCGCCCCAGACCCCAGGGTTGCCCCGCGTGGAAGCGGCTTGGTCCTCGAGAGGGCTCTTCGTGGGGGCGCTCGCGAAGCTCGCGGCGGTCGTGCGGATGGATCCGATCAACTCGGGGTGCCTTTCGGAGATCGTGTGTTCATGTCGTCCGGGGGAGCGCTGGTCGCTCTCCTGGGAGATACGAGCGACTCCGTAGCGGGAGCGAACGAGGCGTCACTTTCTCTGATTCGATAGACGGCGTGGCGGTCGCCCTCGACGACCGGGAGCCCTAGCTCGGGTCGGCGGTGGAGCCCATACCGCGAGGACGGCTCTAGAAGACGGGCGAGGTGAGCCCCGCGTCGCTGATGCGTAGAGTAGTAGGCATGGGTGGGTCGGGGGTCGAGGGACTCTCGCTCCCAGCTCAGTCGAAGGCGCTGCCACGGCTCACCCCGCCGGGCGCTCGCCTTCGCCCGCATCACCCGCCCGAGCTCCAGGTCGAGGTCTTCGGGAGGATCCGTGGGGTGGTAGCCGTGGCGAGCGAGAATCTCTTCTACCGGCTGCACCCGGGGCACGAAGTATCCCGGCGGGATGCCGATCTCTCGCCGATGGAGGACGTCGGCCAGGACTTGGATGTCCGCGGGGAGGGGCTCGCCTGCGCCCCGCGGAAGGATCCAGCTCTTGAGCACCCGAGGTGGGCCTCGACGCAGGTCAGTGGCCAGCGTCGCGGGTCGCGAGTCCGTCCGGCGGGAGCGGGTGGGCGCCTTCCACTCCTGAATCAGGGTTTCCACTGCGGACATGAGCGCGCCAAGGGTTCGCGCCTCGTCCCCGAGCTCACGCGTGGGCTCACGGCCTTCGACGAGAATGCCGAGGGCGTTCACGCTGGCGGCAAGGCCGTTTCGCGCGTCGAGGATGTCCGTGCTGCTCGTGCGGGGGCGCCCGCGATCATCGAACACGAAGTATTTCGCGGCGCGCAGGCCATCCTGCTCGAGAACCTCGATCGCTCTCGACACCAGCGCCTCTCCATGATCCGAGATCTCGTAGCTAAAGTTGCTCCATCCAAGCAGGACGTCCGAGCCGTGTTGGCCACCCAGCGCCTGCATGGATCTCCGTCTTCCTTTGAAGGTGTGGACATCGATGACGAGGTGAGGGCGAAACCCTCTCGCGAACTCATGGACCGTTCGGGCTTCGGGGGTTGTGAGGAAGAGGTGATCCCGGTTGAGATCACGGCCCTCTGCGGTCTCGCGCGTCCCTCGGGCGCAGCCGTCGGGGTTGAGGCAGGCAACAAACGAGACCTCCAGGTCCGCCCAGGGCTCGTGGCGGGCGGCCGAGGCGAGGCGCGCGACGGCTTCCATGGCCAGGGTTTCGTCCCCGTGCTGGCCCGCGAGGATCAGGACCCGCGGGGCCTCGAGGGGACCCGGGCTCCGAACCACGTAAATCGGCCGCGCTTGGGCGCTGTATCCTAGAACCAAGGTCGAGAGGTCGACGACAGCCACAGTCGCTGTACGGGCGAGTCGCCGTTCGGAGCGAACGTGGAAGGTGACGCGCGACAGACCCGAGCTTTGGAGGAGCGCGGCGCGGCTTAGGAGAGAGCGGCCTGGACGGTCGACGATCGCGCTCGTAGAGCGGAGGCGTGAGGACGCCGAGTCTCGTCTACGCGCTTCTCTTCTCGTCGATCGCGGTCATGGGGCCGCTCTCCCCGCTCGCGTTCTCCGCCCGTGGCCTCTCCGCGGGCATGGTCGCCGCCCTCGCCACCCTCGCCACCCTGGTGCGGGTGCTTCTTCCCATGTTTACGGGCCGCGAGGCGGATCGGCGCGGGCGGAGGGGACTGCTGGTCGGCCTGGGCTTCGCCGGCAGCGCCGCCGCTTTCGGGCTGGCTCTCTTTCCCTCCACCCCTGCGGCCTTTGTCCTCTTTCCCTTCTACGTGGCGATGGCCGCAGGCCAGGTCCCGCTGGCCGACGTGCTCGCGCATGAGCAGTTGGCGGAGCGGGCGGCGCGCTTCGCTTGGGTCCGCGTGTGGGGCTCCCTCGGCTTCGCGCTGGCCATGCTGGGCGCGGGCGCCCTCGAGCTCCCCTCGCAGCCGGAGCTCCACTTCTTGGTAGGGGGGCTCCTTCAGCTCGCGGCGGCTGGGGCGGCCCTCGGATTTCCGGACGACCGGCCGGCGGCCGCCGCCTCCCGCCCCTCTCTCTCCGCCGCGTGGTCGACGGCGGGAGCGCTCGGCCTCCGCGCTTTCCTCATCGCGGGCGTGGTCCACTACATCGGGTTCGGGATCTACGACGCCTATTTCGCACTCAGGCTCGAGGCCTTGGGATATGGCACCGGATTCGTCGGGGTCGCCATCGCCGTCGGCGTGGTGGCGGAGGTGGGGATGATGCTGGTGGCCCCGCGGCTGGTGCAGCGGGCCGGGGTCGACGGGGCCAAACGCCTGGCTCTGGCCGGGGCGGCGGCGGCGTGGCTACGCTGGATGGTCATCGCTTCTACGGATCAAGGCTCGCTCCTTCTCGTCGTACAGCCCCTTCACGCCTTGGGCTTCGGCCTCTGGTACCTCGCCGTGGTGAGCCACATTCAGGGCCTCGCGCCTTCGCATTTGAAGGCCAGCCTTCAGAGCCTGGCGACCGCGGGCTCCGCCCTCGGAGCGCTGGTGGGTACGAGCCTGGGAGGGCTGCTCGTGGCTCGGTGGGGTCTCGGGCCTTCCTTCGTGCTGGCCGCGGTGACCAGCTCGCTCGCGGTGACCCTGTATGCGCTGGTCGTCCTGCGACCCCGGGGACTAGCGACCGTGGCCGCCTCTCGATGAGCGGACTCAGCGCAGCTCAGCGGGGAGGAGGGTCTTGAGATCGACCTCGGGTCGAGCCCCGAAGTGGCCGATGATCTCGGCCGCGGCGATGCTGCCGACGCGACCGCAGTCGGCGGGGCTGAAGCCACGGCAGTGCCCATACAGGAAGCCGGCCGCGTAGAGATCGCCGGCGCCCGTGGTGTCGACCACCTTGGCCACCGGTTCGGCAGGGACCTGGAAGCGGTCTCCGCCGACGATGATCAGCGACCCCTCTTCGCTCCGCGTGAGGGCTGCGATCTTCACTTGCCCGGCCACCTTGCTCGCCGCCTCCTCGAAGCTGTTCACCTGATAGAGCGACGTAATCTCGGTCTCGTTGGCGAAGAGGATGTCGACGTGGCTGTCGATGAGGTCGAGGAAGCTGTCCCGGTGACGGTCCACGCAGAAAGCGTCGGAGAGAGACAGCGACACCTCGCGACCCGCGTCGTGGGCGATGCTTGCGGCCTGAACGAAGGCCTCCTTGGCCTTAGGAGGATCCCACAGGTAGCCCTCGAGGTAGGTCACCTTGGCTTCCTGGATGAGGGAGGCGTCGACGTCCGCCGGGGTCAGCTCCTGGCTCGCTCCGAGGAAGGTGTTCATCGTGCGCTGTCCGTCCGGAGTGACCAGGATCAGACACCGAGCGGTGGGCGCCGCGGCCCGCAAGGGCGCGACTTCGTAGTGGCTGCCGGTGGCGCGGATGTCCTTGCGAAAGGTCTCTCCCAGCGGATCGTCGGCGACCTTGCCGATGTAGGCTGCCTTGCTCCCCAGGGCCGCGACTCCCGCGATGGTGTTGGCGGCCGAGCCTCCCGAGATCTCGACGGTGTCGCCCATGAGCCGATACAGGTCCTCGGCTCGTGTGGCGTCGATCAGCGCCATACCGCCCTTGTGGAGGCCTTGATTGGAAATGAAGGCGTCGTCTGCGTGAGCGAGGACATCCACAATGGCGTTTCCGATGCCGGTTACGTCGAACTTGGTCATGGGCCGGCGCAGCATAGCGACGTCGACGCCGGGTTCAACGCTTTTCGGGTCGGTTGCGGACACGGAGTTGACCGAGCGGGATCCAACGTTCATGGGAGCGCCCGAGGCTCACGTCATGACGGACATTGCGCGCCGCGCCGATCTCCGAAACTTCGCCATCATCGCCCACGTCGACCACGGTAAGACCACCCTCGTCGACGCGATGCTCTCGCAGTCCGGCATCTTTCGCGAAAATGAGGCGCGGGTGGACCGGGTCATGGACTCGAACGACCAGGAGCGGGAGCGCGGAATCACCATCCTCGCCAAGAACACGTCGATCCGCCTCGGAGACGTGAAGCTCAATATCTTGGACACCCCCGGCCACGCCGATTTCGGGGGAGAGGTCGAGCGCGTTCTGACCCTGGCGGACGGGGTGTTGCTCCTCGTTGACGCGGCCGAAGGCCCCCTTCCGCAGACCCGTTTCGTGCTCCAGAAGGCGATGGAGGCTCATCTCGCCCCCATCGTGGTCATCAACAAGATCGACCGCGGCGACGCTCGGCCGGCCGAGGTGCTGGACGAGGTCTACGACCTCTTCATCGACGTCGGGGCGGACGAGGACGCGCTCGAGTTTCCCGTGGTCTACGCCATCGGCAAGGACGGCATCGCCAAGCTCGGCCTCGAAGACGAGGGCAGCGATCTGAGGCCCCTCTTCGAGACGATCCTCGATCGGGTGCCCCCGCCTCCGGATCGGCGAGAAGAGCCCCTTCAGATCCTCGTCGCCAACACGGAGTACGACGACTACGTCGGGCGTGTGGCCATCGGTCGGGTGATGTCCGGTCAGATCGCCAAGAACAAGCAGGTCTACCTGCACAAGGAGAGCGGCGGGGCGAACGGCCGGGTGGTCAGACTCTACGAGTTCACAGGTCTGGGGCGCACCGAGATCGACGCCGCGGGGGCCGGAGACATCGTGGCGGTGGCGGGGCTGGAGGGGGTCGAGATCGGCGACACCATCGCCGAGGACGCCGAGACCCCCGCTCTGGAGCGGATTGAGGTCGACCCTCCCACCCTCCGGATGACCTTCTCCATCAACGACTCCCCGTTCTCCGGCAAGGAGGGCAAGTATGTCACCTCTCGGCAGATCCGGGACCGCCTCACCCGGGCCGCGGAGCAGAACGTGTCCATCCAGGTGTCCGACGGCGACACCCCCGACAAGTTCGAGGTGGCGGGTCGCGGTGAGCTCCAGCTCGCGGTTCTGGTCGAGCAGATGCGCCGCGAGGGCTACGAGCTCGCGCTCTCGAAGCCCGAAGTCGTCGTTCGAGAGGTCGATGGCGAAAAGCAGGAGCCGATGGAGATGGTCTACATCGACGTTCCGGAGGAGTTCGTGGGCGCAGTGACTCAGAAGCTCCCTGACCGTAAGGGCCAGCTGCTGGGGATGGAGCCCACCGGCTCTGGCCGGAACGTCGATGTAGACCATCTCCATCGGCTCCTGCTTTTCGCCATCGACCTCTCGAACGAC
>JBCBRU010000132.1:0-16707 GCA_039819565.1 Myxococcota bacterium | reverse complement strand
TAACCACTCGTCGGCGGGGAGATTCGAGCTGCCCTGGGCCCGTTCGACGTCCAAAACCCTGAGTCGAGTGGTTACGCTTTTTTGCCCAAGAGGCCGCCTCGGGCGCCGTGCTCTCCCATCCCTGCATCATTCGCTTTAGGGACGAAGGGAAGTCCGGCCACCTTCTGTGGATCGCCTACGCACCGCCCCCGGCGAGCCGTTTGAGCGAGCTGATCGCGGCGGGCCGTCCCCCGCCCGCTCGCCCCGTGCTGCTGGATCTGTCTCGCGCCCTCGTTCACTTCCACGACCGGGGTCTGCTCGCCTGTGGCCTCACTCCTCGCGCGGTACGGACCTCTACCCGCGGCTTGCCCGTGTTCGCGGACCTTTCACGGGTCGCTCCCGTCGGGGGAGCGCTCCATCCTCTGCTCGAAGAGGATCCTTTCTGCCTCTCGCCTGAGTACGCCGGGGCCCGCCGTCACGATCCCCGCTCCGACCTGTTCGCGCTGGGCTCTCTCGCCTATGAACTCTTGACCGGCACGCGACCTTTTCGCGGGCTCGACACCTGGTCCGTGCTCGAAGCCCTCCGCACCCGGAGCCCTCGTCCCCCGCGGGCTCTGGACCGCACCGTGCCCCCGGATCTGTCGGATTTGACCATGCGTCTTCTGTCGCGCGAGCCGAAGAGCCGGCCGCCGTCTGCGCAGGTCGTGGTCGAAGTGCTCGAACGCTGACGTCCTGCGGCTGACCCTTAGCGGGAGCTGAGCTAGAGCCACTTGCGCATGCGGACGCTGATGGCGCTCGGGGTGCTGGTGCTCCTCCTAGCGGGGGCCGCTGGTGGGGCCGGTTTCTGGTACACACGTGCCCTCGCGGCGCGAGGGCCGGATGGGCCGGCGGTCGAGATCGAGGTCCCGAAGGGCGCCTCGGCCTCCCGCGTAGGCAACCTCCTGGTAGAGCACGGACTGATTCGGGATCCCGTGGTCATGGAGCTCTGGCTGCGTATTCAGCCCCCTCCGTCGAGCCCGAAGGCCGGTCGCCATCGCGTGGCCTCGAACGCGACGATTCCCGAGCTCTTCGCGGCCGTCGCCGAAAACCCTCTCCCAGAGGACGTCCCGGTCACGATGGTAGAGGGATGGCGGCTCCGGGACGCCGACGCGGCTCTGACCGAAGCGGGCCGTATCCCTGCCGGCACCTATCTCACCGCGGCCTCGACCGCGGAGGGGTACGCCGTCCCGTTTCCCATGGAGGGCGACACCCTGGCCGGCTACCTCCTACCCGAAACTTACCTTGTCGCTCCGGGCCCCATCGACCCCAGGGCTCTGGTTCAACGGCAACTCGACGCCTTCGACGCCCGCTTCTATCGACCCTATCGGGCCGAGATCGAAAAGAGTGGCCTCAGCCTCCGGCAGATCGTCATTCTCGCATCCCTCCTGGAGCGGGAAGAACCCAAGCCGGAGGTTCGCCCTCGGGTGGCGGGCGTGCTCTACAACCGGCTCGAGGCTGGGACCCCGCTCGGCGTCGACGCGACCAGCCGCTACACGCTCGACGACTGGAGCGATCGCCGCGCCTTCCTCAAGAAGTTGCGAGACCCCGAGGATCCCTGGAACACCCGTCTCAAGGCGGGCCTGCCCCCGGGTCCGATCGGCGCTCCCAGCGAGGCCAGCCTCCTCGCGGCCCTTCGTCCGGTGCGGTCTAAGTATTGGTATTACCTCCACGATAAGGACGGGAACATCCATTTCGCCCCGGACGGGGCTCAGCACGAGAGGAATCGAAAAAAGTACGACGTGTGGTAAGGCCACGAGGATGCGTTGGTTCGCACTCCTCCTCACGCCCCTCGGATGCGCCGCGGCCACCGCCCCCGACGGGAACGTCGCCTCGGCTCCCACCGAGATCCCCGCCCTCAGCGAGCTCGCCACGCGCTTCGCCGACGAGGCTGGAGGCTCCGTCCAGCATCCTGCCGTGCGTGCCCTCCTCGCGGATCAGTGGGCGTTCATGCTGGAGACGGCGCCGCTCTTTGCCACGCAACTCGGTATCCACACCTTCGACGACAAGATCGGCGAGGCCAGCCTCGAGGCCGAGGCGAAGCAGCGGGAAACTCAGCGCGCTTATCTCGATCGCGCGCGGGCCCTCGCGGGGACCGAGATGTCGTACTTCGACAGCACCACCTTGACCCTCTTCATTGAGGAGCTCGAATCGAATCTCTCGAGCGCACCCTGTCGCTTCTCGGAGTGGTCCCTTTCCGCTCGCAGTAACCCCGTCACCCAGTGGAACTATCTTCCGACCCTTCACACCGTGAAGATCTCGGCGGACCTCACGAACCTGGTCGCTCGCTACGAGAAGATTCCGGGAGCCATCGACACCCATATCGCCAACCTTCGCAGCGGAGCCAAGGACGGCCTCTTCGCCAACGCGGAGTCGACCCGCCGGGTCCTCGAGATGGTCGAGCGTCAGCTGAAGGCTCCGGTCGAAGAGTGGCCTCTGATGGCCCCAGCTCTCGCCGAGCATGGGTTTCCCGAAGCCGAGCGCGCACCTCTGCAGGCCCGCCTGCGCACTCTGGTGGAGGGGGACATCCGAGCTGCGCTGGTCCGCTATCGCGACCTGATCAAAGAGGAGCTTCTCCCCCGCGCTCGGCCCTCGGACGCCACGGGGCTGGCCGCTCTCCCCCTCGGCGAAGCCTGCTACGCAGCTCGACTCCGCACCTTCACCACCCTCCCTCTCGACGCCAAGACGGTCCACGAGACCGGGCTCGCAGAGATCGCGCGCATCGACGCGGCCATGGCTTCGCTGGGGAAGACCTTGTTCGACCTGGACGATCGACTGGAGGTCCTCAAGAAGCTCCGAGAGAGCCCGGAGCTCCATTTCGATACGGCCGAGGCGGTGGAGGCCAAGGCCGAGTCTTCGCTTGCCCGCGCCAAGGCGGCCATCCCTGAGTGGTTCGGCATCCTCCCGAAGGCCGACTGCGTCGTAACCCGCATCCCCGACTATGAGGCCCCCTTTACGACGATCGCCTACTATCGGCAGCCCATCCCGGGAGCCAAGCCGGGGGAATACTTCATCAACGTCCACGCGCCGACCACCCGTCCCCGCTACGAGGCCGAGGCTCTCGCCTTTCACGAGTCGATCCCGGGCCACCACCTTCAGATCGCCATCGCCCAAGAACTTCCTGCTCTCCCGGCGTTTCGCAAGCACATGGGGATGACCGTCTTCGTGGAGGGGTGGGCCCTGTACACCGAGCAGCTCTCGGACGAGATGGGGCTGTACACCAGGGACCTGGATCGTATGGGGATGCACTCGTTCGAGGCGTGGCGGGCCGCCCGACTCGTGGTGGACACAGGCATTCACGCCTTCAACTGGAGCCGAGACCAAGCGAAGGCCTTCATGCGAGAGCATACAGCCCTCGCCGAGAACAACATCGACAACGAAGTTGACCGATATATCGTCTGGCCCGGCCAGGCCGTGGCCTACAAAACGGGACAGATGGAGATCTGGCGCCTGCGACGAGCGGCGGAGTCTGCCCTCGGCCATCGCTTCGACGTCAGAGGCTTTCACGACGCCGTCCTCGGTGGCGGTGCCGTGACCCTCTCCGTGCTCGGTCAGCAGGTAGACAGCTGGGTGGAGTCGTCCATGCGGAAGCGGACCCCAAAGAAGAAGAGGAAAAAGGGCGTGGCGAGCTCTTCCGCCCCGTGACCGAGGACCGCCCCTCCCGTCGAGTGACGCTCGCGTCGGGTCTCGAGGCCGACATTCGCCCCCTGCTCCGCCGCGACCTCTCGGGCGTGCTCACCCTCGAGCGCGCCTTGGTCGAACACGGGGAAGGTATGGTCAGGGGCCCCGAGGAGCTCCCTCTCTCCGAGGAGGGATGGGCAAGAGAGCTTTCATCTTGGCTCTCCCCGGGGAACTCAGAGCACGGTCTCTACGTGGTGGCGCGGCTCCGGGGCGGGGGCGCGGTGCCTGTGTTGGGGAGCGGAGAGATCCGACGCCTCGGGCCGCGGCGCGTCCGCCACGTCGGCATGCTCGCCCTCGGGGTCCACCCCGCGCACCGCCGTCTGGGCTTGGGCGCGGCCCTCATGACCACCCTCCTCGAGTGGGCGGACGCACGTCTTCACCGGGTGGAGCTGGCGGTGCAGTCGAGCAATCGGGCCGCGCGAGCCCTGTATCACCGCTTTGGCTTCGTGGAAGAGGGTCGACGGGCGGACTTCGTCCGAAGAGACGACGGCACCTACGAAGCGGACATCATCATGGCTCGACTCCGGGCTTCGGCGGGGTCCGAGGCATGAGCGCCAGACGTATCCGCTGATCTCGATCGAGGCGAATCCGCTCGGCGTGGGACGCATAGCCATCGAGAGAGAGACGAAGCTCGACCGACCGGGACGCGCGCTCGAGGCGGATCGTGAGCGGCGTGGCTCCCACGTCACGCCCGTCCAGGATGACGCGAGCTCCCGCAGGCTCCGACCCGATTTGGAGCTCGATCTGGGCGTCTTGCGCCGACGGGGCCTCGTCCGCTTCCGCGGAGGACTCGAGCTGCATCAGCCCGAAGGTCCCGAGCAGTATCAGCACCGCCGCGCCGAAGGCGCCCGCCCACATCGCCCGATGAGAGACGGGCCGAGGCAGAGCCATGTGGACGGAGTGCGATCGCTCCACCGCCTGGTAGGTCGCTGAACTCCCGAAGCGGGTGCCCGCTTCGAGCGCGGCCCGACCGAAGAGCTCCGCGGCGCTCTCGGAGTCCGCACGCTCGGCACGCCCTCCCCCTGGGTCTTGGTGCCCGCCTAGCCGCGCCTGCTCGCTCGTCGCCACGCCGACGCTCTTCTTCAGAAGATCGTGCTTTTCCTCGATGCGGTCCCGGAAGAGGATGCGCATCACGTTGCCAAGGCTCTCTTCCGGCACCTTGGGTCCGTTGAGAACCCGGGCCACCTCGATGAGGTCCCGCTGCATGTCGAGCGCGCTCCGGTAACGCTCCGAAGCTTCCTTGGCGAGAGCCCGTAGGCAGATCCGCTCCAGCTCCGGGGGGTACTCTGGCACGATCTGACTCGGGGGAATCACATCCTCGTGGCAGATCGCTTCGAGCGTGAGCATGTCACTAGAGCGCTTGAACAGTCGGCGACAGGTGCTCATCTCATAAAGGACGGTGCCGAGTGAGAAGACGTCCGAGCGTCGATCCAGAGGAGCCCCGAGACACTGCTCGGGGGACATGTAGGCGTACTTGCCTTTGACCTGTCCCGCCTCGGTCCGCGAGGTGCGATCGGCGGCAATGGCGATCCCAAAGTCGAGGATCTTGACCTCGCCGCCGTAGGTCACGAAGACGTTGGCCGGGCTCACGTCGCGGTGGACGAGCTTTTGCGGCCGACCCTCGAGGTCCGTAAGCTCATGGGCAGCGTGGAGGCCCGCCGCCGTCTCCGCGATGAGATGCGCGGAGAGGCCAAAGTTGAGGAGCTTATTGTGCTGACTGAGCCGGCGAGCGAGCGCCGAAGCGCTCTCCCCCTCGAGATACTCCATGACCAAGAAGAGCTCGTCGCTTTCCCGGCCCAGCTCGTGGATCTGCACCACGTTAGCGTGCCGAATCCCCGCCAGAATCTTGGCTTCGTCCAGGAACATTTCCTGAAAGCGGGTTTGGCGGGCGAGGTGGGGAAGGATGCGCTTGATGACGACAGGTCGCTGAAAGCCGATCGGCCCTCCGACTCGGGCGAGGAGGATCTCGGCCATCCCTCCCGTGCCGAGGAGACCGAGGATCTGATATCTGCCCAGCTGCTCGGGGATGGCCACCGTCGTCTCCGGACCGGCTGCGGTGACGCCCCGACGGGCACCGGTGCGTCCCTCCAGTCTCAGGAAAGATTAGCATGGAGAATCGTCTTCGATGACGTCGTTCACCCGCCCGGTTGCAAAGTGTTGCTTGCTGGTACTCAGTCGATGCGTAAAACTGTGCTATTAATCAGGTGCTTTCCACACCTTCGATCTCAGTCGTCTCATTCGTGGAAGGCGGCCTCGAGCGGAGCCGGAACATGAGCAAGACCATCCTCGTCACGGGCGGCGCCGGCTACATCGGCTCGCACACTTGCCTGCTGCTTCTCGAGGCGGGCCACGAGGTGATCGTGGTCGACAGCCTCGTGAACGCCTCTGCCGAGAGCCTTCGGCGGGTCGAGTCCATCGCCGGCCGCAGCCTCGACTTTCACGAACTCGACCTGCTCGACGCCGCTCGCCTCGAACAGCTCCTCACCTCCCGTCGACCGGACAAGATCATCCATTTTGCGGCTCTCAAGGCGGTGGGTGAGTCGATGTCGGACCCGCTGCGCTACTACCACAACAACCTCGCTGGGACCCTCAGCCTCATGCGCGCCATGGAGGCGGCCAAGGTGCACCGGGTGGTCTTCAGCTCGAGCGCCACGGTCTACGGTGAGCCCGCGCGGGTGCCCGTGGGCGAGGACGCAGACCTGCGGCCGACCAACCCCTACGGACAGACGAAGGCGATGATCGAACGCATGCTCCTCGACCAGGCGCGCGCGGCGCCATGGGGCGTGGTCCTGCTTCGGTACTTCAACCCCGTAGGAGCTCACCCTTCCGGCCGCATCGGAGAGGACCCTGCCTATCCCAATAACCTTCTCCCGTTCGTGACCCAGGTGGCGGCCGGTCAGCGCGAGAAAGTCGTGATCTTCGGGAATGACTATCCCACCCCCGACGGCACCGGCGTCCGCGACTATATCCACGTCATGGATCTGGCCCGCGCCCATCTCGCGGCCCTGCGCCGCCTCGACGATGGGCCCGGCGCCCACGCCTACAACGTGGGCACGGGTCGAGGATACTCCGTCCAGGAGGTCATCGAGGCGGCCCGGCGCGCCTCGGGACGGTCGATCCCCACCGAGGTCGGTCCCCGCCGGGCCGGAGACATTGCGGAGCTCACGGCGGATCCGGGCCTCGCTCAGGCCGAGCTCGGATGGCGGGCCGAGCACGACCTCGATGACATGGTGGCCTCCGCCTGGCACTGGCAGTCCGAAAATCCAAAGGGCTACCGAAGCTGAGTCCCTGTTTCGTATCGAACCAGTCGCCAGCGTACGCGCATATGCCGCTTGAGCCTACATGTAGCCTCTAGGATGTCTAAGGCGTGCTCATCGCCGCTGCCATTGCCGCTGGTCTCCTGTTCGCCAACCCACCTGCTCAGCTTCGGCAATCTGAAACCCCGGCGCCCCTTTCCTGGGACGACCAGGGCTTCCAGACCGAACCAAAGCGTCGTCGCGTCCCCCTCGTTCCCATTGAGCGCCCCGTCCCTCCCCCCGAACCGCGCCCTATAGACCGCCTTCGCGTCCCGGCCCCGGGCGTGGCCACCGCGACCGTGGCGGCTCCCCGCCCCCCGCCGCCCCGGCCCGCCCGGACCTCGTCCGTCGCGATCGTCTCCCCGGCGCCGGAGGAGAGGCCGCGAGAGCCGCTTGTCGAGGCGCTCTCCCGGACCTCGTCCGTGGCCCTCGAGCCTCAGGGCGCACCGCTCGAGCTCACCGCACGAACCCGCGGAGAAGAAGGCGAGAGCTGTCGGGCCGCGCTCGACTGCCAGTCTTACCTGCGCTGCGTCGCCCACCAGTGCGTTCTCCCCGCTCCGCTCGCGGCCTCTTCGAGCCCCATCCGCACCGTCGACGCGCGTCCCCGCCCTCCGAGCCGGGAGCGGAGTCGGCTCCGGATAGGGGTCGAAGTCAGTCCAGGCTTTGGTCAGCTGTATCTGGAGCGTCGCGACCTCGTGGGGGCCCCGTCCGCGACCGAGCTGGAGGAGATTCGTTTCGCCGGAGGGGTCATCGGCACCTTGGAGCTCGGGCTCGATCGGGACCAACTGCTGCTCGCGCTGGGCAGCGGAATCGCCTGGCCGGCGGGGTTGGATGGCCGCGAGCCCTCCCTTCAGGTGGACCTTCGGGCCGGATGGCGGCTGTGGTCCGGAAGAGAGGGCGTGGCCTTCTATCTCGAACCGCGGGTCGAAACGTGGTTCGGAGGCGTCCCCGGCCCCTTTGGATGGGGTGGGGCGCTGGCCGCGCGCATGCGCGTCGACTGGCTCGACACGGGCATCCGCATCGGCGGGCTGATCGGCGGAGAGGGAAACCGAAGGCTCAGCGACATCTCCGTAGTGGAGGAGCGCCTCACCGTGCTCACCACCACTTTTTTCCTCGCCGCGAACCCCATTCTCGCCGCCTGGTGAGGGGCGGTGACCGACAAAGAACGTGATACGGGGAGGGGTGCGTGCTGCTCGTACTCTTCTCACTGTCCTTGTCTTCGGGTGCGCTACCGCCTCCTGCGCCACCCCCTCTGTACCGGCCGGGGAAGCCCCCGTGGCGATGACCCAGCCCACCACGCCCCTTTCGGCGCTGGAGCCTCCGCCGCCGGTTACGCACGAGGGCGGATACTCCGAGCTGCTAGCCCTGCATCGCAACTGGCGAGCTCTGGAGAAGCCTCCCCTCCGGGCTGGCGCCCCGGATTACTCGGAGGCGTCGATGGCCAAGATCTACGCCCAGGTCCGCCGTCTGCAGGCTAAGCTGCACGGCTTCGACATCTCGAGCTGGCCCGTAGCTCAACAGGTCGACTGGCATGTCGTTCGCGCCGAACTCAACGGCTTCGTGTTCAACTATCACGTCCTCCAACCGTGGGCGCGAGATCCCGCTTTCTACAAGTCGGTGTGGACCTACCAAAGCGACGTCCCCGCGCATGAAGGCCCGACTCACCACGCCCTCGTAGAGCTGTGGACCTATGACTTTCCTCTGACGGCCGAGGCTTCCGCAAAACTCGCCCGCGAGCTTGGGAGTATCCCTCCGCTTCTCGAGCAGGCTCGGGGAAACATGACCGGAGAGGCCCGCGACCTCTGGGTCGCCGGGATACGCGACATCGACGAGCAGGCGAAGGTGCTCGAGGGTTTGATGGCCAAGCTCGAGAAGAACCCGCGGGTCCTCGAAGCTCTGAAGACCGCTCTCACGGCCACCCAGGGCTTCGCCGAGTGGCTGCGCGCACAGGCTCCGAGCAAGACCGGCCCCTCGGGCATCGGCAAGGAGATTTACAGCTGGTACCTCAAGAACGTGCACTTGGTCCCCCTGACCTGGGAGGACGAGATGCGCCTTCTCGAGAGAGAGCTCAACCGCGCGTGGAGCTCCCTCAAACTCGAAGAGCATCGAAACCGCAACCTTCCTCCTATGGAGGCCGTCAAGAATGCGGAAGAGTACACGGCGCGGGCCGAAGCGGGGGCGGTCCGCCTCGTGCGCTTTCTCGCCGACAACCAGGTCCTCGACGTGGATGACGCCATGCTCCCGGCGTTGAGGGAGCACCTAGGCGGGTTCGTTCCCGAAGAGACACGAAACTTCTTTTGGATCACCGCCCATCTGGATCCTGTCCCCTTGTTCTGTCACTTCTATCACTGGTGGGATCTGGTATGGATGCGCGACAGGCCGCACGCGAGCCCAGTTCGAAAGACGCCCCTCCTCTACAACATCTTTGACAGCCGGGCCGAGGGCACCGCAACGGGCGTCGAGGAGATGTTCCTTCATGCTGGGCTGTACGACGAGACGCCGCGGTCGAGAGAGCTCGTGTGGATCTTGCTCGCCCAGCGCGCGGCCCGCGGTTTGGGATCCCTTCGCGCTCACGCCAACGAGCTCACCATGGCCGAAGCCGGTGGGATTCACATCGAATGGACTCCTCGAGGATGGATGAAGACGGAGCCCGAGCTGCTCCAGTTCGAACAGCATCTCTACCTTCGTCAGCCCGGGTACGGAACGAGCTACGTGACCGGCAAATATCTCTTTGAGCGACTCATCGCTGTTTATGCGAAACAACGAGAGGACGCCGGCGAGCCCTTTTCGCTGTCCGAGTTCTTTCGCCGCTTCAATGCTGCCGGCGTGATTCCGATGTCTCTCATCCAGCTCGAGCTCACCGGGCGGAGCGAAGCGCTGGACGAGCTCCTGGGCGCCCCATGAAAGTCTGGACCGCGGCCGCGCTCATTCTGATCGCGGGGTGTGCCGCCGCGAACCCTACGCCCTTGGCGACGAAGACGACCGCTGTTCCTCCCTCCGAGAAGGGAGGCCAAGAGCCGATCTCGCTCGACGAGATCTTCTCCGGGGCGCTGGTGGGTACCCCGCCGTCGAGCCCCCGGTGGTCCCCAGACGGAGGGCACCTTGCTTTCGCCTGGACCGCCCCGGGTGAAGCGCAGCGTCATCTGTGGCTCGCCTCTCCTCAGCAGCCGAAACCGATCAAGGTCGGACTGCCGTCCTCGGTATCGAGCTTCGACTGGCGAGCGGATAGCTCCGGCGTAGTGTGTCTCGCCGGCGCCGAGCTATGGTCGGTCAGCAAGGAGGGCGAGGCCACCCGCCTCGCGGACGTCGGTCCCGGAGCTTCGACGCTCTCCTTGGCTCCGGGCGGCAGCCTGGGTGCTTTTCTCAAGGAGGGAGACCTGTGGCTGGTCGATCTCGACCGCGCCGCGGTCCGTGCCGCAACTAAGGTGGGCATCCCTCCCATCTCGCCGTTGACCATTGGGCGATACAACCGCCGCGAGCGGGAGATCGGTCCGGGAATTTGGGGGGGCCCCACCTATGCATGGTCGCCGGACGGCCGCTTCGTGGCCATGCACCACGTCGATCGGAGGAAGATGCGCAAAGTACCTTTCCCCGACTATCTCGGAAAGGAGACCCGACCCAACCTCGTACGCCGAGGTTACCCGGGCGATCCTAACGAGGAGCGGACCGTCGTCCTGCTCGAAGCCGCCACCGGGAAGCTGCGCACCCTGAGTTTCGCGGCGCCCGCACAAACCCAGATCATCGGCTTCGCCTGGTCGCCCTCCGGAGAACTCCTGGTCGATCGGGCCTCGGACACCGCCGTGGACCGCTGGCTCCACACCGTCGATCCGAGCACGGGAGACGCCACCGAGATCTGGCACGGCCGACGAGAGAGCCGCATCTACACCCGCTTTGCCTCCACCTGGCATCCCGACGGCCGGCGCGTGATCTTCTCGAGCGATCTGGAGGAGCGCTACGGCCTCTATCTGCTGGACCCCTCGCGCCCTCAGTCCGAGCCGCAGCGGCTCTCAGATCCGTCGCATGATGTCCTCAGCGCTCCTCGTGTGGTCTCTAACCCGGCTGCCGTCGTGTACGACGGCAGCGGTCCGGAGGTCTCCGATCGGTCGGTCTATCGCGTGGACCTCGAGATCGCCAAGGTGCGGCGCATCTCCGCGCTGACGGGGGACAACCGGGGCTATCCTTCCCCCGACGGACGCGCCCTCGCTTTGCTACGGAGCCACGACGTGTCCCCTCCCGAACTCTATCTACAAACGATGTCGTCCTCGCCTCCCCCCGTAAAACTCACCACATCGACACGTGCGGCTTTCGACGACCGCCCTTGGGTGGAGGGTCGCTACATCGAGGTCCCCCTCCCCCAGGGCGAAGCCACGCTCTCGGTGCGCGTTCTCGAGCCCCCTGGGATGGATCGCAACCTCCGCTATCCCGTGGTCTTCGGGCCCATGTATTCGAACACGGTCCGCAAGCGATGGTCCGGCCGCTATAGCCTGGTGCAGCAGCACCTCGTGCAGCGGGGTTATATCGTGGCGCAAGTCGACGTCCGGGGGAGCACCGGCCACGGGCGAGCCTTTCGGGAGGCCTTCCTGCAGGATTTCGCGGGGCGCGACCTGGAGGACCTCGCCGCCGTGGTGAATCACATGAAGACCTGGCCGCACGTGGACCCCCACCGCTTCGGAGGTTGGGGCAGCAGCTACGGGGGGACCCTCACCGTGTACGCTCTCCTCACCAAACCGGGCCTCTTCAAGGCCGGGGTCGCCGCCGCCGCTGCCGTGGATCCTTACTTCTTTGGGACCGACGACGTGGCTATCGTACGGCGCCCAGGACCCGACAATCCCATTTTCGAGCGTCAGGCTCGCGCCTCCGCAGACCGCCTCGAAGACCATCTGCTCATCATCCACGGCATGCAGGATCAGGTCGTGCCCTTCAAGACGACGGTGGAGCTGGCGGATGTTCTCATCCGCGCCGGTAAATCCTTCGACTTCGCCTTTGCCCCGGGAGCGACCCATGGGTGGAGCCGGGAAGGTCCCTACGCCCGCTTCCTCTTTCGGAAGCTCGTAGATCATTTCGATCGCTTTCTCGGTCCGGGCCCTCGCTGAACCCACCGCGCGGGGCACGAGTCTCAGCAGCCCGCACATAGCGTCCTCCCCGGGAATGGACTATCATCGAGTCATGCCCCGCCAGGCCCCGGTTGCGCTCGCGCTGCTCTGCAGCTTCGCTTGCCGATCGCCCTCCGCTTCGACGCCTCCCCACGCCCCCCCTGTCACCCCGACCGACCAAGATCCTCTCACAGCTCTCGGGAGGGTCGAGGGTTCGACCTTCGTGGAGGTCGCGGAAGCCTACGCGGACGCCTCGGGACGGTTGATCTATTGCTCCGCGGTGCGAGGTCTCCACGTCGTGGACGCCCGAAACCCCCTCAAGCTCTCGGTGACCTCCACGCACGTCCCGAGCCTGGGCGGACACGGGGGGCTGGGCGGCTGCCAACACCTCGCCGTGGAGGGCGAACGGGTCTTCGTCACCAACCGAGGCAACAGCTTCTTGGGGGCCCCCTACATCGTGGGCATCGATATCTCGGGAGGCTCTCCGACGGAGTTTCTTACGTTTCGCCGCGGAGATACGAGCTTCGAAGGGTTGGCTGCCCGAGGCGATCGCATCTACGCGGCGATGCACGATGACGGGCTGGGCGTCTTCGCGGTCGAAGGAGACAGCCTGTCGGAGGTCTCGGTGCTCAAGGAAGGCATCGGAAGCGCCTGGGACGTGGTGCTGGGCGAGCGTCACCTCTATCTCGCGGATGCCACCGGAGCCCTGCTCATCTATGAGCTGGCGGAATCCGGGCCGCCCCGTCTGTTGAGCCGGACACCGCTCCCCGGCACCGCCCAAGCGATGACGCTCCGCGGCTCCACGGTGTACATCGCAGCGGGGTCCGCGGGCGTGGTCGTGGTCGAGGCTGCGGACCCGAGCGCGCCCCGAATCACGGCCGAGCTCGACACGCCCGGAGCCGCGGTCGAAATCGCGGCTTCCGATACGCACCTCTTCGTGGCCGACTGGGACACCGCCCGCGTCTACGACCTGGTCAAGCCTTCGACCCCTACGATCGTAGCCGTCGAGAACATCGAGACCGACGCCCCCTTTTCCCGGGTCCTCGGAATCGCCGCTCATGGCAAGTACGCTTTCATCGGTGAGTGGACAGGCATGTACGCCTACGAGCTCCATGCGGAGCGCACGGCCCCCGCCCTGGCGCTCGAGTCCACCACGATGGCCTTTTCGGCCGCGGGCCGAGAGGGGCTTCTCGTCGAGAATCACGGCACCGCGCCCCTCCGCCTCGAGGGCTTCGACGTGGAGGGGCCGGGCTTTGCCGTCGAGGAGGCACCCTCGGTGCTCCCCCCGGGTGGGAGCCGGGTGCTCCAGGTCAGCTACGTCCCGAGCGGCGAGGCGAAGGCGGAAGGCCAGCTCCTCATTCGAAGCAACGACCCCGACCGCGGCGTGGTCCCCGTGGCTCTAAAGGCCGGCGGAGGCGGAGTCACGGTGGGCGTGGCGGCGCCAGAGACCATCCTCGAGCTTCTCGACGGCGGCACCTGGAAGCTCTCCGAGCAGCGCGGTAAGGTTGTCTTGCTCGCCTACTTCGCGACGTTCTGACCGGTCTGCAGTCTGGAGTTTCCAGACCTCGAGCAGAGCCTGCGCGCCCGCTACCCCCGCGACGAGATGGTGATCGTAGGCGTCAACCCAGGCCGCGTCGTGTCGATGGTCGAACCCGATAGCCCCGCCCTCGCCCGGCTTTTCGCGGAGAGCACGGGCGTGACCTTTCCCGTGGGTTTCGACACTTCCGCGTCCTACCGGGCCTACGCCCAGCGGGGCTCCTCGATCTCCCCGTTTCCCCTCGACGTAGTCGTCGGCCCCGACGGACGGGTCGCCTACGTCAGCCAGAAGTACGAGCCGGAGGCCCTTCGTGCCGTCATCGATCGCCTCCTGGAGGCGCCACAGTAGCGCCTGGAGTCGAGGTCTCCGACCGATTCGGTTTGGGATCCGCCGAAGTATGATCGTGCAGGATCCGCCAGCCCTCGGGGGTTCTCACCAAGATCAGCGTGAACGTCCCCGAACTCTCCTCGGGGGTCTCGGATAGGTCGAAACGCCCCAGGACCCAGGCCGCATCCGGGCCGAGTCGCTCGATCTCGAGCCCGGTGAAATCGAGCTTCCCCATGCTCCCCGGCGTCCCGTAGCGGCTTCGGTAGCGCTCGAGGGTGGGTTCGTAGCCGCGACGGATCGTGCCCCCGGAGGTGAATACCAGCTCGTCGCTTTGCACGTAGCCAGCCCCCATGAACCCTTCGAGATCGCCGTCATTCCAAGCCTTAGCCTGGTTCTCGAGGACCTTCCTGATGGCCTTGGCGTCGTCGATGGAGAACTCGTGGGACGCCCCAACCCTCGTGCACGCGGTAAAGAGCAGCGTCAGAGCGACCGTGTTTCGCACGCGGTACCCATGCCTTCTGACCGGCCCCGTGGGCAAGATCCGGCCCTCGTTCGCGAACCGTCCCGTCGGCGGAGAGGGCAGAGGGCTCTCATCGAGACGGACCGCTGACCCCCTCGAAGTGACATGTTGCAGCCAAAATCCACGCTTTTTTGGCGGTCACGGCGTCCGGCGATGATCTTTCTCTTCTGAGTGACCTGTGTCCTTCGGAGGCAGGACTAAGGATAGGTTCATGGCTCTGCACGGTGAGAAGCAGCCGGACGGCTCCTTTATCATCTACACCCAGGATGAGTGGGAGCAGAAGAACAAGCCGCCCGAAGGCCCAGGTCTCGGATGGCTCCTGGTCCCCGCAGCCGCCGTGGTCGCCTTTCCCTTTCTCTATCAAGGCGCGCAGCCACGCCTGCGCTCCGAACCGCCGACCCCGTCCCGCCTAGGCTCGGTGGTCTTCTCGTCGCCGTGCCGCGTCCGCGCTCAACCTCGTCTGGACGCCCCGATCATTGGGCACGCCGGCACGCAGCGGCCCTATGACGTGCTCTCCGCGCGAGGACGTTGGCTCGAGATCCGCTCCGTCGCGGCCGACTCGGCCCTCTCGGGCTGGGCCGGCTGCGTGGACCGCGCCACGCGCCGCGGATCATTTCCGGCGACTACCTCCGCCCGGACCTCGGGGCCTCTCCTGCGGGTTCGCTTTCCCGCGGGATGCCGGGTCCGCACGGGGCCGTCGCTGGGCGCTGAGGTGGTGGGCCGGGTGCGGCCCGGTGTCAGCTACTCAGTGACCTCCCGGAACGGAAGATGGGCAAGAGTCCGCGGCGACACTTCGGAGGGCTGGAGCGTCGGCTGGACCGGGTGTGAGGATCGAGTCCTCGCCCGCGCGGCCGCGCGCTGACTCCGAAGTTGAACTCCTAGAGCCGCGATGGCCCTATATCCGTAGATGTGGGTGGTCGCCCCTTCCCATCGGGCCGGGCCCCGCGACCTCCGACGCGCTCGGGCGGTGGCACGGCGCCTCGGTGCGCCTCTCGTGCCTCCGGGCCCTTCCTCCGCCCCTCTCGAGTACCGCGTCGAACAAGGCGCCGAGTACGTCCTCTGCTCCGGCGAGCGACTGTCCCCTCATCCCGGGCTATGGCTGCAGAAGAGCAGCGTGGGCCCCCGCCACCCCTTGCTCATGGCCCTGGCCCCCGACGGATCACCGAGGCGTATCCTCGACGCCACGGCTGGGCTTGGTCAGGACGCGCTGCACGTGGCCGGCTTCGGTCCCCAGGTCCTCGCCGCCGAGGCAGTGGCGGTGTTGGGGTGCCTCCTCCAGGGCTTCTTGCGCCGCGCGGCGGGGGCGCCCGTCCCCTGGTCGAGCGCCGCGGGCAGGGTGCGGGTGGTGCTCGCCGATCACCGGGATCTCCTGCCGCTGATGAAGAGCCACAGCCTCGACGCCGTTTTCTTCGACCCCATGTTCCATGAGCCGCGCAAGTCGGCCCCCGGCTTCGAAGCTTTCCGCAGCTGGGCGCGCGCGGAGCCTCTGTCACGGGGTGCGTTGGTCGAGGCAACCCGCGTGGCCCAAAGGCGAGTGGTGGTCAAAGTCCCCGCGGGGCATCGCCTGAAGCTTGCCGACGGCGGCCCTGAGGGGCTCGGCTTCAATCGGCGGGTGCCGAGCCGAGCTTTCGACTACTGGGTGATCGAGAAGCGCGGCCCGGCCCGCTGGGCCGCTCCTAAGGTCCGTCGTCGACCCGATCAGCAGCCTCAACCACCGGCTGGGCCTTGACGCGGCGCGCGGGAGGTCTAGTCTACGCACGTTCAGGGGCCGACCTGGTTTCGACGGGGGCCGTGCACCTTGGGACGCGTGTCCGGCAACCGTGCTCGCCGGTAAAAACGGTACGGAACTTTTAAGTGCCAACGACGAGCCTGCGCTCGCCATGGCTGCCTGATCCAGCCCAAATAGGGTTGAATTAAGCCGTTCACGTCGGTGACCCCGCCTCTGGTCCCGGCGTGAGCGACATTGAAGGAGGCTAGTGCGCCGTCATCGCTGCCCGGGCGGCGCGCGAAACAAAGGGGAGCTGGATGTCGGGGGGTGTGTCCACGAGCCGCCCGGCGTCGAGATCA
This sequence comes from Myxococcota bacterium, assembly GCA_039819565.1. Taxonomy (GTDB): domain Bacteria; phylum Myxococcota; class Kuafuiibacteriia; order Kuafuiibacteriales; family Kuafuiibacteriaceae; genus JAHQVK01. The sequence continues at coordinate 171 of JBCBRU010000132.1, read as the reverse complement.
ATTCGCGAGACTACGCACGTAGGGTCCCCTGGGAATCTGTTTTCGGACGTGGGTTCGATTCCCACCGGCTCCAAGGCTTCCCCCCGCTTTGCGGGGGTGAAGCATTGAGCCGCTGGGACGCGGCACGCAGTTCGGCCTCGCGCCTCACTTGCGTGACTCACGCAAGTGAGG
>JBCBRU010000131.1:0-16728 GCA_039819565.1 Myxococcota bacterium | reverse complement strand
TGAGCGGATGAGACATGCTCAGCATGGGGGCCCGCGCACCCACGGGCGAGCGCCGTCCCGCCCTCGACGGGGCGTAGGGGGGGATGAGCCGCCGGCCGAGCCTGAGCCGTCTGCCCCCACGATATCCGCTCCGCCGGAACCCCCTTTGGAGCGCCCGCCGCCTGGGAATCCAGCCGATCCTCCTCCGCTGCCCTCGGTGGGGCCAAACGAGCCCCCTTTGCCTGAGGAACCCCCTCCTTGGTTGGATGACACCGGGGGCTCGCGGGGCTCGGAGGTGGCGACCCCTCGCCCGCCCCAGGCGGCCAAGACGTTCTCCCCCGAAGAGGTGGAAGCCACGTACCGCCGTTTCGTGGCCCAAGTGGCGCGTCGGCGCCCGGCTCTGGGCGCGAGTCTTCACCAGGTGCGCCCGGTGGCGTTCGCGGCCACGGGGGTTCGGCTTGCTTGCGAGACCGCCTTCGATGACGACAAGCTCCGCGAGCCGGAGACGCGCTCGGCCCTGTCCGAGGCGATCGAAGGTTTCTTCGGGGCACGCGTGCCCTTGGAGGTGACGCGCGCGCGGGGTCCGGACGATACCGAGGCTCCGCGCACCCTCAATGAGGTCGCTGACGAAGAGCGGGCGGCGCGGGTGGCCGCCAAGGAGAAGACGGCGCGTGAGCGCCCCGCGGTGCGGGCTGTCGAGCGAGAGCTCGGGGCTTCCATCGCTCGAGTGCGGATCCTCGGAGAGGATCAGGGAGATCACGATCGATGAACATTCAGCAGATGATGCGCCAGGCTCAGCAGCTCCAATCCAAAATGGAAAAGATCCGAGCCGAAGCCGCCCAGCGGGTGGTCGAGGGCACCGCTGGGGGCGGCATGGTCACCGTAACTGCGAACGGTAAAAACGAGATTCTCTCGGTCTCCATTGACCCCGAGGTCATCGACAAGGAGGAGCCGGAGATGCTCCAAGACCTCGTCATGGCGGCTACGAATCAAGCTCTCAGCCGCGCCCAGGAGGCCATGGAGTCTGAAATGGCGCAGCTGACCAAGGGCCTGCCGCTTCCCCCTGGGATGTTCTGAGCCCTATGCGCGTCGACCCCCTCGCCCGGCTCGTCCAGGCCCTAGGCCGCCTTCCCGGCATCGGGGAGAAGACCGCCACGCGCCTGGCTTTCTTCGTGCTTCGCCAAGGGGCAGAGTATGCCCGAGACTTGGCCGAGGCTCTCGTCGAGGCGACCGAGCGGGTTGGGTACTGCCGGGTTTGTCAAAACCTCACGGACGGCGAGCTGTGTTCTATTTGTCAGGATGCCCGCCGAGACGGGACCGTGCTCTGCGTCGTCGAGCAGGTCCAGGATCTGCGTGCGATCGAGCGCTCCCGCGAGTTCCGGGGGCGATATCATGTGCTTCACGGGGCGATATCTCCGCTGGATGGAGTGGGCCCGGATGATCTTAAGATCAAGGAACTCTTGGAGCGCCTGGGCGGGGAAGGGCAATCCATCGAGGAGATCATCCTCGCCACCAACCCGAGCGTCGAGGGAGAAGCGACGGCTCTGTATTTGCAACGCATCCTGCATCCGATGGGTTACCGAGTCACCCGCATTGCCTCCGGTCTCCCCATTGGGAGCGATCTCGAGTTTGCCGACTCGGCTACCATCGCTCAGGCGCTGGTGGCTCGACGATCACTCTGAGCCTCACGCCGCTGCCTAGGTGGGCTGAGAGCCCAAGGTGTCGAGAAGGATGCGTAGCCAGGTGCTCACGTCGCCCTCGAAAAGGAGGTCGGCCTCCCCCCGGTCGAACCAAACTCCGAGGCAATGCGGGCACACTTCGAGCGATGCCGGATAGCCAGGCACCGGGTGGAGCTTGAGGGCGATGCGATCCACCGGGCAGCTTCCCACCAGGGTGTCGAGGGGCGCAGGAGAGAAGCTTCGCTCGCGGGGGCGTTTGCGGTGGGGGCCGGTCAAACGCAGGACCTCGTCGTGCTCGAGCCAGAGTCCCCCGCAGCTTTGGCATCGGTCTACAATCACGTCCTCGATCACCGCGGCGGCGAAGTCGCCCCCACACTTTCCACACCGCAGAGGCACGGGAAGACCGATCGCAGTAGGGCGTTCGCCAGGGCTCGCCCCCTCGGCGTCCGGGGCCATCGCGGGTCGGAGCATATTTCGCAAGGTCTCGAGGGGGAGCCGAGGGGCCGGCCGACCGTCGAGGTAGCGCAGGAAAGCCTCGCGCATCTGCTGGGCGCGCTGGAAACGCTCGTGAGGTTCGGGATGGAGGCTCTTGAGAATGAGCGCATCGATCTCCGGATCGTCGAAACCTCCGAGCTGAGATGGAGGCGGGGGGGGTCGCAAGAGGATACGGTCCAGGACTTGGTTGGCCGAACCTCGCCCAAAGGGAAGGTCTCCTGCCACCGTCTCGTAGAGCGTTACGCCCAAAGAGAAGAGATCTGCCCGGGGGTCCAGGAGCTGTCCGCGCAGCTGCTCGGGAGGCATGTATCGAACCTTCCCGAAGATCATGTCCCCCTCCATCGAGGGGACGCTGCTTCGCTCCGGCACCCACTTCGCAAGTCCAAAGTCGAGAACCTTCACCCCGCCCGACTTGGCGATCAGCACGTTCTCCGGGGAAAGGTCACGGTGGATGATCGGAGCTCCGCCCACCGGACCTCCGTGGTGAGCTTCGTCGAGCGCAGACAGAACTTCGACCGCGACGGCAGCCACGACTTCGGGCGACATAGGCTGGCCCGCCCGCCGGGCCCGACGCGAGAGTCGTTTCAGATCGACGCCTTCGACGTACTCCATGACGAGCCAGAGGCTGTCTCCCTCTCGCCCCACGTCGAAGATGTGAACGATGTTGGGATGGTTCAGGAATGATCCCAGGCGAGCCTCGTTGAGGAAGAGCTCGACGTAGGCAGGGTCCCGCGAGAGCTCACTTCGAATGCGCTTCACGGCCACCCGTTTTGCGAATCCGGAGAGGCCGGTGTGCTCGGCGAGGACGATCTCGCCCATCCCGCCCGCCGCGAGGGTCCTAATCTCGACGTATCGACCGAATCGACGGGCGCCCTCGGCCATGACCGCATGACATGCGAGGGCTGGGGTCGAGGTCAATCCAGGCCTGTTCTCGACGTCGACGTATGACGGGGATAGCGTGCGAGGAATGCCGTCTCGGAGCGAGCTCGACGCGTGGTTCGGCCAAGTCCGAGAGGGCGTGGTTTTCGTGCGAGAGGCGCGATGCGTGTACGCCAACGCATCTTTTGCCGAGATGCTCGACCTCTCTCTCTCAGACCTTCGAGATCGGGCTCTGGCAACGCTTCTACCGTCCGAGGATCGGCCCTCGTTGGAGGCATGGATCGGCGAGCGCGATCCCGCCCCGGTCGAGCTTCGCTTCGTTCGAAGGGGAGGCTCCCGTCGTTTGCTCGCGCTCACGCCATTGACCGGAGTGGGACCCGAGGGAGCCGCCCAAGGCTTCACCGTCCGCGACGTCACGGACAAGCGACTGCTGCAGAGCGAGCTCTTGGTGGCGGACCGCATGATGTCGGTCGGTGCCCTCGCGGCCGGAGTCGCTCACGACATCAACAACCCCCTCTCGTACGTCCTGGGTAACCTCGAGTACCTCTCCGCCGAGCTTCCTAAGGCGTTGAAGGGCGCGGCTAGAGAAGATGGGCGAGACTTCATCGAGGCTCTCGGAGAAGCCCGGGAAGGGGCGGAGCGAGTCAGACGTATCGTTTCTGATCTTCGCGCTTTCGCGCGGGCGGACTCGGAGGGCACCCAGGCTCTCGACATCCCCCGCCTCGTCGAGTCCGCGGTCAATATGGCTTTCGTTGAGATCCGCCATCGGGCCCGGTTGGAAAAGGTGCTTGAACCCACCCCGTCCGTCCGCGCGAACGAGGCTCGACTGGGCCAAGTCGTCTTGAATCTCCTCCTGAATGCGGTTCATGCTCTTCCTGCCGGCCATCAGCAGAAGAACAAGATTCGCGTTCGAACTTATTCTGAAGGTCATCTTGCATGCATCGAGGTCTCCGACAACGGCGGTGGAATCCCCCCTGAACTGATCGGCCGTATTTTTGATCCCTTTTTTACAACCAAGCCCTGGGGCACGGGGACCGGTCTCGGATTGGCGATGGCTCACGGGGTGGTCAACGAGCTCAGCGGGGACGTCACCGTCAAAAGTCAGCTGGGCCAAGGGACGGCCTTTACCGTCTCCCTTCCTGGGCTCCCCGCGTCGGCCCGGACCGCCCCCCGTTTGCCCTCGGACCGATCCGAGCGCGTCGCACCTTCCGCGCGGGCGCGCGTCTTGGTGATCGACGACGACCCTCTCATCACCTCGACCCTGCGAAGAACGCTGGAGGTCGAAGGTCACGGGGTATCGGTCTGCGCCGGGGGAGCCGAGGCTCTGGAACTCCTAGATCGAGATGCCGACTTCGACGTCGTGTTTTGTGACCTCCTCATGCCGGGGGTTACGGGCATGGAGGTCTATGGATGGGTGGCTGTCCACAGACCGGAGCTGGGTCCGAGCTTTGTGTTCATGAGTGGGGGGGTCTTTACGGAGCACGTACACCGCTTCCTCGAGACGAGAGACAACCCCCGTATCGACAAGCCCTTCGCGCCCGGGCAGGCAGGGGAGATCGTCCGTGCCGTACAGCTCAGCCAGTCAGTCTGCGATACCTAATCCGCTTGGGCACTTCGGCAGCCGCGCCGAGGCGCTTCTTCTTATCCTTGGTGTAGTCCTGGAAGTTGCCCTCGAACCATACGACCTGGCTATCCCCCTCGAAAGCGAGAATGTGGGTCGCGATACGGTCCAGGAACCAGCGATCGTGGCTGATCACGACTGCGCATCCAGCGAACTCGAGCAGAGCGTCCTCGAGAGCGCGGAGGGTATCGACGTCGAGGTCGTTGGTGGGCTCGTCGAGGAGAAGAACGTTGCCGCCGCTCTTCAGGAGCTTCGCGAGCTGGACGCGGTTGCGCTCACCGCCAGAGAGGGCGCCCACGAGCTTCTGCTGGTCGGCGCCGGTAAAGTTGAACGACGCTGTATAGGTTCGTGCGTTCATCTCCCGCTTTCCGAGCTGCACCGTGTCGTGACCGTCGCCAATCTCTTCCCACACCATTCGGTCCGCTTCGAGGTTGTCCCGGTTTTGATCGACATAGGCGAACTGCACGGTGTCGCCGACGGTCAGCTTTCCCGCATCCGGCTCTTCCTGGTCTGTGAGCATCTTGAAGAGGGTGGTCTTGCCGGCGCCATTGGGGCCGATGATGCCCACGATGCCGCCAGGCGGAAGGTTGAAGTCGAGTCCTTCGATCAGGAGCTTGTCTCCGAAAGCCTTCCGAAGACCTTCCGCCTTGACCACCACGTCCCCCAAACGGGGCCCGGGAGGGATAGGAATCTGGACCGATTTGATCTTCTCCCCAACATCCTGACCCAGCATCTCCTCGTAAGCTTTGAGGCGAGCTTTGCTCTTGGCCTGCCGGGCTCGCGGAGCCTGTTTAACCCAATCTAGCTCCCTCTGGAGGGTACGCTGGCGCGCGGACTCCTGCTTCTCCTCCTTCTCCAGCCGCTTCTTCTTCTGCTCGAGCCAAGAGCTATAGTTGCCCTTCCACGGGATGCCGCGTCCTCGATCGAGCTCCAGGATCCAACCGGCCACGTTGTCTAGAAAGTAGCGGTCGTGGGTGATGGCCACGACGCAGCCGGCGTAGTCTTGAAGATGCTGCTCGAGCCAGGCCACGGATTCTGCGTCGAGGTGGTTAGTCGGCTCGTCTAGGAGAAGGATATCCGGCTTCTCGAGGAGCACCTTGCACAGGGCGACCCGTCGCTTTTCGCCGCCGGAGAGGTTCTCGACGCCGTTGTCAGGAGGCGGGCAACGAAGAGCGTCCATGGCTTGCTCGAGGGTCCGATCGATCTCCCAGGCGTTCTTGGCCTCGATCTCGTCTTGAACCTGAGCTTGCTCGGCGAGCAGCGCGTCCATGTCGACGTCCGGATCGGCGAAGCGCTCGTTGATGGCGTCGAAGCGCTTGAGCAGGTCTCGGATTTCGGCCAAGCCCTCTTCGACGTTCTCTTTAACGGTCTTCGTCTCGTCGAGCTGGGGCTCCTGAGGGAGGTAGCCGACGGTGATCCCTTTTCCGGGGCCAGCCTCACCGGTGTACTCGGTGTCGACTCCGGCCATGATCTTGAGAAGCGTCGATTTACCTGCGCCATTGAGACCGAGCACCCCGATCTTGGCACCGGGAATGAAGGCCAGCGTGAGGTCCTTGATGACCTCCTTGCCCGGGTATGCCTTCCGGACGTTCTGCATGGTGTAGACGAACTCCGCCATGGGTGCTGGGGTTCTGCCGTTTCCCGTAGGCGGTGGCAAGCGGAGTGACGGACCGGGTCCGAAGCTCTCGGCCGCAAGGAAAAAAAGCCTCGCCCGATGTGAAGTTTCGCGAGAAACAAACACGTGCGCTGCCTTGCCCTCTGCCTCTGCCTCATCGCGACCGTCGCCGCTTGCGGCGACGACGGGGGGGGCACCACGGAACCCGCTCCGGACGTCACTGCGCCCACGTTGCTGAGCAGTGTCCCCTCGAACATGAGCAGCGATGCCCCGGAGGGCAGCTCATTGGTGCTGGTCTTCTCCGAGCCCATGGACACGGCTCGGGGCACCGTGAGCGTCGACCCTGGGAACGTCACCCTGGCGGCCCCCGAGGGTGAATGGGCCGGCGCGCAGGTCCTGACGCTGAAGCCCAGTCTCGAGGCCGGAACGTCGTACACCGTAGAGCTGGCTTCGTTTCAGGATGCGGCCGGAAACGCCCTCGCGGCGGTGCGGATCCTGTTTTCCGTGGCTGCGCGTACGGACGACGTGGCTCCGATTCTGATCGCGACGCTCCCCATTGACGGCTCCGAGGTTGCCGCGTCTTTTTCGACGCTGCGTTTTACGTTCAGCGAGCCCATGGACCAAACCGTGGGCACGGCGACGCTCACGGCGGGTCAGGCCACGCTGGGGACTCCCAGCTGGACGCGGCCCAACGCCGTCGACATCCCGATCTCAGGTCTTGCCGTGGACGGAGCCTACAGCTTTCGGCTCGAGGGCTACGTGGACCAGGCGGGAAACGCCGCCGATGTCACCGCCCTCCTCGCGGACGGGACCCTCGATTTCACGGTTCCGACCGTCGACGACACGACGGCTCCGGTCGTCGTGGCGACCACGCCGATCGAGGGCGCACCGAACGTGGACCCGGCCACCACCCCCACGCTCTCGCTGAGCTTTAGCGAAGCGATGGACACGACCCGCGCGGGCGCAACGCTCGACGGAGGCCCTTCGGGGTCGACCACCCTCACCGGGGTCTGGAACGCTGAGCAGACCGCGATCTCCTTCGCGGTCTCTCTCGCCGGAGGAACCAGCTACGCGCTGACCCCGAACGGGTATCAGGATCTTGCGGGCAATCCCCTCGATGGAGCCGCGTTTCTCGGGGACGGCAAGCTGGATTTCACAACCCGGGTGACTCCGGACAGTACGCCGCCGGGAGTCGTGACGACGAATCCGATCGAAGGCGCGGGAGGGGTCCCGCTCAACCTTGGCTCCGTGACCGTGGTGTTCGACGAGCCGATGTCGACCACTCGACGGGAAGCCCCGGTCTTCGTCGGCATGACTCAGACGGCGACCCTCACGGGTGTATGGAGCGACGGAGACACAACGTTCACCGCTCCTATCGGTGGCCTTCTCTTGGGTCGGAGCTACCGCGTCGATCTCCGGGCTTTCGCGGATCGAGCCGGCAACCCTTTGCCGGCCACGGCGCTGGGAGACGGCTTCCTCGATTTCTCCACCCCTCCGGATACCGTAGCTCCGCAGGTCACCACGGTTACGCCGTCGGAGGGGGCGATGGACGTCACCCCGGCGCTCGCCCGGATCACCGTGGTGTTCGACGAGCCCGTGGCCCTGGGGACGCTTCCCGCTTCGCTCACGTCAGGCATGTCGTCTCAGCCCCTAACGCCAGTACCGTCTGGGGACGGGCGTGAGGTCAGCTACGACGTCAGCGGACTCATTGCTCCAGGGCAAAGCTACGGACTCGACTTTTCCGGGGTCGAGGACGTGAGCGGGAACGCTCTGAATCCCGTTCCGGTCCTCGGCGATGGGGTCCTCGACTTCACCGCCCCTCCTGCTCCGAGCGGCTTTTCGTGCGCCACCCCCCTCACCGCTGCATACGGGCAGCCGGTAGGCACGGGTATTCAATTCACGCTCGCCGCTGGAGCCAGCGGTCGCAATGGAGCCTTCAGCTGCGACGTGGACGGGCCCGGTGACGACATCGTCATCGAGTATGAGAAGGTCACGGGAACCCTCGCGAGCGGGGGGCAGCTCCTTCACGTCGAGGCGTTGGGCGCAGGCGCTGGGGGACTCAGCGTCGAGGTGACGGGCGGGAGCTGCTCGGGGACGAGCCGCAGGAGCGAGCACTGCTTTTGGAACAAGAACGACCTCGACGTGTTCCTGGATGTCCCCGCGGGAACATACTGGATTTGGGTCGCGAACACGGACTCGGCCAGCGGCGCGACCTTTCCAGGGGCTTCCGTGACCATTGAGGAGACCCCCCCGAGCCAGGCCGAAGGGGAGGGGTGTTGGCAGCCATATAGTGCCGCGAGCGCAAACTATACTGCTCCCGCCAACCCGGGTGATCCCGCGCAGTGGGTCATCGGTCCGACCGCTATCAATGCCTTCGATATGGCCTCAGCCAGCGGAGGGGTAGGGTCCATCTCCTGCGACGACGACCCGAACTTCGGGGATTTGCACGGAGTGGATGCGGTCGTGGCGTTTACGCCCGCCCTCACCAATAGCGTCCTTCAGATCAGTGCGATCTCCGCGGATCCCACCGTGGACATCAACCTCGAGGTCTTGGACCGCTGCGAGCCAGAGCGAGCGACGCGACCGTCTTTCGCGTGCTCCGCGGACGCCGTGTTGCATGAAGTGGTCGCTACGAGCACCGCCCCGGTTTTCGTATGGGTTGCGACGGAGGCGACGTCCGACCCATGGCCCGGCGCCACGGTTTCGGTACGAGAGATCGTGCCCGGTCCGGGGGAGAGCTGCGCCACCGGCTTCCCGATTGCTTCCGCGGGGATGGTGACGATCAACAACAGCTCGGGCCAACGACTGGGGGCCCCGAGCTGCCTCATCAACTCCGGTCCCGTGGAGTGGTACCGCTACCAGGTCACCGGCGGACAGGTACAGATTCGCTCCGGGACGCCGGTGGAGCTGGGCGTGATCGATGCTTCAGGAGCCGGCGCGGAGACCTGCGGCGCCGATCTCACCCAGCTGGGATTTGGACGGGTCTATCCCATCGGAACCACCTTGTGCATCGGGATCCCCACGGGGCCGGGAGGGACCGACTTCAGCATTTCGGACGTTCCGGAGAACTACAGCGGGGTCGGGACGGCCACCGTCGCGGTCAACGTGACGCCGGCCTCGAGCTGGAACACCAATCGTTGGATGGCGAGCAGCCCCGACTGGGTCTACTTCGGTCGTGATGCCGGAGACGTGCAGCGATTCCCGACCTCGGCCCTTGCGTCCACGGCCACCGCCGCCACCCTCGCGGCTACGGTGTTCAGCACCGCCAGCGAGGTGGGTCGGGCTGGGTTGGCCCTGCGCGACGAGAGGGTCTTCAGCCTGGACGAGGCGACGGGCGCTACCCGTTCTCGACTCACCCAGATTTGGGACGGCAGCTCTCCGAGCTTCACCGGGACCACGTGGGACCTCACGCCGACGTATCCTGCGACCGACGACGCTCGGGCCCTCACCTCGGATGGGAGCGAGCTCATCTACGTGACGCATCGCGTTGGCGGCTTCGAGGTCTTTGGCATCCCCACCTCTGCCGCCCAAACCCCGGCCAGCCTGGGCTCTAACAGCACCGTAGATCACGTGGTGGGGCTCGCCGCCGATGGAACCTACCTGTACGTGGTGGGGGAATCCGTGAGTGGCGACGTTCCGGGCGTCTATCGTCTCGACCGGTCCGACCTCGGTGCGCCCTCGACCCCGGCCGTGCTCCTCGCCCCACTCGCGCTGGACACGGGCGCGCAGCATCCGGCCTTCCTCGATGACCCAAGCAGCCCGAACTACCTCTACGTGAAGTCGAATGACCCCTCGGCGGTGTTCGTCATTGCGGATCCGAGCGGTGATGCCCCTGTGCTTCGGGGTTTCCTCCCTGGCCAAGCGGGGTCCAGCGACTTTGCCTGGACCTTCGACCCCACCACCAACTCGATCCTCTTCTTCGAGTCGGGCTCGGTCGCCTCGGGCCGTATCATCTGGATGCGCTGAGCCCGCCTTGACCGGGCGAGAGCCCGCGTGTAGCCCAAGCGCCCATGTCGAAATCCGCGGGTGGAGGTCGTTCTGGGGGCCTGAAGGAGATCTTGCGGCTTCGGCGCGAGAAGGCCGAGCGTCTCGCCGAGGCGGGGTGGGCGTCATTTCCGAACGGCTTCGAGGTCAAGCATCACGTCTCTGACGTACGGGGCGCGGCCGGCGATCCGCCGCCTGAGGCTCAGGACGGGGATCCTAGTTTCCGCCTCGGAGGCCGGCTCATGGCGGTACGGAGCATGGGCAAACAGGCCTTCATGGACCTCTGGGACCGGACCGGTCGCCTCCAGCTTCAGGTCCGAAAAGACGTGGTGGGCGAGGACGTCTACGCCAAGGCGAAGCAGCTCGATATCGGAGACATCGTTGTGGTGGAGGGACCGCGTTTCGTCACCCGCCGAGGAGAGCTCACGCTGGCGGTTCAGGACATCACCCTCGCCACGAAGAGCCTTCATCCCCTTCCCGACAAGCATGCGGGGCTCACGGACGTCGAGCAGCGCTACCGACAACGCTACGTGGACCTCGCAACCGCCATGGACGTGCGTGAGATCTTTGAGAAGCGGTCGCGACTCATTCGATTTCTGCGAAGGTTCTTCGACGACCGCGGGTTCATGGAAGTCGAGACCCCGATGCTCCACGCCTTGATCGGTGGCGCTGCGGCCAAGCCCTTCGTGACCCACCACAACGCCCTCGATATCGACCTCTACTGCCGTATCGCGCCCGAATTACACCTCAAACGCCTCTTGGTGGGGGGGTTCGAGCGGGTGTACGAGATCGGGCGCAACTTCCGCAACGAAGGATTGTCGACGCGTCACAATCCCGAGTTCACGATGCTCGAGTTCTATCAAGCCTTCGCCACCTACGAGGACTTGATGGATCTCACGGAAGAGATGTTCCGCGGAGCGGCCCTCGAGGTCACCGGTTCTCTCAAGGTCCCCTACGGAGGTTGGGAGGACGGGGAAGAGCCGGTGATCGTCGACTTCGACAAGCCCTTCGCCCGAATCCCGGTGCGTGAGGGTCTCCGAGACAAGGTTCCCGGGCTGGAGGTCGCCGATCCGGAGGCGGTGCGACGTGCGGCCGCCGAGCGCGGCCTCCATCTCAAGGAAGACCTGCCGCTCGGCAAGCTTCAGATGGAACTCTTCGAGCACCTCTGGGAGAAGGATCTGGTCCAACCCACGTTCGTGATCGACTTCCCAATCGAGGTCTCTCCACTCGCTCGACGCAAGCCCTCCGACCCGACCCTCACCGACCGCTTCGAGCTCTACATGACCGGCCGTGAGATCGCGAACGCCTTCTCTGAGCTCAACGACCCGGACGACCAGCGCCAGCGCTTTGAAGCCCAGATGGCGGCCAAGGTGAAAGGGGACGATGAGACGATGGACTACGACGAGGACTATGTTCACGCGCTGGAAATCGGGATGCCCCCCGCGGCCGGCCAAGGGGTCGGGATAGACCGGCTGGTGATGGTGCTCGCGAATCAACCCTCGATCCGAGACGTCATCCTGTTCCCGCAGATGCGACCACGTCCCCAAACCGAAGACGACGGGAGCGCCTGAGCCTCGTGCTGGTGGCAACCTCCAGGTGGGCCTTAGCGCCGCTTTTGGCGGGAGCGGTGGCGATCGCCCAGCTCCTCCTGGCTCAGGTCTTTGCCTTCGTGCCGGTGGGGGCGCGGGCGGCCGGCATTGGAGTCTCCCTCACCACGGCGCTCCTCATCGCGGCTGGCTACGTGGCGGGCCGGGCCAGCCGCCCCACTGAGCGAGATGGTCGCGCCGGGGTTCTTCCCTGGATGGTCCTGCTCCTCACCAGCGTTCTCCTCGCGGCCTTCGGCGGGGCGCTCGGATGGACTCCCGCGGGCGAGCTGTTTCCCGGTCGGCAGATGGGCTCCGGAGGCATCTTGCGGGCCATGCTCACCACCGACGCGGTGATGTTTCCGGGCGTGGCCCTGCTCAACCTGGGAACCCAGCTGGGCCTGCGCGGTCGTCCCCGAAGCGTCGCTTTCGGTACGCTCGGCAGCCTCCTCATTCTCGGCATCGTGGCCGTAGCCTTTGAATTGGCTCGCGGGGTGTGGGTCGACCCCGCCGCCATTCGCGGGTGGACCGCGGCAGCCGGGGTTCTCGCCGTGCTCATCACCGGTTTCGGCCTCGCTTGGGCGCGGCGATCCATCGCGATCGTGGAGATGACCTGGACCGCGCTCCTGACCGGCTACGCGCTCTACATCGGCGTCGCGGCCGGTCCCGAGGCTCTCATCTCGGCGTGGAGCCTACCTATCGAACAGATCCTTCTCGCGCTCTCCGTCGTCCCCACGGTCGGGATTCTCGCTCTCCTCGCCGTGGGGGGGAGTCTCGGCTTCCTGCTCTTCGGCAGCGGTCACCTCGACGCCGGTTTCGGCTACGAAGTGCAGGTAGCTATGCGATATCTGCAGGTGAACCTGCAGGGCACATCACGCCTCGTCTACTCCGGATTCTTCGCATTGTTAGTCTTCGCGGCCAGTCTCGGAGCCGGTCTGTGGGGCTATGGCATGGGAGGGCCCGCCGAAGCGGCCGGTTTCGGCCTCTCCGTGTGGGCTTTGGCTTTCGGACTCCGCGCCCTCCTGGGCGGATGGTGGCTCAAGGGCGCCGTCACGCTCGGTCTCCTGGGCGCCTCGGGCCTCGCCTATATTGCCTTCGGCGCCAGCTCTCTCGCCCTGGGGGCAGGCCTCGCGAGTCTCGCGGCTATCCTTCGTTTTGGTCCACGACCGCAACGCGCGCTGCGTCAGTCACCCTTCGTCGGCGTGGTGACGGTAATCTCGGTGGTAGGAGTGGGACTCGGGGTCCTCGCTCAGGTCGTGGTGCTCAGCGTGATGAGCGGCTTCGAGAACGACCTCAAGTCGAAGATCCTGGGCGCTCACGCTCATGTAGTCGTCGAAAAGTATGGGGATGACTTCGCCGAATACACCGGGGTCGAGAAGCGAGCCCGGAAGGTCGCGGGCGTTCACACCGCTGCCGCCTTCGTACTTGGCGATGCGATGATGTCCACGGACGTGGGTTTGTCGGGGACGCTCGTCAAAGGAGTCGACCCCGGCTCGGAGGACGCGGTGGGTGAGCTCCGCAGCAATCTCGAGCGGGGACGTGTCGAATACTTGGTGGAGCCGTCCAAAATCCCCGGTGGCTGCGGCCGTACTCCTTTTCCCCCCCGTCCCACGCCCCCGAAAAAGACGGAGGAGGGAGCCGCCGGGCCGCTACCTCTCGACGCTGTCGCGTCCGGAGGGTCGGCGCGCTGCGCAGGGCGAGTGCTTCCGGGGGTCATCATCGGAAAGGAGCTCTCGCGGACCCTCCGCGCCTACGTCGGGGACGTAGTGAAGCTCGTGTCTCCGGTATCCGAAGAGCTGGGACCTCTTGGACCTACGCCCAAACTCCGACGCTTTCGCGTCGCAGGCATCTTCTATTCGGGCATGTATGAGTACGACGCGAAACTCGCATATGTCTCAATCAAAGAGGCCCAGAAGTTCTTCGGCAAGCGGGGGCGAGCCTCCGGAGTGGAGCTGAAGATCGAGGACATCGAGAGCTCGGGCCTCGTGGTCAAGAGTCTCGAACTCGGCTTAGGGGGCGAGCCCTATCGGGTCAAGGACTGGCGGGATATGAACAAGGAGCTCTTCTCGGCCCTGCTCCTCGAAAAGATGGCGATGTTCGTGGCCTTGGCCATGATCATCACGGTGGCGTCCTTTCTCATCGTGGCCACGCTGGTGATGATCGTGCTTCAGCGCGGTCGCGAGATCGCGATCCTGAAATCTATGGGAGCCAGCGAGTCGAGCATCCTGAAAGTCTTTGTCGTGCAGGGCGTCGTGGTCGGGGTCGGCGGCGCCCTCCTCGGGGTCGCTCTGGGGGTGACCATCTGTAGCTTGCTTCAGAATGTGGGACTGCGCCTCGATGAGCGCGTCTTCTATATTGAGCGACTACCCGTGGTCGTGGATGGCGTCGAGGTCGCCGTGATCGCGATTTCGGCTATGATCATTACCTATCTCGCGACCATCTATCCAGCAATGTCGGCGGCCGTATTGCGACCCGTCGACGGCCTTCGAGAAGAGTGAGTCGATGACCGAAGCCCTCGTTGAGATCCGGGATCTCCGAAAGACCTACTGGATGGATGAGCAATCCATCGAGGTTCTCCGAGGCGTAGACCTCGACCTGCACCAAGGGGACCGCGTGTCCATCATTGGTCCTTCCGGTAGCGGCAAGTCGACCTTCCTCCACGTGCTGGGTACGCTCGACGCTCCCACAACGGGCGAAGTGCGCTACCGGGGGGAGAATGTCTTCGCTCGGGGCTCGGGAGACGTGGCCCGGTTCCGGAATCGAACCATCGGTTTCGTCTTTCAGTTTCATCACTTGCTTCCCGAGTTCACGGCCCTCGAGAACGTAGCGATGCCGGCCCTGATTCAGCGCCTCTCCTCTCGAGAAGCGGAGCGGCGGGCGGCCGAGGTCTTGGAGCGGGTAGGGCTGGGCCATCGCCTCGAACACCGTCCGGGCGAGCTCTCCGGGGGGGAGCAGCAGCGTGTGGCCATCGCTCGAGCCCTGGTTTTGGAGCCCGAGCTTCTTTTGGCCGACGAGCCCACGGGGAACCTGGACGAGGCCACCGCGGAAGGCATCCACGAGCTTCTCGCTGAGACCCACCGGCGCACGGGGCTGACCGTCGTGCTCGTGACGCACAGCTCCAGACTCGCGAGCCGCATGCCGCGAAGGCTCGAGATGCGCGAGGGACAACTGGTCGAGCTATAAGGGTCCGCGGGTCGTGCCTCTTGCGGTCGCATTCTTTCTTTCCGGTGCGGCCGCGCTGATTCTTCAGGTGCTCTGGACGCGCATGATGGGGCACGTCCTCGGCGCGTCGGCTCTCGCCGTATCGACGGTGCTTACGGTCTTCATGGGGGGGCTCGCGCTCGGGAGTCATCTGGGAGGGCAGCGAGCGCGAGCCATCCGGCGTCCGGTCCTGGCCTTCGCGGTTCTCGAGGCAGGGGTGGGCCTCTACGGATTAGCGGTCCCCACCCTGCTGGAAAGCCTCCCGACGCTACAGGTGGGACTCGCTTATGTGTGGGGCGAGGCGCGCGACGGCCAAGCTCTACTGCGATTCTTCCTGGCCGCGCTGGTGCTCCTTCCCCCCACGACGGCCATGGGCGCGACCCTCCCCCTCCTGGCGGAGGCGGCGGTCGGACGGATGCGCCGGATGGCGGAGACCACGGGTCGACTCTACGCCGCAAACACCCTCGGAGCCGTGGCCGGAGCCCTCCTCTCAGGATTCTGGCTCATCCCCACCCTGGGCATCTCGACCACCGTTCGGGTGGCGGCGGGGATAGACATCGCGGTGGCGCTGGGGGTGCTTCTTGCCTTCCGCGTGGGGGGGGAGCCCTGGCTGGTGGCGCGGGAGGCTCCCTCCGAGGCGATCCATCTCTATGAGGCCGCGGAGGACCTTCGCGTGAAGGCTTCTCCGAAGGAGCAGCGTCGGGCCCTCCTCGTCTTTGCGCTGTCGGGTGCTTCGGCCATGGCCCTCGAGGTGCTTTGGACACGAGCGGTTGGCGTGGTCATCGGCGCGAGCACCTATGCCTTCACGCTGATCCTCAGCACCTTTCTCGTGGGTCTCGCCGGCGGCGCCGCCGCCACGAGCCGGGCCGTGTCTCGAATCTTGGACCCGCTTCGTCGACTCGCGCAGGTGGAGATCGCGGTGGGGGTCTTCACGGTGCTCGCCGCCTTGGTCATCGACCGCTTGCCGCTCTGGCTCCACGAAGCCACGAGGGATGAGGAGCTCACTCACGCCGGACTCTACGTTACCCATTTCTTGCTTACGGCAGCGGTGACTCTCCCCGCTACGCTGGCTCTCGGAGCGGTGATGCCCCTCGTGCTGGCAACCCTAGCTTCATCCACCGCGTCCCATGCGGGTGCCGTGGTAGGACGGGCCTATGCCCTGAACACGCTCGGCGCGATCCTCGGAAGCTTCGCCGGAGGATTCATGCTTCTCCCCCTCCTCGGGGTCGAAAGGGGCCTCGAGTTTTCGGGGCTGATGTCGGCGCTCCTCGGTCTCTATCTCCTTGGTCATAGGTGGCGGCGAGCTGGGCCTGAGGCGCTGGTGGTGGCGGCGGTCGCAGCCGTGGCCCTCGCAGGTCCGCGCTGGGACGTTGAGCGGTGGACCGCCGGGATGTTTCGCTTCTATCTCGCACGGGACGTCTATCGCTACGGCTGGAGCTCCTCGACGGAGGTTATCCACCACCATGACGGCGTGGCGACGACGGTGACGGTGGGGCGCTACCCCGGTCGCACAGACGGTCTCGGAGTCGTCCTCAAGGTCAACGGCAAAGTCGACGCGAGTGATGTCGGCGACATGCCTACCCAGGTCCTCCGGCGTCTCGACCCGGGCCCTCTTCAGTTCGGCCGCGACCTTCGGGGCCCTCAAAAGCTCCTCCACATCTTCTCGGCGGACTCGGAGGGGCTCGAGAGATC
>JBCBRU010000130.1:0-16786 GCA_039819565.1 Myxococcota bacterium | reverse complement strand
GGCCCCGAAGTCGACCATCACCGGGCCCCCTCGAGCCTGCTCGATGAGGTAGCAGGAGTGGCCGCGCCCTTCGCTGTTGAACGCGTCCGAACTCCCCACCACCGTCACCCGCACCGCCGGAGGGTCAACGTCACCCGAGGCCCGGGTCAAGTTCATGGCCGCTACAGGAGCACCCGCATCCCGGGGAGGCCCCGAAAGGAAACGTAGAGGTCGTGAACCATGTCCGCGCTCGGCACATGGACGGTCATGGTCACGGAGACGTGCTTGCCCTTCTCGGACTCGCGTCGAGAGATCTCGGGTTCGGCGTCCGGGAGCTCCGCCTTGAGAATCTCGAGCGCCCCATCCAGAAGGGTAGGTGCATTTTCGCCAATGAGCTTGAAGGTGTACGGCCCCGGAAACTCATGCACGGCTTCGAGAGTTTCGATGAAGCGTCGCTTTTCTTCGTCGTCGCTCATTCTCCCGGTTCTGCCACGGACGCATCGACCTGGGGAAGGTCGAGTGTCGACCCGCCGGCCCCGAGGGCTTCCAGCGCGGCGTCCTGCCAAGCGAGGATGCGTTCCGCCAGCTGATGTCCGGTGGCGGGAGGGACTTTGGTGAAGCGCGTGCTCACCCGCACCACGTCCGGTCGGCGCGTGGGATCCGTCCTCACGACCTCGGCGGCCAAACGCGGAGCTGGGCCCTCCGGAACCTCGAGCTCGATCAGCAGGGTTCCCTCGGGTCCGGGGCGGGGCGCCAGAAAGGCCAGACCGGACAGGGAAAGGTCCACCCTCGGGTCGGGAACCGTCCACTCCGCGGCGGGCGCTAGGCCGCTCTCCGCCCACGCCTCGGGATCCTCGCCGGGGCGAGGGGCTCGGTAGCGAAAGGCGAGCTCGCCTCGCTCCCGGGGGGACCAGCGATCTTCTCGATGGCCGGCGCGGCTGAGCTCGATGCACACCCGGGAGCCCTCCGTGGAGCGAATGAGTCCGACCAATTCGAGATTGCGCTGGCCGCTCGGCAGCATCACCACGCCCGCGCCGACGCGGACGTGGGCGGGGGGGTTCACCAGCTCGACGGTGGCTTCGTTGGGGCCGAGATCGATGAGTCGCGCGTCGAGGTCTCGGATCTCAGCCTCGGTGCGGTCGAAACGCAGGGTGACGGGAACCAGGGGTGGGGAGGCCATAGCTTTTCCTCGGCGCACGGAGCGCGCTCCCCATGTCTCATCGGACATGAGCGCGAGAACCTAAGTGTAGCCCTGTCGGTCACCTGACGGCCTCCCCCCGGCCCCGAAACTCCCGTTCTGGTATGGGCCGGACATGCGTTTCAGCACCCTCCCTCTGATGGCTCTCGCCGCAGGTCTACTCTCCGGATGCGCAACCGTGGGCAAAATCCTGGATGGAACCTTCCAAAAACCGACGGCTGAGTTTCGTCAGATGAAGCTTCGCGACATCAATTTCGAAAAGGTGACCATGGATTTCGAGTTCCTGGTCACAAACCCGAACTCGGTGTCGGTCGATCTGGCGAGCTTGGCGTACGACCTGCGCTTCGAAAACAAGCAGCTCGCGAGCGGAAACACCGCCAAGCCCCTGAAGCTCGAGGCGCGTGGCACCGCCCCGGTGGAGCTCCCCCTCACCGTCACCTTCAAAGACTTCGTGGATAATCTCGGTCTTCTCTTTTCGTCGAAGGAGGTCGTGCCCTACGCGGTGGATCTCAACTTCGGCTTCAACACCTTTGCCGGGGAGGTGAAGATCCCCGTGCACCAGGAGGGTGAGGTGCCGCTGCCCAAGGTGCCGGAGGTCTCGGTTGCGGACGTGCGGATGTCCAACGTGTCGCTGACCGGGGCCCGCATCGAGGTGGCCCTCGACGTGGCGAACAAGGGGCAGTTTCCGATTCAGCCGCGAGGCCTGCAGTACAACCTCGCGGTCGCGGGCACCTCGGTGGCGTCTGCGCAGCAGAGCTTGCCGGTGCTGGCGGCGGGCGCCAAGCAGCAGCTCGTCTTGCCGGTGGACCTCAGCTTCCTCAAGCTGGGAAGCGCGGTGGTGAACGCGGTCCGGTCCAAGTCCTTGCCCTGGTCGATGCAGGGGAACATCGACCTCGGGCTCTTTCAGCAGCCCTTCAGCGTGGGCGGGACCGCCAAGCTCTAGAGGGCGCTGAAGCAGGCCGCGTTCGAAGCTTCGCCCTCGTCGTCGTTAATGTAGATCGCGAGCTGCTGCATCATCTGGGCGGCGCTCAGGCACAGCGTGAAGTCGACCTCGAAGCGACCGGTGGTTCCGGCCACCGCGGAGGACGACGGGTGGGTGGCCGTTCCCACGCCGTCGGAGAAGGTCAGGCCCTCCATGTTGTTGCCGGTCAGCTGTCCGTCCGGCCCGAGGTTCTTGATCCCCTGGGTGAAGAGGGAGCCCGGGAGCATGTCGGCCGTCTCGGCGAGCTGGACGGTGGCCCGGAAGCGCTGCACGGTCGCATCGCCCGTGCAGTTCGGGGAGGTAATGCCCATGTTCCCGACCAGATCCACCCCGATCAGGAGCGGGCCTCCCACCTGGCGCATGTGGATCGATGCGTTGGCGCAGCCACCGGTCACGGACTGAGCCTCGACGCACTGGTTGAAGAGCGTGCTCGAGACCTCCTCGTCGCAGAGCTGCTGCTGGGCCAGACATCCCGTGGCCCCGTCGTCCGTGCACCTCAGCTCGCACGCGCCGCTCGGCAGACAGACCTCGCCGGAGTTGCAGACGAAGCCCTGAATCCCGGCGGTGCCGCAGTCCGTCGTATCGGGGGCGCAGGTGCCGTCCATCTGGCAGATCTCGCCGGTCAGGCAGTCGCCTTGGGTTCCGGGGGTGCCGCAGCCCATGCTCATCATGCCCGCGTCGGGCGTGGACATGGTGGGGACTCCGCAAGTGCCGTTGTCGAGGCACTCGAGGTTCATGGCTGCGCAGGCCGCCGCCGTGCAGAAGCAACTCCCGGTGACCTGGTCGCAGGAGCCGCCCATGCAGTCGCCATCCACGGTGCAGATCTGGGCGCCGGTGTCCTCGCCGCAGGCGGCGAGGGCGAGAGAGGCCGTGAGGAGCGCACCAAGCGCAAGACGCTTCATATCTGCGATGTATAACCGTTGCAGATTTTGGAATAGGTGAGCTCCGTCACTACCCGTCGCCGGGGTGATGGACGTCAAGTGTGCCGGAGCGGGAAGATGGGGGCTCTAGAGGCCGTGCTCAGGCCGGCTCGGGGTCGAGGAAGAAGTCCAGGACGAGCTCCTGAGAGGGATCTACGGCGTAGGGGGACATGTCCTCTACGCCCTCCGCTCGGAGGACCTCGTCGTCGATGAAGAAGTTGCCGTTACAGGTCTTCGCGTCTCGGGCGAGGATGGCGTACGCCGCGTCGGCCATGATCTCCGGCTTGCGCGACTGCCGCATCATCTGGTCTCCGCCGAGCACGTTCTTGACGGCGGCGGTGGCGATGGCGGTGCGGGGCCAGAGGGCGTTGACCCCGATGCGCCCCGCGAACTCTCCCGACATGCCGTGCACGCACATGCTCATGCCGTATTTCGCCATGGTGTAGGCCACGTGGTTTTCGAACCACTTGCGGTCCATGTTGAGGGGCGGGGAGTTCATGAGCACGTGGGGATTGTCCGCCTTCAGAAGGTGAGGGACGCAAGCCTGCGTGAGGCAGAAGGTCCCGCGCGTGTTGACCTGGTGCATGAGATCGAAGCGCTTCATGGGCGTCGACTCGGTGTTGGTCAGCATGATCGCGCTCGCATTGTTGATGCACACATCGATGCCGCCGAAGGTCTCTACCGCCTTGAGCACGCTCGCTTCGACGCCTGCCTCGTCGCGGACATCGCATACGAGGGGGAGGGCTTTGCCCCCCGCCGCCTCAATCTCCTCGGCGGCGGTGTAGATCGTCCCCGGCAGCTTCGGGTGAGGCTCCGCCGTCTTGGCGAGGATGGTGATGTTGGCCCCGTCCTGCGCAAAGCGCTTGGCCATCGTGAGCCCGATGCCGCGGCTGGCTCCGCTGATGATGATTGATTTTCCGGTCAATGCGCCCATCCGACTGGCATGCCCCCGTCTCGCGAACAGGTCAACTACGTCCGGATTTGAGGCCCCGGCCCGATTGCGCGCCAGGATGGTCCTAGGCACGTATAGAGCGAAGGGATGAGGGGTCTGCCGATGCCGCCGTGGAGTCTCGTAGCGTTGCTCATTGCTCTCGTCGGGCTCGGAGCCTGCGGTGGAAGGAGCGAGCGCCCCTTGGATCTGCCGTGCCCCGCCGAGGGCTGCCTGTGCACGTCGAGTCCTGAGTGTCCGGTCGGGCTGGACTGCATCGACGGGCGCTGCGCGCGGGCTCGGGTCACGGCCGGGCTCGGAGACTTTGGCGCGCTGTGCGAGATCCCCGAAGACTGTCTCTCGTCCCTCTGCGTCCCGGCCGGGGACGGTAGCTACTCTCGCTGCAGTCAGGCTTGCCCTCCGGAGTGTCCCTCGGGATGGCGATGCGCCGACGGCCAGTGCATCGAAGATCTGTTTCGTCTCTGTCTCCCTTGCCAGGCGGATGCCGACTGCCATCCGGCGGGCGCCGACGTCTGCGCCTTCGAAGGGGGAGAGACCGGGCTCTGCCGGAGCTCCTGCGCCTCCGCGTCCTGCCCTTCGGGCTACACCTGCTCCGACCTCGAGAGCGGAGGTCAGCTCTTGGCGCAGTGCCTTCCGGACGAAGGCTGCGACTGCTCGACCCCCGGCTTCGCTCGAGCGTGCACCCGGGAGAACGCGCTCGGCACCTGCTTCGGTCAGGAGGTCTGCAGCGGTGCGGGCTTTGGGGCCTGCTCGGCCCCCGAGGCGGCGGCGGAAGCCTGCAACGGGCGCGATGACGACTGCGATGGCCTCGTGGACGCCGAGGACCCCAGCCTTCTTCCTCCGGACGGAGCCCTCGACTTTCCCAACTGCGCGCTCGGAGAGGCCGCCAACTGCGTGGGCACCTGGACCTGCACGGTGGCGGCGAGCGGCGGCGGCCCGGACTGGGCGTGCGTGCCCTCGGCCCGCCTCGTCGAGCTCTGTAACGGCGAGGACGACGACTGCGACGGCGAGATCGACGAGGACTTCCGCGACGGCGACGACCTTCTCGACGTCGCCCACTGTGGAGCATGTCAGCGAGACTGCCGCACGCTGGTGCCCGGGCTCGCGGTGGACGACGGGGGACAGGTGCTCCCGGGCGCGGTGGCCTGCGAGCGGGTCGACGGAGTCCCCACCTGCGTCCCCCAGATGTGCGCCCCCGGCCGCGCCCCCGCGCCCGAGGGCCAGCCGGAGCAGTGCGAAGAGGTGCTCGGGCTTCAGTGCCTGCCCTGCGCCGAGGACCGGGACTGCGTATGGTCCCTGAACCGCTGCGTGACCCCGGAGCAAGACGCCAGCTCCGCGTGCGCTCAGGGCTGCGACATCGACGCGCCCTATCCGGGGTGCACGGGGCTCGAGGGCGAGCGCGGGTGTTGTCCGGAGGGCCACCTCTGCCAGCGCCAGGGCGACGATCTCTTGTGCCAGCCCGAGGGAGGAAGCTGCGGCTGCGGGCCGGACCTCTCCGGGCGGAGTCGGCCCTGCTTTCGCGACGGAGACGATGGGGCCCTGTGCTCGGGACGGCAGCTTTGTGAAGAGGTCGGGGGCGTGTGGCAATGGAGCGCCTGCGAAGGCGACGAGGTGAGCCGGGAGCTCTGCAACGGGCTCGACGACGACTGCGACGGAGAGGTTGACGAGAGCTTCGTCAATACTCAGGGCAGCGGAAGCTACGACACCGACGCGCACTGCGGCCGTTGCTTCGCGAGCTGCTTGGTGCTGCCTCGCGCGGACGGGCGCTGCGATCCCGGAGCGGGGCCCGGCTGCGCCATTGAGCGCTGTCAGGAGGACGAAATCCGGGGCGGCGGCGGGTGTCGCAGCGACGCTGAGTGTCCGGCCGGGCTCAGCTGCGATGCGGACTTTGGCCAGTGCGTGGGGACCTGTAGCTCCGACGCTGACTGCGGCTCGGGGCTCACCTGCGCCGGCGGCCAGTGCAGCCTTGCCTGCGGCTCCAACGCCGACTGCGAGAGCGCTTTCGGGGCGCCTTCGGCCTGCTTCGACGGGGCGTGCGGCATTCGCTATCAGTTCGTGGACCTCGACGAGGCGGTGGCCAATGGGTGTGAGTGCGCGGCGAGTCTGGACGGAAGCGACGAGCCCGAGACCTTCGATCAGTTTCCGGCGACGGGAGCCCGATACGTCGACCGCAACTGTGACGGCATCGATGGCGTCGAGGCCCGATCTCTCTTCGTGCGCGCCGGGGCCACGGGAGGGGATGGCTCTCGGCTCCGTCCCTTCGGGACCTTGGCGGCCGCGCAAGCGCGCTTTTCCGCCGCCGCGCACGACGCCATCTTGGTGGCGGCCGGTCGCTACGACGAGGTTCTCCGGCTTCGGAACGGAGTGCGGATCTATGGCGGCTACGCCGCTGACTTTCTCTCTCGGGACATCTCGGCCCTCGCCACCCGCATCGCCCCTTCTGGCCCACGCTCGAGCTCAGACTTCGCGGCCGTCATCGCTCAAGGCCTACCCGCCCGGACCGTCCTCGCCGGCGTCACCGTGGAGGGTTGGGACGTCTCCACGCGCGCCACCGCGGGGAGCACCGGCGACAGCACCCACGCCGTGATCGTGCGCAATGCCTCCGGCCTGGAGCTGGCCGACGTACGGGTCGTAGCGGGCCGGGCCGGAGACGGCGGGGATGGCCGCAGCGGGAATCCAGGCACGGACGGGGGAGACGGTGGGCAGGGCCTGAACGCGGCCGAGTGCACCAACACCTCCTGCGCCGGACAAGGTCAGTCTGGCGGCGCCGGAGGGCGCAATGCATCCTGCGCATCCGCGAACGGCAATCGAGGTGGGGGGGCGAGCGGGAACGTCAATCAGCAGGAGTACACGGGTTCCCTCGGGCTGAACGGACGTGGCGGCGAGAACGCGACCTATAACAACCGTGGGGATCCGAGCTTTGCCACGCTCTGCAAGTACGACTGCACCGTTCCTCAGGACCTGGAAGGCGACGACGCGCGCTCCGGCACTTCAGGGTCGGCCGGCCGCGGCGGATTGGGCTGCTCCGACGCCGGAGGGCGCCTCGGCGCCAACGGCTGGGAGCCCCGCACGTTCGCGAACGACGGTCGCCCGGGACAGCAAGGACAGGGCGGCGGCGGTGGTGGAGCGGGCGGCGGCGTCCGCAACAGCAACGGCCCCTCGTGCACGGTGGGCAACCGGGTCGGAGATCTCGGGGCCACCGGGGGCGGCGGCGGAGCCGGGGGTTGCGCGGGCAGCTCCGGCGGCCCGGGGGGCCACGGCGGGGCTTCGATCGGCATCGCCATCCTCGACGGGACGCAGGTGAGCTTTCGAGGCGTGGTCGTCGAAATGGGCGACGGCGGAGGGGGCGGAACCGGCGGCGACGGCGGTCGCGGCGGCCGCGGGGGTCACGGGGGCCTCGGGGGGGTCTCGAGCCCGCCCGCGTGGTGTGGCGGGAGCGCGGGCCGAGGTGGTCGAGGGGGCGACGGCGGCAGCGGCGGCGGCGGTGGCGGCGGCTGCGGTGGTCCGAGCTTTGGCGTCATGGCTCCGAATGCGGTGGCGATCTCCGGGCTGGAGGTGCGGCCGCTGGGCCGAGGCGGCGGAGGAGGAGAGGGCGGACGCTCTCCCTCCGGAGGGGCCTCCGCGGGGACCAACGGCGCGGTGGGCGTGAGCGAGGAGGTCCGGATCCCATGAGCCTCCGAGCGCTCGTGGTGCTGATCCTCGGCCTCGTCAGCTGCGGTCGAACCCCGACCGAGCCCGGGCCGTGCTTGGGCGAAGCCTGCCCCTGCATCTTCGACACCGACTGTCCGGAAGAGGAACAGGTCTGCTTCAATCAAGTGTGCCTGAACCCCGTAGACTTCGAACGCTGCGTCTCCGAGGGGGCGCGGCCCGAGGTCTGTAACGGGCTCGATGACGACTGCGACGGTCGCGTGGACGACGGGCTCCCAGAGCAGCCCTGCCTGCGCACCGCGGACGGCCGAAGCTGCGAAGGGATCGAGCGCTGCTTCGGAGCCGCCGGCTTCATCTGCGATGCCCTCACTCCGCGGGACGAGCTCTGCGACGGCTTGGACGATGACTGCGACGGGGTCGTGGACCAGCCCTTTGTCGACGAAGAGGGACGATACCTTCAGGTCGACAACTGCGGAGCCTGCGGTCGCAGCTGCCTCGACCTCATTGACGGTGCCCTCGAGACCCGCTGCCTGCTCTCCGACGCCGGGCCTCGCTGTGAGGTGGTGGCCTGCGAAGACGGCCTCTTTCCGAGCGACGACGGCACGCGCTGCTCGGTGCTCGCGAGCGGCCTCTGCGCCTCGTGCGGGTCCGACGCGGATTGCTCGAGCCCCGGGGCCCGATGTCTCGAGCTCTCCGCCGGAGAGCGGGGCTGTGGGCGTGACTGCTCGCCCGGATCCCCCTTCGGCTCCTCGTGCCCCAGCGGCTACGCGTGCGAGGACGGTCAGTGCGCGCCCACCGCCCGGACCTGCCAGTGTGGGCCCGGCCAGCTCGGAGCGACCCGGAGCTGTATCGTGGAGCCGGCCTGTGATGGCCTCGAGACCTGCGAAGAGATCGGCGGGGACTTCCGCTGGAGCACGTGCGACATCTCCAATACCGCTGAGACCTGCGATGGCCTCGACAACGACTGCGACGGACGGGCGGATGAGGACTTCCTGGACGGGGCGGGACGCTACGCAAACTCCGAGCACTGCGGGAGCTGCAATAACGATTGCGGGGCTCAGTTCGTGGAGGAAGTGGACCGCGCCATCGGGGGCTGTGACCCCGATGCGGCCGCGGGCCCCACGTGTGTCATCGAGCGCTGCACCGAGGAAGAGGTGGGCGGAGTTCGATTCGAGTGGGTCGACGTCGACGGGGCGGCCGACAATGGCTGCGAGTGCCGGAGGCGCCTCGGGAATACGGACGGAGATCTGCCGGAGTTCCCCGACCTGAGCCAGGCCACCGTCTTCACCGACGAAAACTGCGATGGGGTCGATGGGGTCGCGGCCGAGGCGGTGTTCGTCTCGGCCGGCGCCGCGGCGGGGGGAGACGGGAGCCGCGCACGTCCGTTCCGAACCCTCACCCGGGGCATGCAGGCGCAGCGCGTAGGCGGGCAGAGCTACGTGCTGGTCGCCGAGGGCATCTATTCCGAGACCATCCGTCTTCAAGACGGAGACATTCTTCACGGAGGCTACTCGAGAGACTTCGCGACCCGGAGTCCGGGCGGACTCCCCACCGTCGTGGTCGGCTCCGCCCCCGGTCAGCCAGGCCTTCAGGTTACCGGAGTGGGGGAAGGGGGCGGACGCGCGGTGGTGAGCGGATTCACCTTCCGCGGCGTCGACGTCAACGCTCCCCCACCCGAGGGGAGCGCCGGGGTCGTGACGGCGGCAGCCCGCCTGGAGCGGGTGGGGCCGGGACTCGAGCTTCGCGGCAACTTCTTCCTCGCGGGGGACGCGGGCGACGGCGGGCGGGGCGCAGGCGGGGTCCAAGGCGCGGGGCGCCAGAGCAGCTCCGCGGCGGACGGCGCCGCCGGCGTCGACGGCGAACGCATCGACGGCGAATGCTCCGCGGGCACGACGGTGTCGGGCGGCTCTGGCGGGGTGAGCCAGTGCGGCGTTCCCGGGCGTCCGGGCGGGTTGACGGACTGTCCGCAGTACGACTTCGCGCGCACGCCGCCCCTCGGCACGCAGGTGCCGTTTGTGGCTCCCACCGGGGGTGGGGACGGGGAAGGGGGCTTCGCCTGGAGCTTCGACACCTTGTCCGGGGCGAGATGCGGCCACGTCACCGAGAGCGGCTTTCCGAACAACGTCCAGGACAACAATGGGCGAGATGGCGCCGACGGTAGCGACGGGGCCAGCGGAAACTCCGGCGCTGGCTGCCGGAACGCGTTCGGGCTCTTCGGCGCCGACGGCAGCTGGACGTCCATCACGGGGGCTGAGGGCACGCCCGGGACCGCGGGCCTCCCCGGCGGCGGCGGGGGGGCCGGAGCCGGGACAGCTCGGTTCTTCCGTGGTCCCGGCGACTGCCCTGCCCACGAGCGGGGGGGCAGCG
Organism: Myxococcota bacterium; assembly: GCA_039819565.1. GTDB lineage: Bacteria > Myxococcota > Kuafuiibacteriia > Kuafuiibacteriales > Kuafuiibacteriaceae > JAHQVK01. The sequence goes on along the minus strand of JBCBRU010000130.1, from coordinate 6,743 downwards.
GCGGCGGCGGCGGCGCGGGCGGCTGCGGAGGCCAGGGCGGCGCCGGAGGGCGCACCGGGGGGGCTTCGGTGGGGTTGTGGATCGTCAATCCCGCCGGCCTGGCGCCCCCCGTGGTGGAGGGAAACTTCTTTCAGCGCGGCCGCGGTGGGGATGGCGGTCGGGGCGGCTTCGGCGGGCCCGGTGGGGCCGGAGGCCGGGGCGGCGGGGGCGGACGGGCCACCACATGGAGCGGCGCCGAAGGCGGGCAGGGCGGCGACGGCGGCAACGGGGGCCGCGGCGGCGCCGGAGGCGGCGGCTGCGGAGGTCCCTCGCTGGCGGTGGTGCTGGTTCAGCCGGGCGCCTCTCGCCCATCGTGGCTGACCCAGAACACGTTTGCGTTTCCCGACAGCGCCGCCCTGGGCGGAGTCGGCGGGGCGGGCGAGGGCGGCCTCGGACGGGCCTCGGACGGAGCCAGCACCCGCTTGCACCTGGTCAACGCACCCTGAAGCGCGCGGTTAGAGCCACAGCTGAAGGCCGAGGACGGGACCCCCGAGCGGAATGTCCCCCACCCGCTCGTAGTCGTAGCCGAGATAGATCTCGACGGGCCCGAAGAGGGCTCCGAAGGTCCCGCGGAGGTCCCAAGCCACCGCGTCCCCGAGGACGCCCGCGCCGGCCGTAAAGGTCAGGACCCACGGCTTTCCGAGAAAGAGATTCGCGTCGGCGAAGAATCGGATCCCCGGGCGGCCGCCGGTGGCGTCGGCGAACTGACGATAGTCGGCCCCAATGCGAAACTCAGATTGCTCGTCGGCGCCGAGTCGGTAGGCCAGTCCCAGGCCGAAGAGGCCGAGCGAGTCGACCTCTCCATTATCGAGCGGTTCGAACCACCCATCGGCGCTGAAATGGACCTCTAAGAGGGAGGGGGTGAGGAGCATGCCTCGAACCCCGGTGCGCACCAGCCCGTCGAAATCGTAGGAGCTCTCAGCAGCCAGCCGCCCGGCCCACTTCTGGGGCTCTCGATCCGGCGCGGGCTCGGCGTCCGCGCGGCCGACGTACGCATACCCCGCCGCGCCCCATACGTAGGGATAGTCGATGTAGCGACAGCAGTTCGCGACCCGCCGAGACGGAAAGAACCCAGTTCGGCGTCCGCCTCCTCGAGAGCCTCGCCCCGAGCCGCTGCGGTCGGCGGAAGCCTCTCGGTCGCCGCGGTCGCTGCTCGAACTCCGTGAAGGCTGTCCTTTGACGGCGCTCCGGACCCGAGAGAGCTTTCCTCCTTTGCCGACGGAGGGCATGACCATGGCGGTGGCGATCAAGACGGCCGAGAGCATGACCCACAGTGTGGCCGGAAGCGTCCCCTATCGTCGAGCCTGCCCCAGCGCTCAGGCCCCTTTTCTCGCCTCGGTGTGGCGGGGCTCACGCCGACCTCCTTGGCCTCGGAAATCGTCGTGGACCTTCGACGGTTAGAAGTGATCGTGAGCACCGTGGCTCGTATCGCGGCCCTGACCCTTTGGGGCGCAGGCTGTGCTCACCCGACCGGGCCTTCGGACATCGACGGCGTTCGGCACGACGTGGCCATGTGCGCGCAACGTGCGCTGCGCGAGGATCCCTCGGTTGAGCTCTCGCTGGAGGTCCGAGTCCGCGCCACCGCCGAGGGGCAGCTGGAAAAGCTCGAGGTGGTTCGCGGGGACGCTCCCCCGAAGACCGGGGCTTCGCGCTCCGTGTCCAAGTGCATCGCGAGGCGGTCGAGCCACTGGAGCTTTGGGGTTTCGGAGGGCGATCGGGCGTGGGTTCTTCCCGTCGAGACGCGGCATCGTTCGGGCCTGAGCATTCCCTACCCGGACCGTGAGCCTCGCACGGCGACACCTACCCTTTCGCGCCGGCGCCGATAACCCCGGCTCGAACCGACTTCGCGGAAATCTCTGTGTTAGGGATCTGGGCGCTCAGAGATTGCGAAGGTAGTCGATGAGCGCCGCCTTCTGATTGGGGTCGTAGGTCGTACAGAGGTCTTCATGGCCTTGGGCCCCGAGGCCGTCGAGGGTGACGGGGGGGCGCGGGCCGTCCAGACAGAACAGCGCCTCGAGGCCGACGACGCCGCCGTTGTGGAGGAGGCGAGGCTTGGCCCACAGGCCGCTGAGGCGAGGGGATTTGACGCCGTAGGTGGCCTGCTCTCCGCGATAGCTCAGGTCGCAACAGTAGTTGCCCTCGGCGTCGGGGGCGCCCCAGTCCCGAAGGGTGTCGTCGGTGCCCATCTCGGCGAAGGTGTACACGCGATCGCCCCCGCCGCGAGGCCCCCCGTGACAGCCCAGACAGTCCCGCCGGAACAGTTCGGCCCCGCGCCCGAGTGGGTCCCCCGAGGGCGGGTTGAGGTTCGCCGGGGACCGCAGGGACTCGATGTACTCCGCGAGGGGGAGGAGGCGCTCCGGGGTCCAGGCGGCGGTGTCGCCGCCCCCGATGGCCACGAAGGTCTCGAGGAAGCGCATGAGGCTCGGACCCACTCCGGACCAAGCAAGGAGGGCGTGGGGCTGGCCCACCCGCTCCAGCTCGGCCTCGTCGGGGAGGTCCCAGAGATCGATGATCTTACTGACCGTATGCACCCCGTCGTCGAGGGGGAGTGGGTCGATGAGAAAGTCCATCGTCCCCTTGGGCCAGCTCGCGTACTGAGCCTCTTGCTCGAGAGTCAATGTAGGTTGCGTCTGCCCGAGGAGAGGGATGAGGTTTACGAGGAGGCGAATGCGAAGACCCGTGTCTCCGCTCAGGCGATCCAAGAGGGGCTGCACCTTGGCGAGGGCGGAGGGGGCGTGTTCAGCGGTATCGAAGCCGGGGGCGGCGGCGGCCGGGACGAGGCCAATGGCGAGGATCTGCCCCCCGTAGTCATAGTCGAAGTTGGGCGCGCCGACGGCGTAACGTCCGTCCGAGAGGGCGGCGAAGTGGCAGGCGGCGCAGGTGAAGACGAGGTTGTCCACGGCGCCGGTCGGTTCGCCCGGAGCCAGGCCGAGGGGGCGCCGCTCCCGGGAGTAGGGGTCGGCCACCATGCCCATGCGCTCGAAACCGGGGCCCACCTCGGCGGGGAAGTTCTCGGTGAGGAAGTCGATGAGGAGGGCCGGAATGCCCCCGGTGCCAAAGTCCTCGTAAAAGAACATCGCCTTTCCGCAGAGGAGACGCTTCCTCCGGTCGCTCGGATCTCGGGCGTAGTCCTCGCATGCGGTGTCGAGGGCCCCGTTCTCGAGCAGAGCGCGAAGGTTCGTGGAGACGTTGGTGAGGCCCTCGCTGGTGTCCGGCCGCGGAGCGAAAGGGTCGTCGTCGACGAGACCTGCGTCGCTCAAGCCGGCGTCGCTCTCCCCGTCCGTACCCGCGCGCCCTCCGTCCGAGGCTGCGCCCCCCGCGTCCGCGAGAGCGCCCGCGTCCCCTTCGAGGTCGCCGACCTCGTCGGCGCACGCGGCCCCCGCAGCGAGGACGAGAAGCAGCGCGGCTCGAAGCGTCATGTTCTGAGAATAGGTCAGACCGGTCCCTCCGGCCATCCGCGGAGGCGCGGTCGGTCGCAGGGAGGACCTCCGCGCAAGCGGCGCCGGCTTCGAGGCGGCCTCGGCGCGAGGAGGCGATGGGGGAGGGCGGCCTTCGGAGGGTTCCGAAGACCGCCGGGGAGGAGGCTCAGCCCCCGGCGGCGACGCAGCTGCCGGTGGACGGGTTGGCCACGTAGCCAATGTCGCAGTCGCACTGCGTGCCGTCGCCGTCGTCGGCGGCGAAGCAGGCTCCGTGGCCGGAGCAAGGTCGCTGGCTCCACGAGCCGTCCGCCTGACGCCCGTAGCCGGGGCACTGCGGGCTCTGGATGGAGCAGTCGAGACCGTTCCACCACTCGGAGTAGCAGTTGCAGTGGCTCCCGGTGGGATCGCAGGTTCCGTTGCCGTGACAGCCGATCAGCGAGTGCGGCTCGGGCGGCGGGCTCCCCGGCGCGCAGAGGTTCCCGTCCGCGATGATCTCCTGGTGGAAGACCGCGCAGTTTTCGTCTGGGCGGTAGTGCACGGGATCGTCACAGACGCAGCTGTCGCCGAGCCCGTCGTCGTCCACGCCGTCCTCGTCGACGTCGCCGTTTCCGCTGTCGGTGCAGGCGCCGTGACCGCCGCAGAAGGTCCGATCCCCGACCTGGCAGATGTCACCCACGAACTGGTACCAGGTCTGGCAGCGGTCCTCGGGCGAGCGATGACCCACGTCCTCGCAGTCGCAGCCGGTGCCCTGGGCGTTGCAGCTCCCGGTCGAGAAGCAGTAGTTGCGATCGCCCGGAGCGCACACGTCGAGGCAGCCGTTGGCGGGGTTGGTGTCCACGCCGGTTCGGCTGTCCTCGGCGGGGCAGACGTCGACGTCGTCGGTGTAGCCGTCGCCGTCGGTGTCGTCGGTGCAGCCGTCCCCGTTTTTGTCGTAGCCCGGCACGAAGGCTTCGTAGGGGCAGGCGTCCCGATCGTCGGGGACGCCGTCGCGGTCGGAGTCGTAGGGGCGGGCCGTGTAGTGATAGACCGCGCCGTGGCCCCAATAGGGGGAGCCCATGTATAGGTCTTCTCCCACGACTGCGAAGCCATCGTAGATCGACGAGTTCCAGGCATACCAGTTGTACAAGCCGAAGTCGCTCGCCCAGGCTCCATCGTTCCAGGTGAACGTGTATAGACGCCGATGGGCATAGTTATAGACCATCACCTGGGTGTCGGAAGCCTCGACGGAGCGGTTGTACCAGGGACTGCCCGCGGTGATGCCCGGGCCCGGGACCCAGCTTCCGCCGGAGCGCTGGTAGGTGTTGACGCCGCTCGCGTACCGGGACACGGCGAGGAAGTTGTCGGACATCCCCAACCCATACAGCCAGTCGGGTCTACCGACGGGATATCCGGGGATGGAGGAGCTGCTCTGGAGCGCGACGCCGTAGCGCCCCAGGCCGTCGAATGCATAGTTCGATACTCCCCCGTCCTCGTCTACGTCGTAGCTGACGACGTAGTAGTAGTAGTCCCTGTAGCTCTCCCGTGGTCCGTTAGGGTTGACGTAGTTCGCCTGGTAGTAGGACGTCAGGTTGAAGCTGAACTTGCCGTTCGTGAGCTCCAGGGCGTGCCCGTATTGGTATTGAAAGACGTGATTCACGGAGGGGCTGGGGTTGCCGATGGGCTTGTTGCCGAAGTCGGTGTAGCGTGGGCGTCCGTCGTACCCGAACCGATAGCTCCAGCCGGCCCCCGCATCGCTAAGAAGCCCAACGAAGTACACCGCACGGAAGGCGACCACTCCGGACCAGACGTCGACATCCACGACGGCGCCCATGCGCGCGGCCCCAGTGTCGACGTTATGGACCTCACTCCAGTTCGAGCCGGAGCGGTCGAAGATGCGCAAGGATGAGCTGCCGCCGACGGCCAGGCGGTCGCCGTCGATGCCCACGGACCGACCGAAGTAGGACTCCCCGGGCCCCGGCTGGATGGTGCCCGTGAGCGAAAGCCGACCGTCCGCACCGCGGCTGAACACGTAGGCGCGCCCGCGGGAGCCGTTGGCGTTGCCGTAGCTCGCCGGTGCACCGACGATGACCTGGGTGCCGTCCGTGTCCACCGCGAAGCCGAAGTCGTCGGCGCCGCCGGGGGCGTAGATGAAGGACGAGTAGCGCCACACGGGGTCGATGTCGATCGGCCAGGTGGCGTTCTCGGTGTCGACGACGATGGCAAGGCCGCCTTCGGTGGTCTCGAAGGTCGAGGCTAGGGCCTGGCCCTTGGTGTCGAAGGCGTAGAGCGACTCGGCGGTCGCGGTGCGTCCTGAAGCGTCCGCGATCAGGACCTGATCGTCCTCGACGGTGACGGTGAAGTCGGGCGCGTTCAGAGACAGCTCGACGCGGAGCTGGGAAGCGGCGTCGTCTCGAGCTTCGATGTGAAAGCCCTGCTCGAGCCCCAAGGGGCCGTGTACGAACCACTGCTCGACGCCTTCTCCGTGGGAGAGGGTCACGCGGTTTCGGCGGAGGATCGGGGTCGCCTCCCCCACGACCTTCCCGTTGACGGAGGCGAGGCGGAAACTGAGGCCCTGCCCGTCCACGGCGTCTGCGAGCACCACGTCGGCGTCGTTCTCGATGGTGAAGAGGGTATCGTCGTTCGTGAAGGCGACGCCGGACTCCACGGTGGTCCCGAAGAAGCCCGGGGGCGCGCTCATCTGGACCCCGCGGATGACCTCGGCGAGGGCACTGGGGGGCAGGATCTCGGGGCTCTCACCCCGGATCTCATCCTCCGGGGCTTCGAAGCCCTCCGGAAGATCGACCTGGACGTAGCTCGGGTCGGGCGCGCCCGTCCCCGCCTCGGCCAACTGGGGCTCGGTGGGGACGGTGAACTCGGGGATGCCGTCGACGTCGGGGGTGGGGGTCTCGGACGGGGTTTGGACAGGGTCTCGGGCGCCCTCCGAAGGCGCCTCGACGCGGCAAGCGCAGAGCGCGACGAGGAGGCCGGCCCACCCGACGCCTCCCCAGCGCCCCTGGGTCTGTTGAAGTCTCATACGTGAAGTTCCTCCCAGAGCCGCGAGATTTCCCCGGACTCCGTCTCATCAAAAAAGGGAGAATGTGAGCAATTTTGATTCAACAAAGCTCCCTTACCTTTCTTAAGTGATCAGAATGTTTCTTCTGGTCAATCGAGAGTGTGAGCCTGAGGCCGACAGGTAGGCTGAAGTGAGCTCAGTGGGGGCTTCGGGGGGGAGCTTTGTTGAATCAAAATTGCTCACATTCTCCCTTTTTTGATGAGACGGAGTCCGGGGAAATCTCGCGGCTCTGG
>JBCBRU010000129.1:0-16806 GCA_039819565.1 Myxococcota bacterium | reverse complement strand
GTGGCGGGACTCGAGGGGCGCATCTGGGAGCGAACCGTCGACCGAGAAGAGGCCGAGTCTCTCCGCGAGCGCTACGACGTGCTCTCAGCCCGCCTCGTGGCCGGCCACCAGCTCGCTGGGGCCGCCCTTCAGAACCACCCGACCGTTGGCCATGATGGCGACTTGAGAGCAGAGGTTCGCGACGTCCTCGACGATATGGGTCGAGAGCATGACCACCACCTGCTCGCCGATCTCCGAGAGAAGGTCGTGAAAGCGGTTCCGCTCCTCCGGGTCGAGGCCTGCCGTGGGTTCATCCACGATGACGAGGCGAGGGTTCCCGATCAGGGCTTGGGCGACGCCGAACCGCTGGCGCATCCCTCCGGAGTAGCCGCTGAGCGCCTTCTTGCGTACGTCCCAGAGGTTGGTCTTACGGAGCAAAGCCTCCACCACGTCGCGTCGCTCGCCCCGACTGCGTAGCCCCTTGAGAATGGCCAGGTGATCCAGCATCTCGAGCGCCGAGACGCGCGGGTAGACGCCAAAGTCTTGGGGGAGATACCCGAGGATCTCCCGGACTTTCTGGGGCTCACGCGCAACGTCGAGGCCTCCAAAGTGAATGGTGCCCGCGTCCACGTCCTGAAGGCCCGCTATGGAACGCATCAGGGTGGACTTCCCGGCTCCGTTGGGCCCGAGGAGACCGAACATGCCGGGAGGAACGGAGAGCTCGATGCCGTCGAGGGCACGTTTTCCGTTGGGGTAGGTCTTTTGGAGGGAGCGGATCTCGAGCACGTCCAGGAGACGCGGCGAACCGGAGCTGCGGATTCAAGTTTTTGGCGAGGGGGGCTTTTTTTTGCCCGAGGGAGGCTCGAGGTGAAGGGCCAGGAAGTCGATCAGCCGGCGCTCCAGCCAATAGTCGGCGCGTCCGGGAAAAGGACCGCCGACGAAGCCAACGTGACCCCCGCTCGTGGCCACCTCGACCGTGACCGCGTCCGCGATCTCGGGCTCGGAAGGGATCATTTCGGGGACCAGGAAGGGGTCGTCGAGGGCTTGCACGATGATCGTAGGGGTCTTCAGGGCTCCCAGTCGGGGGCCGGAGCTGCAGCGTTGATAGTAGTCGGCGGCGTCGACGAACCCATGCAGCGGAGCGGTCACGAGCTCGTCGAAACTCTCAACGGAGGTCAGACGCCGCGGGTCAACGGGGCCCAGCCTCTTCTCGACGAGGGGTCTGCGGGCCATGAGGCGCGAGGTGAGCTCGCGGGCGAGATGTCGGTCGTAGACCCGTGAGAATCCGCGCTGGATGCGACGCGCGCACGCGGCGAGGTCCAGAGGTACAGAGGCCGCGGCCGCCGCGGTGATGGGGCTGCCGGCTCCGTCCTCGGCGAGGAGGTTCAGGAGCACGCTCCCTCCGAGAGAGAGGCCCACGGCGCCGATGGGAGCCGAAGGTCGGGTGCGTCTCACGTGCTCGAGGACCTGGCGAGGGTCGGAAGTCAGGCCGGCGTGATAGGTCTTGGCGAGACGGTTCGTTTCTCGACTCGTGCCGCGAAAGTGGAGGATGCCGGCGCTCCACCCGCGGGCCAGGGCGTCGAGCGCGAGCCCTCGCGCGTATTTGGAGAGGTAGTTGCCGCCCAGGCCGGGGAGGATGGTCAACGTCGGGGCGTCGGGGCGACCCGCCCTGGGCCGGGCCCAGGCGAGGTCGATGAAGTCGCCGTCGTCGAGCTCGATGCGCTCCCAGTCGAACTCGAGTCGAGGGGTGGGACGAGCCAGCACCGGTCCGAGGGTCTGGAGGTGAGGCCCAGGTAGCCACCACGCCGGACGAAACCGGCTCTCGACGATGGGCATCGCCCTTTCGTACGCCATCGCTCGTCGGCGGCACAGACAAATGCCGGACCCTACGTCGACAGCGCCCTCGGTTCTTTGTCATCGTGCGGCGCGGGGGAACCATGAAAATCTACCGCAGCCCACGAGCCGACATCACCATTCCCAATGTGAGCATTACCGACCACATTCTTCGCCACGCCGACCGACTGGCCGACCACACGGCTTTCGTGGAGGGCATGACGGGACGCAAGGTCAGTTTCGGAGAGCTTCGAGATCAGGTGCGGAGGCTCGCTGGAGGGTTGGTGGCCCGGGGGGTGGGTCCCGGCACGACCTGGGCCTTGATGGCCCCAAATCTGCCCGAGTACGCGGTGGTATTTCACGCGGTAGCCTACGCGGGCGCGACCGTCACCACCCTCAACCCAACCTACGGCGTCGAGGAGCTCAGCTTTCAGCTCCGTGATTCCAAGGCTCGCGCCATCGTGACCGTGGAGATGTTTTTGGAGACGGCCAAGGCGGCGGCGGCGAAGGTCGGAATCGACACCGTGGTGGTCATCGGGCCGGGCGACGCGCTCCCCCTGTCAGAACTCATGGGTCCGCCTCTAGAGGCTCAAGTTGAGGTCGATCTGGCCGAGCACGTGGTGGTGCTGCCCTACTCCTCTGGAACCACTGGTTTTCCCAAGGGCGTGATGCTGACCCATCGAAACATGGTAGCGAACCTCGTCCAGTCGGAGACCGCCGCGGGCATGGAGGAGGGACACGTAGTCTTCGCGGTGCTTCCCTTCTTCCATATCTACGGGATGAACGTCCTCATGAACCTCGCCCTGTCCATGGGCGCCTCTCTCGTCACGCTGCCTCGCTTCGACCTCGTGAAGATGCTCGAGGCCATTCAGACCTACAAGATTACGCGGCTGCCCCTGGTGCCGCCGATCGTATTGGCCCTGGCCAAGCATCCCATCGTCGAGCAGTACGATCTGTCATCGGTAGAAAGCGTGCTTTCAGGGGCAGCCCCCCTCGGGGGAGAGATCGGCGAGGCGGTCGCGGCCCGTGTGGGCTGCACGGTCAAGCAGGGCTTCGGCATGACGGAGCTCTCACCCGTCTCGCATATGGTAGGGGCAGACCGTGAGGCCCCTCCGGGGACCGTTGGAACGCTGGTCTCCAACACGGAGGCTCGCCTCGTTGATCCCGGCACCGGCGAGGACGCGCCGGAGGGAGAGCGAGGTGAGCTTTGGATCCGCGGACCTCAGGTCATGAAAGGATACCTGGAGAACCCCACCGCCACCCAGGAGACCATCACCCCGGAAGGTTGGCTGCGGACCGGGGACATCGCCACCGTGGACGCCGAAGGAAACTTCGCGATCGTGGACCGCCTCAAGGAGCTCATCAAGTTCAAGGGCTTTCAGGTGGCTCCAGCCGAGCTCGAGGCTCTGCTCCAGACCATGCCCGGCGTGCAGGACGTGGCGGTCATCGGTATTCCCGATGACGAGGCGGGAGAGCTGCCGAAGGCGTTCGTGGTGGCCGGAGAGGGGGCCGATCTCACCCTCGAGGGCGTGCAAGCCTTCATGTCCAGCCACGTCTCTTCCTACAAACAGGTGCGTAGGCTGGAGGTGATCGAGGCCATCCCCAAGTCCGCCAGCGGTAAGATCCTGCGTCGCGAGCTCCGCGTGCGCGGGTGAGGTCGCACGGGCTCAGAGCCAGCCCTCGCGGAGGGCCACGAGGGCGGCTCGGGTTCGGTCCGTGACCTCGAGCTTTTGCAGAATGCTCGAGGTCTGGTTCTTGACGGTGCCGGGGCGGGTCCCGAGTCGCTCCGCAATCTCAGGCGTAGTGAGACCGGTAGCGATGAGCCGAAGCACCTCTCGCTCGCGGCGACTGAGGGGGTTGTCGCGGTGAGGGGGACGGGGAGCTCCGCTAGCTTCGGCCCGCTCGCTCACCGCGGAGAGAAACCAGGTCTCGCCCCGGGCCAGGGCCCGGATGCCGTCCAGCACCCGTTCGACGCTCGCGCCTTTGCCCATGAAGCCGGCCGCCCCCGCGGCGAGCGCCTCTCGATAGTTGGGCTCATCGTCGAAGCTGGTGACGATGAGGACGCGTGTCGAGTGACCTTCGGCGCTCAGGGAGCGCGCAACCTCGATGCCGGTACGGCCCGGGAGGTGGAGGTCGACGACGGCCACCGCCGGTTGTTGCTCCCGAATGAGCCGGAGCGCTTCGATCCCGTCTCGAGCCAGGCCCACCACCTCGACGTCGTCGATCGACGCCAGCGCGGCGGCCAAGCTCTCCCGCACCATAGCGTGGTCATCGGCGAGGAGCAGGCGGATGGCTTCGCTCACGTCCGGGACTGTGGCGGAAAATGAGGGGGGAAGCGAAGCTCGAGAAGGAATGGGGGCCCCGGTCGGACCTCGAGCGTCCCTCCCACCGAGCTCACCCGCTCTCGCATACTCCGCAAACCCACGCCCTCCGGCGCGGCTCCCGCCGCTGGCGCTCCCGACGGCGCGGCTCCCGGCGCGGGCATCGCGGCCCCGTCGTTTTCGATGGTCAGTCGCAGTCCGTCCGCGTCGGAGCGCCCGAAAACCCGCACGGTTCGGGCTCGGCCATGTTTGTGGGCGTTGGTGACGCCCTCCTGAACGGCTCGAAACACGGTCCAGAGGACGTCCGGCCGCTCCTCTGCGAAAGCTTCGACGTCGATCTCAACGATCAGGCCAGGAAGGGCGCCTACGAGGGTCTCCAAAGCTTCATCCAGACGAATTTTCGGCGTCATCCCCCCCAAAACGGCGCGGGACTCAGCGGTGAGAGCATCGAGGGCCCCTCGCGCCCGATCCAGATGTTCCCGGGCGCCGTGATCGCGGCCACCGTCGTCTTCCTCGGAGGCGCTGCGTAGGCGGGCGGCGTCGAGATGGGACGAGGCCACGGCCAGATGATGGCCAAGGGAGTCGTGAAGCTCGCGGCGGATGCGTCCTTGCTCGGCCATCGCGACCGTGTCGCGCAGGAGAGACTGCGTACCCAGCAGCTCGGCCTGCATCCGGGACAAAGCGAGCCGCTGCCGCCTCTCCCGTTCGCGGAGGGCGAAGGCCGTCATCGCAAAGATCGAGAAGGCGAGGTACTCGCCGGTGGCTTTCGCGGCCCCTAAAAGATCATGGCTGGGAAGAATGGTGGCAAAGAGAGGCATCGCCTGTCCTACGACCCACGCCAGGGCCCAGCGAGGGGAGGTCACGAGAAGGGTCTGGGCTCCCACCACGGACAGCAAGGCGCCCTCGAAGTGCGGCATACCCGTGGGTAGGATCGCGATGGCGAAGGCCGACTGGAGGAGTGTGAAGTTGAGCTTGCGCCGAGGGTCATGGCTTCGCATGGCCCGAACGAGGGCGTAGAGAAAACCGAGGTAGAGCAGTCCCCAGAGGAGGTCGGTTCCGTTCACCCCCGCGTGCACGATCGCGCTGAGGCGCGGACTGCCGGCCACCACCCAGACGCCGATCGCGAGGAGGAAGAGGAGCCCGTCCACGCCTCGAACCTACTCGGAGGTTGGAGGGAGGCGAAGACCCTTCCATAGTCCACCCGGCACATGCGAGGGGCCGGCCGGAGGCGTTTTCTTCGGGGCATGCGATGCGTACGCTTTCATGCGCGAGGGGTGGTGCTCCTCGGGGCGGCTCAGCTGGCCTGCGGGGGCCCGGATCTCGGTGAGCCCCCCGCGATGGCGGCCCTGCGACCCGAGCGCGTGGTCCAGCCCGACCGGGCGGAGACCCCCTGTGCCTCGGCCGCTCTCTCCTTTGCGCCTCCGGCGGCCCTCCTCGATCATCGTTTCGGGGGCTGCGACCCCTCGGAAGAAGGCTACTGCTTTCCCCTGCATCCCTTTTTGAGGGAGGTCGCATCCGCCGCGGATCCGTCCGCGACCCTCCGCCTCGCCGCCGAGGCTTTGGACTCCGGACCCTGGTCCGGACCTGAGCCTCGCGACCTCTTCGGACGAGCCCTCGCGGACCTCGCGGTTTCGGGCGGACGCGCCTGGTCGGCCTTCTCGGAGCTGCATCCGGGCCTCGAGGCGGTGCCGGGCGAAGCGTCGGCGGCCGCGAAACGCGCGGCTCTCGAGCGCGCCTACGGGGCCGCTTGGGCGCTGCGGGGGCCCGTGGACGAGCGCGATCGTCTGCGTCCCTTGCTCGGCTGGATCGCGGTGTCTCCGGAAGAGGATCCTCCCCACCGGCCCGTCAACATACGTTCCGGCTTTCCTCAGTACGATCTCGTGGTGGACGTGCCCTGGGATGAAGCCGTCCGCCCCGTCCGTACGCGTGTGGCCGTCGCGTCGACCTTCGACCTCGAAGAGACGATGGAGGCCCCCGAGGACCTGGTCGGAGCGCTGCCGCCCGCGCCCCCTCTGGCGATTCCCAGCGAGGGGGAGCTGCTGCTCTTCGTGCACGGTCACGCCTCGCTGGCCGAGGAGGGGGCGGCGCTCATGCCGGCCCTCGTCGAGGCGGCCCGAGCCGAGGGGCGGGACCTCACGGTGGTGGCGATGGACCACCCGTCCAACGCCTACGCCGACCGGGTCGAGGCTTCCTCTCTCGGCGACGGAGATGAGGTCGCCCTCGACTTTCTGGACGCCTTTCTCATCGCTTTCGTGCACGCGCTCGATGGGGTCCAGTCCGGGGCGTCGACGCGCATCGAAGCCATCCTAGGGGGGAGCTTGGGCGGAAACCTGGTGCTGAGACTCGCGCAGCGGGAAGATCTGCCTTGGGTGCGGCGCGTGGTGGCGTGGTCCCCCGCATCGGTCGACTTCTCGTGGTCCCGAGCTCAGCTTCTCCCTTTCGGCGACGGTGATTTTCTCGACGTGATCAAGCACGAGGCGGTTCGCCTCACCCGCGATGCGAGCCGTAAGCGGGAGTGGCGAAGCTCCCGCCGGGAGTACTTCACGGATGGGCTCCTGGGGGTTCGTACCCAGGCTGGCTACTGGTATCGAGACGGCTGGGACGTCTGTAAGCCCCTGCTCATCGAGGAAGGCCTTCGCCAACTCTCGGAGGTCTACGATCGGACCTTTCGGCGCTGGCACTACCGACTCGCCTTCGAGCAGCTGTTGTTCAGTCACATCGAAATGGATGATGAGGGGGTGCGGCCCTTCGAGCGCATTCGTGCTCCGCTGCTGCTCTTCACCGGTGAAGGCGACAACAGCGTTCCGATGGCGACCTGGAGCTTCATCGAGCGGCTGGCTCCTCACCTCGTGATGCCGGGCGAGACCCTCTTTTTGAGGGACACCGGTCACGCCATGCACTCCGAACGACCGGAGCTCATGGCGCGGGAGATCTTTCGTTTCCTAGGGACGACGAGCGCCGTGGCTCAATAGCTCGGGGCGCGAACTTCGAAGGCTGGGGGCGCGGGCATGTGCTGCCTGGCCTGCCGGTCCGCCTTTTGGCGAGCCGCCTCCTCGGGGGAGAGCATGTAGATCTCCTGGCAGCGTGGGTTGCTGCACTGATAGCCATCAGAGAGAAAAGGGTGAGCGGGGAGTGCGGTGCCTTTGCTTCCGCAGATCGGACAGTTCATCGCGTTGGAGTCCTGAGTCTCCGATAGCTGAGCACGATCGGTGCCAGGAAGGAGAACATGCCGTTGCCGTCAGGGTTTCGTGCGGGGGTGTTGGTTTTACGCACTTCAGTGCGAAACCTGCTTCGCACAACGCGCAACGACGTTCGCGCCCAAGGTCAGTCCCGCAGACTGCCCGCGACGCGGAGCACGTCGGCCAACACCCCGGCTGCGGTCACCGCGCCGCCCGCGCCCGCGCCCTGCACGACCAGGGGAAAGTCCCGATAGCGATGGGTATAGAAGGCCACGAAGGACTGGGCGTGCTTGAGATGCGCGGCTGGGTTCGTAGGGGGCACGAACACCGGTCCCACCGTCATCATGGGCTCATTCCGCTCTCGGGCTGCGGGATCGATTCGGGCGAGGTAGCGCAGGACCTCTCCTCTTTCGCCCGCCGCAGCCACCTTGGCCTTCATCTCCCCCGCGTAGGATTCTAAGGCCGCGTAAAAGTCTTCGAGGGAGGTCTTCTCGATGATCGCGCGCGGCACGAGGGGCTCGAGCGCGACGTCGGCGAGGTCCAGCGCGAGTCCAATCTCCCGGGCCAGAATCAGCGCTTTGCGGGCGGCGTCGAGACCGGAGAGATCGTCCTGAGGTTGAGGCTCAGTGAAGCCCTGCTCTTGGGCGCGTCGGACGATGGTGTGGAGCTCGCCCCCCTTGGAGAGCTCATCGGTGATGTAGCCGAGGGTTCCGGAGAAGGAGCCCTCGACGAGGCGCACCTGATCTCCGGTCCGCACCAGGTCGCGAAGGGTCTCGATCACGGGCAGGCTCGCCCCCACCGTCGTTTCGTATCGATAGGCGCGGTGCCGCTTTCGGGCCTCTCCGAGGAGGCTCTTGTAGCCGGCCAGGGGAAGCGTGAGGGGCTTCTTGTTGGCGGCGACCACGTGCACGCCGGACGCAAAGGCCGCTTGATACATGGCCTCCATGCCGTCCTCAGCCGTACAATCCACGAGCACGGGCAGGGGGCGTCGCCCCAGCTCCTCGAGCTGATCGAACGGCACCGGGCCGGTGGGTTCCAAGTCCGGAGTCTGGGACGCCTCCTCCAGGATCTCGTGCCAGCGCTCGAGCGCTAACCCCTCGGGCTCGAAGACGAAGCTTCGGCTGTTGGCGAGGCCCACCAGGCGAACGTTCACGTCATGCTCTTGGCGCAAGAAGTCTTGCTGCTGCTGGATCTGGTCGATCAGCTCCCGCCCGACCGTCCCCGGCCCGAGGAGGAACACATCCACCTCCTGGTGAGCCCAGTGGAAGGCGGCGTGAGCGGTCTGCACGGCGCGGGCGCAGTCCGACTCGGCCACGACACACGAAATCGAGCGTTCGGAAGCGCTCTGACCCATGGCCAGAACGCTGACGCCAATGCTTCCCAGGGCTCCGGTGAGCTTCGAAAGCACGCCGGAGGTCCGGCCCATGGCTTCCGCAACGAGGGTGACCATGGCTACCGGATGGGTCACCCGGATGCGGTCTAGGGTGCCGTCCGCGAGCTCGAGGCGGAACGCCTGTTCGAGGCCAGCCCGGGCGCGTTCCACGTCCTGTTCGGGAATCACCGCGGAGACGGACGTTCCAAAGGCGGAAAGGGTGCCCAACCAAACCGGGATGTCGAGCTCGTCGAAGGTGGACTGGAATCGCACCGCGAGGTTCTCCGAGAGCTGTTGCCCCCGGACCTCGATGTGCAGGAGAGCCTGCCGGTTGAGGCTGGCCAAAGAGGACGCTCGGGTCTCGTCGTCAGCTCCCGAAGCGTTGACCAGGGTCCCGGCGGCGGCGGGGTCCATCATATGACGAATCCGGAGCGGGACCCCGGACTCGATGAGGGGGACCATGGTTCGAGGGTGGAACATCCGAGCCCCGAAGCGCGCGAGCTCGATTGCCTCCATGTAGGAGAGGTTGGCGATGGGCTTCGCGTCCTTGACGACCTTCGGGTCGGCGGTGAGAACGCCGGGGACGTCGGTCCAGATCTGAACCTCCCGCGCGCCCAAAGCCTGCGCGATCAGCGTCGCCGTGTAGTCGGAGCCGTTGCGTCCGAGGGTGGTGTCTCGACCGTCCTTGGTTCGGGCCAGGAAACCGGTCACCACCGGGACGGTGGGCCACGACTCGGCGGCCTGACGAATACGGGTGAGGGTGGCCGGAAGATCGACCCGCGCGTCCCCATGCTGATCGTCGCTCACGATGATGTGCCGCGCGTCGACGGGGCGACTCTCGAGATCGCGGCCGCTGAGCAAGGCCGAGAAGATGGTCGACGAGATCCGTTCGCCGTAGGACAGCACGACGTCGCGCGTGCGCGGAGAGCACTCGCGAACCAGATGCACCCCCTCGAGCAGCGCGGACAGGGGAGCGAGGAGACCTTCGATGGTGGCGGCGTCCAGCACTCCGGGGCGGCTTCCGTCGCCGGCGTCGAGCGCGGCCGTGCTTTGCGCGAGCGCCGCGATGGCTTCGGTCTCCGAGGCGGCGGCCGCCCGCTCGCCGCGCGCGGCGAGGTCGGCCGCACGAAGGAGGCGATCGGTGGTGTCGCCGAGGGCGGAGACCACCACCACGACGCGACCACGCTTGGACTCCCGCTGTACGCAAGCGAGGGCTTCCCGGGCGGAGGTCGCCTTTCCGAGGGTCGAGCCTCCGAATTTGAGGACGGTCAAGTTAGATTGCGAGTCGGTCATCTTGAGCTGGCTTTCGAGGGGGCTTCATCAGATGATGATTCGGTCCGAAGAGGCGAGGGATTTCGGAGCGCCGGGCGCTACCGTGTCGTATCGAACGGGGCCCCTACTGTACGTAGCACCTCGTCGAGCTGATCCCACTCGATGAGGAAGGCATCGTGGCCGTGGGCGGAGCGAAGCTCGAAATAGCGCCGCTCGGGATGGCCCGCGGCCAGGGCCCGCAAGTGGCCGGGTGCGTAGAGCGCGTCCGAGTCGATACCGATGCCGTCGATGCGCGGGCCCAAGCGGTCCAGCCCCGACCAAGGGCCCGAGGGGAGACGATAGCTGTCGGCGTCGTCGGGGGCCGGCGGGCGCCGCTGGAGGTCGTGGTGGTCCATCGCCCCGAGCTGTACGAGGTAGCTGGGGGCGTCGAAGCGCTCCACCAGCTTTCTCCCTTGGTGCTCGAGGTAGGTCTCCTGCGCGTAGGGGAGGTCAGCCTGCCACTTCGTGGTGAAGGGCTCGGGCCCGTCGAGGACTTCGGGTCGAAGCGCGCGCCCCTGGCGAGCGATGAGCCCCGGCTCGGCTCGATAGGTCATTTGGGCGAGCTGACGGGCCAAGGACAGTCCTCGCTCCGGTCGGTCGGGCCACTGTGCGTCCGACAGGATGGTCTGGCGAGCGATATGGTTGAAGCCGATGATCCACGGAGACGCGGCCGCGCTGGCCGCGATCGGGATCAGCTGCGCGAAGCGCTCCGGAGCCAGCGCTCCGAGAGACAGCACCAGCATTCCGCCCAGAGAGCCGCCAAGCCCCACTCGGACCCGGTCGAGCCCGAGGAAGTCCAGACCGCGGAGGATGAGCCGCGCTTGGTCCCAGGTCGTGACCGGGGCCGGGACCGACACCGGCCCCACTCCCACCTTTGGTGAGGTGGTCCAGGGCCAGTCCCTCTGGCGCGGGCCCGAGCTTCCGTAACAGCTGCCTAGGTTGTTGAAGCAGAGGATTCGGGCCCGAGAGGGATCGAGGGGACGACCTTCGCCGACGAGGGGGGTCCACCATCCCCCGCGGCCCCCCACCCGGGCGTCGCCCGTGAGGGCGTGAACGACGAGGATGGTCGGCAGCTTGGCGTCGAGGCGAACCCCACGCCCGGTCGCCGGGGACTTCGAGGGGGCTTCGGGGGTGGTGACAACGCCCGCGGACGACGCGGCTCCGAGAGGCTCCAGGACGTCGAGGTCCTCCTCGGGGCCCCACCACCACATATGCAGACGGACGGGGTCGATGGATGCCCCCCCCTCGAGCCGCAAGGAGGGGAGATCGATCGTGCACTCGAGGGGAGCGGGCGCCGCGCGCGGCATGGGTGGCTCAGATCGTAGCGAGCGCTTGGTCGAGGTCTGCGCAGATGTCGTCGACGTGCTCCAATCCGACCGAGAGCCGCACGAGCTCCGGGGTGACCCCGGCGCTGCGCTGCTCATCCTCGCTGAGCTGCTGATGGGTGGTGCTCGCGGGGTGAATGATGAGCGAGCGCGCGTCGCCGATGTTGGCGAGCAGCGAGAAGAGCTTCACGCCGTCCGCTACCTTTCGGCCCGCGTCGAGGCCGCCCTGGACTCCGAAGGAGATCAGCCCGCCAAAGCCCTTCTTCATGTACTTCTGGGCGTTCGCGTGGGTCCGGTGATCATCGAAGCCGGGGTACAGCACCCAATCCACCTTGGCGTGGTCCCGCAGGAACTTGCCCACCTGAACCGCGTTTTCGGAGTGCTTGGCCATGCGCAGGTGCAAAGTTTCGAGGCCGGTGATGAAGGCGTGGGCGTTGTGAGGGGACAAGGCCGGACCGATGTCCCGCAGCATCTCCACGCGCGCCTTGATGATGAAGGACAGATTGCCGAACGTGTCCCAGAGCTTCATCCCGTGATAGCCCGGGTTGGGCTCGGTGAACTCGTTGAACTTCCCGTTGGACCAGTCAAAGTTTCCGCCATCGATGACCACCCCGCCGATCGCTGTCCCGTGTCCGCCGATGTACTTGGTTGCGGAATGGACGACGATGTTGGCCCCGTGAGCGAGCGGATTGAGGAGGACGGGGGAGGCCGCCGTGTTGTCGACGATGAGGGGGATCCCGTTGTCCTTTGCGATCTGGGCGATGGCCTCGAAGTCGGGGACGGTGAGGTCCGGGTTCGACAAGCTCTCGAGATAGATCGCCTTGGTCTTGGGGGTGACTGCAGCGGCGATGGCTTCGGGTTGGGTGGCGTCGGCAAAGTGGGTGTTGATGCCCAGTCGCGGAAGCGTGACTTTGAAGAGGTTGTAGGTTCCCCCGTAGAGGGTGGACGCTGAAACCAGCTCGTCCCCGGAGGACATGATGGTGAGCAGCGCCAAGGTCTCCGCCGCCTGCCCAGAGGCCACTGCGAGCGCCGCCGCACCACCTTCGAGCGCCGCTACCCGTTGCTCGAAGACGTCATTGGTGGGGTTCATGATCCGGGTGTAGATGTTTCCAAACTCCTGCAGCGCGAAGAGCTTCGCGGCATGGTCGGTGTCCCGGAAGATGTAGCTCGTGGTCTGATAGATCGGTACGGCACGAGAGCCGGTGGTCGCTTCCGGCTGGTATCCAGCGTGAAGGGCGAGGGTTTCCGGTCGGTACTGTGGATCGCTCATGGGTTCTCCCCGCGCTCTCACACCCCCCGGAGATCGAGGGGTGGCGGCGCTTCCGAACCGCGGCCTGGGCTCGCTGTCCGTCAACGCAGACGTTCCCGCGGCTCATAACGGACGTCAAGGTAGTCATGGACGTTCCGGCTTTACTTTCGAGACCGGTCCCCGACTCGAGAGGGGGTGAGCGTTTTTGAGCATCGATTCCAGGTGCCGGCGGGACTCCCGGCCGTGGCCGCGTTTCACGCCGATCCTTCGGCGCTGAGAGCTCTGACTCCCCCCCCGATGATCATTCGTCTGCACCGCTTCGGAGCGATGGAAGACGGCATGGAGGCGGACTTCACCCTTTGGCTCGGCCCTCTGCCCATTCGCTGGATGGCGCGTCACGAGGACGTGGGGCCGGACGGATTCGTCGACGTGCAGGTCGAGGGTCCGATGAAGCGGTGGCGACACGAGCACCGCTTCCGACCGATCGACGGGGGCGGAACGGAAGTCCACGACCGCATCGAGTACGAGCACCCGAGCGGCTTGCGTGGGGTCTTTACGCACCTTCTCTTCTCGAAATGGGCCCTGCGCGGCCTGTTCTTTTATCGATCGCTGGCCACGCGTCGAGGGGTGGTCCACGGCTGAGCTCATCTCTTTCTGGCCTTGGCGGCCTCGGCGAGCGTCGTGGGCGGAGACCTCGGGCCCCGCCGGTGCCGCTCGATGACGGCTCGCAGGAGGGCGTAGCTCCAGACCGTGACCTCGGCGGAGGCCTGAGCGGGATGTCGAATGCGGGCGTCGGCGTCGATCGGGTAGCCGAGACCGGAGTCGTGTAGGGCCTGCCAGCTCGTGCACAGCTCGGATGTATGGGTCCGGACTTGGCCGAGGACCCAGTCGACGATGCCTCCCGCCACGTTTCGCGCGCGGACTCGATCCCGTCGGAGGGCACGAAGGGCCGTCAGGGTCCAGGGGCGCAGGGCGATGGGGTCCGGGGAGAGGGCCCACGCGGCGAGGCTAAGGGACCAGGACGAGACGTCTTCGGGGCGGCCTGATCGTTCCACGGCCTCGGCCAACGCTCGTGCCGTCCCCGTGAGGCGATCGATGCGGTCCGTCAAAGAGACGGGCGCTACGGGCACGCCGTCGGCCTCCTCGAGAAAGATGAGGAATCGATCATCTCGTGGGTCCGTAGGTGACATGATCATTTGTTCAGTAAAGAATGTCGATCCGAGGAGATCAACCGGAGGAGTGTCGGTTGCACACAGGCCGCGGTCTCTGCGCCGGGTCGAGCCGCTGTCGGCTCCGGGCTCGCCGATATTCTCAACGTCCCTTCAGCTGGGACGAAGGCCGGAACGTGGTCTCATTGCCCCTTCCTGACCCCGAGGTGATCCTCGGGGCCCTTCGAGGCGCCGAGCGGAAGCTCCCGGCGCTGCTCGAAATCGTCCCCGCGGCTCCCCGATGGGTGGACGGCGGAGTGGCTGAGCGGACCTGCGCGGCCCTCGGTGAGTTCATCATATCCGAGCAGTCGACCACGGGCGCGCTCGGGGGCCTCCTCCTGACGGCCTTTCCTAGACGCTTGGCGTGGGGCGTGGTCCGGCGTCTGCGTGGCCAAGAGGGGCCGGCCCGGGCCTGGGGGGGCCGGACCGACCACACCATCTGGCGCGAGGTCACGACCACCTTGGGGAGCCAAGTGACCTCGGCCCTCCGAGCCTCCGTTGCCGCTCCAGGAACCACAGCCCCCGCGGGGGAGTTGACCGAGGGACGTCTCGAGCTCGGACACGCCGAGGCCCCGGTCCTCACGCTCCCGGTGCGCCTTCGCCACGGAGGCATGGTCGTGGACGGCTTTGTCTTTTGGGCGCTGGAGAGGACGTCCGCCCATCCAGGACCGGCCCCCTCGGCATTCGACCCCGCCATCTTCGAGGCCACCTCTCACCCCAGCCTGGTGGTGGGACCCTCGGGTGACGTGAGCTACGTCAACCGAACCTTCGCTGTCTTGGGCGGATCGTCCCCCCCTCGACAGGGGGGCTCCCTCGTCGACGCTCTTCCCGACGGAGCCCCGACGTCTCTCCGGGGACGTATTCAAGAAGCTCTGGACCAAGGCACGGGGAGCTTTCTCGGTCCCGCTCTCCACCCTGAAGCGAAGAGGGACCTGGTCTGGGAGATCGTGCCCTTGGCCGGGGGACAAGGGGCTGTGGTGCATGCGAACTCCATCGCCCAAGCGGTCCGCGAAGAGCGGGAGCTCGTGGACCGCGACGAGGAGATTAGCCGTCTACGCGTGGAGCTCGATCGCCGGGACCGGGAGGTGCGAGTGGACGCGGTGACGGGGCTGGCTCTGCGAGAGGGCTTTCGCGAGCGCCTGGTCCGGGTTCTCATGACCGAGCGAGAGCCAGGGGCGGTCATCCTCGTGGATCTCGACGGATTTAGGAACGTCAATCAAACCTTCGGGCCGGAGGTGGGGGACGATCTCCTACGGACCGTGGCCACCCGAGCTCGCTACCAGCTCCGCAATCTAGACTTCGCTGCCCGAGTAGGCAGCGACGAGATTGCGATGCTCGTGACCGGCGTTAAAGGTGCCGACGCGGGGATGGAGGCGGCTTGGGAGCTGATGCGAGCCGTGAGCGCCCCCCTCGAGGTTCGGGGGCGAGAGCTGTTCTTGAGCGCGGGCGTGGGCGTGGCGCTCTTCCCGGAGCATGGCCGGCGCCCTGAGGATCTCCTTGCCCACGCCGAGCGGGCCCTGGTGCAAGCGAAGCGGGCCGGAAGGGGAGAGATCCGCATGTTCTCTCCCGCCGATCGCTCCATGGAAGATCGCCTCTCTCTATGGTCGGCGCTTCGCCGTGCCGTCGCTGAGCAAGACTTCACGCTTCACTTCCAGCCCCAGGTCGATCTGCGCACGATGCGGGCCACTGGGGTGGAGGCTCTCTTGCGATGGGACCACCCGGAAAGCGGACCGATGAGTCCCGCGGTGTTCGTACCCATGCTGGAAGAATCGGGTTTGATCGGCACCGTAGGGGCTTGGGTTCTGGACCAGGCGTGTCGGACCGCTGCTTCGTGGGGGCAGGAGGAGGTGGCTTCGATGCGCGTTTCCGTCAATGTATCGGCCCGGCAGCTCTACTCGGGGGACTTCGTGTCCTCAGTGCGGAGGGTGCTCGAAGGTACGGGACTGCCTCCCGCACGTCTCGAGCTCGAGGTCACGGAGACCCTGCTGATGCAGGACTTCAGCACCAGCGCCCGAACGCTGGCGGCGCTGAAGGACCTCGGCACTCACGTTGCCGTCGACGACTTCGGCACCGGCTACTCCTCGCTCAGCTACTTGAAGCGTCTCCCGGTCGACACCCTCAAGATTGATCGAGCCTTCATTCGGGAGCTCGACCGCGATGCGGAGGACGTCGCCATTTGCCGGGCCATCATCGAGCTGGGGCATGAGCTCGGCCTGACCATCGTGGCCGAGGGCGCCGAGACACGGTGCCAGCTGGAGCGGCTCGACGATCTCGGATGTGATGTCGTGCAGGGCTTTTTCTTGGGCCGGCCTATGGCCGAGGCGGCGCTCCGGAGTTGGGCGGCCAAGGCTGCCTCGAGCTCCGCCTTTCCCGCCGCCTGAGCGCAACAACGGTCAAGACGCGGGGGCGCTCCCTCCGCTAGCCTCGAAGCCGTGGCCGTCACGCTGACCGAGCTTCTCCCGGTGCTCGCTCGTCTTTCCCGGACGCGCGACCGGGGACGGTCTCTAGGCGAGCTGGCCGAGGCGTTGAACCGGTCGCCCCCTCATGCTCAGCGCGTGTTCAAGCGTCTCGTGGGCGAGAGCGCCAAACAGTACGACAAGCGGCTCCGGCTTGAATGGGCGGCGATCCGGCTGTTGAGCACCCCGACTCCGGTTCTCGAAATCGCCCTCGACGTCGGCTTTGAGAGTCATGAGGGCTTCACCCGCGCGTTCTCCGCGCACTTCGGGCTGGCTCCGCGGGAGTTCAGGCTCAGAGGTCTCAGCGCGCCCCAACATCGGGAGGCTCACTGCACCGCCGTCGAGCGCGTCGGTCCCTGCGTGGGGCTCTTCCGAGCCGACACCGCTTCCCGTTTGCCCGAAGAAAGGATGGACCCCGACGTGGCCCAATATGACGTCACCCAACGAGCTCTCGACCCCGTCACTTTCCTCTTTCGCTCACGCCGCTGCCGGCCAACCGAGATTGCAGCCGCCCTGGGCGAGATCCTTCCCAGCGTTTTCCGGTACGCGACGGAGAGCGGTTTCACTCTCGTC
>JBCBRU010000128.1:0-16931 GCA_039819565.1 Myxococcota bacterium | reverse complement strand
CATCGAGCAGCGGCGGGGCGGTAAGTCTGATGCGGTGTTTCAGTCCGCTATCTATCGCAGGGATGAGGACGAACGTTTCATGTTTCTCTCGACTCGCAAGTAACCTTTGCCAGCCTCGGCCTTGGGGCGAAGAAAGAGAATCAAGAAACGTTCGTCCTCATCCCTGCGATAGATAGCGGACTGAAACACCGCATCAGACTTACCGCCCCGCCGCTGCTCGATGAGCGCCAGCGCACGATAGTCACTCGGCGCGCGTTGGCGGGCGTCGATCTCGACGAGCAGCGCATCAACGGCACGGGGGTCGAGCTCAGCTGGGGAGACGAGAGATGAGAACAGGACGGCCGAAGTCAATAGCATGGGATACCTCAGGTGCGATGGATGGCTTTCACCGGAGCCAATCGCGCCGCGCGGGCGGCGGGCCACAGCGCGCATATACCGGTGAGAAGGGAGAAGGCGGCAACCGTCGTCATGAGGTCCACGGGCTTCACCACGAGATGGAGGGTGTCGCTCATCAGGATGGCTCGAAACGCGTCGATAGGTACCGCAAGGTGGGAGGCATCGATGAGCAAGGCGAGGGTAGAGCCCAGCAAGGCCCCGAATCCTGTAGAAAGCGCTCCGAGCATCAAGGCTTCGAGCACAAAGAGGGTGAGCACCTGTCCTCGGCTCATACCGATGGCTCGGAGCGTGCCTATCTCGGCGGTTCGCTCGCGAACGCTGATCCACATGCTGTTGATGATCCCCGCGGCGATGATGACCAACAGCACCGAGACGAGCGCGACGGAGGTGCTGTCCACAGCCGTCAGAATCCAGCTCAAGAACGCGAACTCGTCCTGCCAGCTGGTGACATCCAAGCGCTGCCCGGTCCATGCTTGGCCAGCCACAGTGCTGAACTTAGCGAAGAAGGGGCGCGAGTCAGAGCGCAGCAGCCGATGCCCCGCGGCTTCAAGATGGACTCTGAGCTCCTTCATGGCCGCCGCCGAACGCTGGTGGCTATCCAGATAGATCTGCACGACTCCGGAGACGTCTGGCCCTAAGCGATAGAGGCGACGCACGACGGACTTCGGCACGAACATGCTGAGGTTCGAGAGGAAGCCGAGGTCTCGAGCAATCGCCATCACCACAACCTCTTCGCTGTTCCGCTGGCCCTCGCGAGTTTCGGCGATGATCGTGAGAGGGTCGCCGATGTCGACTCCGAGGCGTCGGGCCTGCGCGGCGAAGATGAGAGCTCCTCTATCGAGCGCGAGATCTTGAGGGTTGCCGAGAACCACGTCGGCTCCGCCCTTGAGGTACTCCGACTGTTTGGCGAGCTGAATCGAGCTGAGAAGACGGGCTTCTTCGTCGACGTCGATGCCTGTTAGTCCCACCTGCATGGAGCTTTCGGGGCTCACGATCCGAGCGAAGCCTCGAGCGCGATCGACAACGTGCTCGACGTGATCGAGTTCGCGCTTCACGATAGCCCTGAGCGCGGCCACGCCCCCGATGACGGGCGACGCATTGCTTCTTCGAGCCTTGAAGAAGCCTCCAATGTTTACATGTCCAGACGCGAGCGTGGTGGCGGACCGAATCATGGTCTCCCTAAGGCCCGCCGAGAGTGAGAGGAGCAGCACGAATAGGGTCGTCACGGCCCCCAGGGCGACGCCGAGGAGAGCGGTCCGGCGTCGAGCCTGAATAAGGTTTCGAAAGGCGATGAGAAACAACATCACTACTCCTCGAACTGCATGGCTTCCACGGGTGGCACCCGCGCTCCCAGCCACGCCGGATAGACGGTAGAGAGCAGCCCCACGCTGACGATGACCCCGGCCGCCGAGACAACGTGTCGGGCCAGGAGGTTGGGGTAGAGCGCGGGTCCGCCGAACACGAACTCGAGACCCCGGCTCGGCGCGGGGAGCCCTTGGCTTCCCCACCATGTCACCAGCCCCGCCCCCGCCGCCGCGCCCAAGCCCGTCGCGGCCAGCGCGAGGACCAAGGTCTCGAGAAAGAACATGAGCAGGACTTCCCGTCGTTGAGCGCCCATGGCTCGGAGCGTTCCGATCTCATGCGTGCGCTCGAGGGTGGTCGTCACCAGGGCGTTGTTGATGATGATGATGGCCACCAAAAAGATGATCCCCATAGCCGCATAAAGGACGAGACGAACCACTACGATGAACTGTCCGATGAGTCCGGAGGAGGCTTGCCAGTCGCTGATATTCAGCTCGAGTCCAGCCGCGTCGAGCGCCCGCTCGATGGCTCGGCGTCCATTATCTCGTCGAACCCCGGGGGCCAGAAGGACGGCGACGTTGAGCACCAGCCCCCGCTCGAGGGCGCCGGTGGCGATGCGATGATCCAATCCTCTCTCCTTCGCCCCCTCGAAGACCTCGGTTCCAACGGCACCAAAGGAGCTCGGCTCAGAGGCCGCAACCACCTCGGGGGCGCCGTCGCCGAACAGCGCATCTTCGACCTCGTCGACGGCGAGGTCCTCGATGCCCACCTCGGCGCGGAGGGCGTCGAGTTCGGCCTGTTCGGCCGGGTTCATCACGCCGAATAGATACCGAAACGTCTCGAGGTCCGTGAGGTTGTAGACTCCGGCTAGGTCGCTATTCTCCAAGCCTCGAAACGAGTAGGTGCCGTAGAAGATCACGTTAACGGAGCGAAGGAAGCCGCGACGCGTGAACGAACGAAGGGTCACCGTATCTCCGGGACGGAGGGAGTAGAGCTCCACGCGCGGGGCGATCTCCAGGTAGAAGAGTTCCCGCCGTCTGCGGAGGTTCTTGTCGTCGACGCTGAGGAACGCCTCGAGGAGTTCGGGGAGCTCCCCCTCGAGACTCAGCTCCGAGCTCAAGACCTGCCGAACGGCTTCAGACTCTCGAGGGTCGAGCTGGCGAGCGATGTGTCGCCACTGACTGACAACTCGATGCACGCGCGCTCGTTGCCTGGGGTCATCAGCGATGGCCTGGCCATTCTCGGCATGCTCCAGAAGCTCATCGAGGCCGCGGGCGACGCTATGCTTGAGTCGACGCTCATAGAGCCGGTCGGAGAACAGGAACCCCCTCTTTCCGGTGGGCACGAACATCCCCTTGACAAGCTCAAAGCCGGAGAAACGGCTTCGGAAGCGATCGAGGTCGGTGCCGAGATACCGAAAGAGAATCTCGATGCCGTTATCCGCAAGAGGGGCCACCTCAGTGTCGAGCCGCTCGAGCCCCGCGAGGGGAGCCTCAGATAGATGATTCCAGAAGCCATCCTCCGCCAGGGCCGCCAGCGTCGCCTCTTGCTGAGCGAGCCGACCGGGGTCGGCAGCCACCGCCCGCCGAGTCTTCAGCTCCGTCGAGAGCTCCCCCACCAGCTCTCGGACGCCGTGGACGACCTGCGCCACCGACGCCGTTGAAGCGCCTTGGCGCGCGAGGGCGCGTAGCTCGGTCAGGGCCTGGTCCAAGGGACCCGGGATGCCGATGCTCCCGACGTCAAAGCCCATGGGGACAACCGCTTGAACCTCCGGAGTCGACTCCAGCGCCGCTTGGACCTCTTCGTAGTGCTCGATACGACCTACATCAGCGACGGAAATGAAGGCGGAGCCGAGCAAGACCAAGGGGTCTCGGGCATCGGCGTCGTAGAGCTGGAAGTCTCCCGCGAGGCTGCCCGTGACGCTCCGCTCCATGGCTTGCTCGGCGCCATCGAGGAGCGCAAGTGCCACCACCACGAGGAAGCTGCCCCCGAGCATGATGAAGCCCACCACGACACTCTTGGCCCGATGAGCCCTAAGATTCCGGAGGCCGAGAGCGAAGATGAGCATCAGGCTGCCTCCGCCGCTCTCTTGGCAATGTGTCCATCGACCATCCGCACGACACGGGTCGCTCGATCGATGACGCGTGGATCGTGGGTACTGAAAATGAAAGTCGTATTGCGATCTTCGTTCAGACCTTTCATTAGGTCGATGATGGTCCCACCGGTGGCAGAATCGAGGTTGGCGGTGGGTTCGTCGGCCAGGACGATGCGGGGCTCCGTGACGAGGGCGCGAGCGATGGCGACCCGCTGACGCTGTCCTCCCGAAAGCTCACTCGGGCGTTGGCGAAGCTGATCGCTCAGCCCCACCCGTTCGACGATTTCGAGGACCCGACGGCGACGCTCCCCGCGACCATGCCCCTTTTGGAGGATTAGTGGGAGCTCGACATTTTGATAGAGGTCGAGCACGGGAACAAGGTTGAAGCTCTGAAAGATGAACCCGAGATGTCTCAGGCGAAGCTCGGTTAGCTCCCGGTCGTCGAGGGTTCCGGTATCTCTCCCGGCGACCCGCACTTGGCCGGAGGTGGCAACGTCCATGCAGCCGACAAGGTTGAGGAGGGTGGTCTTGCCACTCCCGGAGGGTCCGGCAATGCTGGTGAACTCCCCTTCCTCGACCGTAAGATCGACGTCCACCACGGCATGGACGGTTCGGGCGCCAAGGGGATACTCCTTGTGGACGTGTCGAAGCTCGACGATGGGCCGCGGGGGTTTCACGTTCAGCATGGCTCCCTCCTTCAGCCGTAATCGGGCCAAAAAAGGCGTCACGATGCCTGACACGTTTCCACTCCGAACTGCGGCTGTCCTCTCGTGGACGGCACCAACGCGAAACGAAATCTCAGCATCTCGACGAAGGCGGGCACGGGCCTCGTGGACGGCTCCGGAGCCATGTTCGACGGTATCGCCGGACGCTACGACCGGTTGAACCGGGTCCTATCGCTCGGCCTCGACAGAACTTGGCGGAGCGCGGCGGTGGAGAGTCTACAGCTAGGACCTGGCTATCGAGTGCTCGACCTCGCCACGGGCACCGCGGATCTCCCGCTCGAGATGGTTCGTCGTGAGCCTCGGCTCGAGGTGGTGGGGCTGGATCCCTCTCTCGGCATGCTCGGCGTCGGGGAGCGGAAGATCCGCCGGGCCGAAGCTCACCACCAGATTCGACTCGTGCCGGGCTGCGCCGAGCGCCTCCCCTTCCCGGACGAGAGTTTCGACGGTGTGTCCATGGCCTTTGGGATTCGCAACGTTCGCGACCGGACACGTGCGCTGCGAGAGATCCGGCGCGTCGTCCGCCCCGGAGGACGCGTCGCGCTTCTCGAACTCAACGAGCCCCGTGGGGGGCTCATTGCCCTCCTCGCGCGGCTTCATCTGCGGATCCTCGTTCCCGCGATCGGAGCCCTTCTCTCGAGCAGCGCCGAGTATCGGTACCTTCGACGCTCCGTCGAGGACTTTCCTCGACCCGAGCGTTTTGCCATCACCATGACGGAGGCCGGACTCCGAGTCGCAGAGCCCCGCAGTCTGGGCTTCGGTGCTTGCAGTCTCTTCTCGGCCCAGAAAAGCGAGGCCGCCTCGTGAGCCCCCACGGTCCCCTCAGTCTAGGACTACCCTCCTCGCCACGTCTCTGCTCACCCTCCCCGTCTGCTTTTCTTTCGACGGAACCGAGAGCCGAGGACCGCGCCCCTGGTCCCACCCTCCCGATGCCCGCCAGCGCCGCTCTCGGCCTCCTAGCTTCGGCCATTCGACGCGATCTCTCTCCCTCCTTCTATTGGCGAGACCACCGCGATACGTATATCGGCCTCGGGGAATGGGATGTCGTCGAGGCCGCGGGCCCCCACCGCTTGCTCGACCTCAATCGCCAACTCACACAGCGGGCGGTCAACGAGTCGAGCCTCACCGGTACGCGCTGGTTCGGAGGGTTTTCCTTCGAACCGGAGGTTCATAGTCCTTTCCACGCCTTCGGAGCGGCACGATTCGTGTGCCCCAGGGTCCTCTGGCATTGGCACCATGACGACGACCATGCCCGGCTACAGGGTGCCGCCGGCATCTCCGAGGTCGAGCTCGAGAGGGCCAGGGCTTGGGCTCGCGAGACGGTTGTCGACCCCCAGCCCTTGTCGGGCGGCTCGCGAGTCGACCTCGGTTCTCGTCCGCATTGGGACCTCGCCATGGCCCGCGCTCGTCGCGCCTTCGACCATCTCGAGGTTCGAAAGGTCGTGCTCTCCCGCGACGTTCTCGTCCATCGAAGCCACGAATACTGCCCCTCTCAGGTGCTGGCGGGACTTCCCGCCCGCTCCCCGGCGGAGGCTTCCTTTGCCTTCTTTGCTGACGGGGCCTGCTTTTTGGGGCTGACACCCGAACGTCTCGTCGAGGTCGAGCCCGGGCGCATCCGGACGGAGGCTTTAGCCGGCTCATCCTCCGCTGACGACCCGGACGGTCTCTATCTACTCCACAGCCCCAAAGATCTCGATGAGCAACGCTATGTCGTCGAGCACGTTCGACAGGCTCTGTTGCCGCTCGTAGAAGACATCCTTGTACCGGAGCGACCGAGCGTTCGCAGACTAGGCACCATTGCCCATCTCTGTACCCAGATCGAGGCACGTCTGAACGCACCCTCTCCCCTAACCATGGCGAATGTCCTTCATCCCACTCCAGCCGTAGGCGGTGTACCCACCGCGGCCGCGTGCAGCGTGCTTGCGCAGGCCGAGGGCCGGCCACGCGGTTGGTACGCGGGAGGCATCGGCTGGCTCGAGGCCGGGCCCGACGGCCCCTGTCGGGGAGATGTCCGCGTCGCCCTGCGCTCCGCCCTCGTCGAGGGGTGTCGAGCCCGCGTGTTCGTCGGAGCGGGCATCGTGCCTTCGTCGACGGCCGACGGTGAGTGGGCGGAGACGACCCTCAAGGCCTCCCGCACCCTCGCCGCGCTCGGAGCCTAACATCTAGCCGGGGCTCGCCCTCCCCGATCTCATACCTCAGAGAGACCCTCCGATACTCCCGCTCGCGAACCGAATGGACTCTTTACTGAGCTTGGGGAGTTTGCGGGGATCCGGCTGGCGAGGATTGTCGGACCGAGGGCCGCCTTCAAACGGACCGTCGACGTAGAAGGCGAGCCAGGGCGGCCAGATCCGCGGTGAGTTGGTCAGGAATCTCCCGCAGAACCACGATGCTGGACGCCAGCAGGCGATCGAGTTCGGCCTGAGAGGATTGAATGGCGTTCTTGTCCTCGAACAGATCGAGTAGCTCCGAAACCATAGCGTCGGTCGTGGATTCGCGAGGCGCATCCAGAACATCGAATAGGCGCGCGCGCTCGTTCTCACTGCATCGTTGACTTGCGAGAATGACAACCAGGCTGCGCTTCCCCTCACGAATGTCGGAACCCACGCGATCCCGGCCCTTTCCCAACGTAAGGTCGATCAGGTCGTCTCCGATTTGAAAGGCAGGACCTACGAGGTCCCCGAACTGGCGAAGCGACTCGATGACCCTCGGCCCGGCCCCACCTATCCGCGCCGCAGATACAGCCGGCGCAATGAGGTAGTCGCCCGTCTTGCGCCGCACGCAGCTAAAGTAGTCCTCGACAGAGACGTCGCGACGCTGGCGCATCGAAAGATCGAGGGCCTGGCCTTCGGCCGTCCGAACGGCAGTCTCCGCCATGAGATCTAGAATCTCCAAAACGACGTCTGAGGGAGCGCCTCGGCGACGCAAGTCCAGCGTCTCCCGAATCGCCGTGGAGTAGAGATAGTCGCCGATGTTGATCGCCTGGGGTACTCCGAATCGCTTCCAGACGCTGGGGCGGCCGCGTCGATACTCGTCTCCATCCTCAATATCATCGTGAACGATCGCGAGCTGATGAAACATCTCCCAGGCAGCTGCGAGCCTCAATCCGAGCGCTCGGTCCCCACCTACACGCTGATTGACTACGGAGCACAGCACGGAGCGCAAACGCTTGCCTCGAGCCCTTCGGCTGGGGCTATCCAAACCAAAGGCATAGAAGCCCACATCTTTGATGCCGTGGATATCAGGCCACTGCTCGATCATTGCCGTCAGCGTTAGATCGACCTCCGTAGCCTCGCTATCGAGACTTTCCACCGAATCGAAGACGCTACTATACTTTAACATCACGTTCTGCATCTAGAGACCCTCCCGATAACAGCCGCAGAACGAAGCGGAAGGACGTCATGAATTCTGATCTTTTTCGACTCCCCCAAAAAACATGATGCTCGGGAGCAATGCGATCGCGAAAAGGGTAGCCGACCCCCGAGTTGTGAATATAGATGAATAGAAATGATGACGAACGAAGTCTCGATCCTCGCCCTCTACGGGATCCTCGTCCTCCTTACCCTCGCCATTCAGTCGGCTGCGACAGCGGGGCAGTTCGGCATCCCATATATCTTGTCCGCCCGAGACGAGGCTCGGCAGGCGAAGGGGTTTGCGGGGCGGCTTCTTCGAACCGTGGACAACTCAATGGTGGCGCTGGTTCTGTTTACGGCCGCCGTGGTCGTCGTTCGGCTGGGCGAGGCGTCTTCTCCGAACACGGTAGCGGCGAGCCAAGCCTTTCTGGCGTCCCGTACGCTCTATGTCGTCGCTTACCCTGCCGGCGTGCCCTACCTTCGCTCGACAGTGTGGACGGTAGGCTTCCTCTCCACGGCCTTCCTGTTCGGACAGGCTATCTAGCGTCCATGTAGAGTCCGTCGTTTGAAAACTCGGAGTAGATCCATGAAAGTCCTCGTATCCGGAGCCACTGGTCTCATCGGCCATGCCCTCAAAGACCAGCTGGAGGCGCGTGGAGACACCGTCATCACCTTGACCCGTACCCCCGAGCGCGTCTCCGGACCTGCCGCGAGGTGGGACCCGACCAAGGGCCAGCTGGATCCTCGTGCCCTCGATGGGGTGAGCGCCGTCGTCCACCTCGCGGGAGAGAATATCGCCAAGCGTTGGACCCAAGCTCAGAAGCGAAAGATCCTAGAGAGTCGCACGCTGAGTACGCGGCTCCTCGCGGAGGCCGTGGCAAAACACGTGGGCTCGACATCGGTCTTCGTCTCCTGTTCAGCGATCGGCATCTACGGCTCCGAGCACGAGGGCGACGTGGACGAGTCGACCTCTCCCGGCACGGGTTTTCTTTCCAGGGTGTGTACCGCGTGGGAGGCCGAGGCCCAGACCGCCCGCGACGCCGGGGTTCGCGTGGTCCATCCGCGTATCGGGATCGTTCTGAGTCCGAAGGGGGGTGCGCTGGCGGAGCTTCTTCCCCCCTTCAGATTGGGGCTCGGTGGGCCCATGGGCTCCGGTCGTCAGACGATGAGTTGGATAGGAATTCAAGACACAGTAGGGCTCCTTCTACATGCGATCGATCGCCCAGAGGTCTCGGGACCTCTCAACGTCACCGCACCACATCCGGTGACCAATCTCACCTTCGCTCACACCCTCGCCAAGGTCATCTCTCGCCCCGCGGCCCTTCCGTTGCCGGGCTTCGCCCTCAAGATCCTAATGGGTTCGGAGCTTGCCGAGGGGCTGTTTCTGAATGGCGCTCGCGTCGTGCCCCGAGCTGCAGAGGCTACGGGCTATCGCTTTCAGCATCCGAAGCTCGAGGGCTGCCTCCGG
Source organism: Myxococcota bacterium (assembly GCA_039819565.1). Taxonomy (GTDB): domain Bacteria; phylum Myxococcota; class Kuafuiibacteriia; order Kuafuiibacteriales; family Kuafuiibacteriaceae; genus JAHQVK01. The sequence goes on along the minus strand of JBCBRU010000128.1, from coordinate 7,598 downwards.
GGGATGAATCTTTCCTGACGTGCCCGAGCCCTCCTTTTCGGCTGTCTCGGAGATGATGAAGCCCTTCGAGTCCACGCTGACGGCTCAGACGGACACTCCCCAGCCCGCGGACGCGGAAGCAGCCACGAGTTCTCCTGCTCGTGCGCCCACGCGCGGAGACGCGCTAGGAGCGCTATTGGGTAGAATTGGCGTCTTCACGTTCCGCCAGTTGGTTCGACGGTTCGGTCGCACCGTACACTCGAGCCAGGCCCGCTGGCTGGAAGGACCTATGGGGAGGAGCGCCCGCATGAGCGAGGACATCTACGACGAGCTTGCCGAAGCTCAAGGCTTGACCGTGATACGAGGCACCGGTTCCGGAATCGTACCCTCGATGGCGCGCCTCGACGGTCCGTCCTTCTCGCCCCCTCAGCTCGATCCGAGGATTCGGGACTTCTATGAGCGGACGTCTCAATACGAGCTGGACCTCACGGGAGAGACTCAGCCGCTGTCACGACCGTTCCTTTGGGTCCTCGTGAATACGGTGGGGAAGTCTCTGAACCAGCTGAGCCTCCCCATCCGTGGGGGAGGCGAGGCGGGACGGGGCCACAAAGTCATCAGCGAAATCGTTGAGCTGGTCGACCGGGCCGGGCGCGTCCAGCTTACCGGCTGGTCTCGAAAGGACGCTCAAGCCAAAGATGCGAGCTACATCGCCTTCTATGATGTCGTCACTCCACCGGGACACGACAGCCCCTGCATCAAGACGATGTTCCCAGTCCCCCGAGGAAGCGTCACAGTCCTCCTTAGACCCAAACTCGCGAACGGCCGCTTCTATCTCGAGTCTGATGGCAAAAACTACGGTGAGGCGGGATGGTATCTCATCCTGCAACGGGCGGACGGAACGCTCAAGGTGGCACAGCTCGGGTGGTTCGGAGCCAGCTTCGAAGTGCAGGCGGACGAAGACGGCCACCTATGGTGCCACCAGGTGGTCCGTGTCTTCGGTTGCTCGATTCTCAAATTTCGCTACCGCATGGTCCGCAAGAGCGGGGTCGTCTAGGTTATACGCAATCGTCTACGGCGACGCGTCCGAGAGCCGAGCAAATAGGAAGGCGCGACCGAACTTCCAGTCCCGATCCACCGTCGCCTCGGAGACTTCGAGCAGCTCAGCCACCTCTGGATGGGTCAACCCCCCGAAGAAACGAAGCATCACCACCTGGTGCTGCCGTGTGTGTTCGACCTCGAGTCTCTCGAGGGCGTGATTGAGAGCCACCATATCTTCAAACGGCGCCTCAATCGCCTCCGCAAAGGACTCCTCCATCGGGACGTGCTCCACATCGCCCCCGCGCTTGACCGCGGATTTCTGGCGCGCGTGATCCACAAGGATATCCTTCATGGCTCGAGCCGCCACGAAAAAGAAGTGCCGACGGTTTTCGAAGTCGTTCTGCGAGCCCAACGAGCGGAGGTAGGCTTCGTGCACGAGCGCTGTCGGCTGGAGCGTGCTGCTGGGGCGACCTGCCCGCATCCGACTCTGCGCCATCGAGCGGAGCTCCTGGTACACCAGCGGTAAAACCGCCTCTTGAGCCGCGATGTCGCCGCTTCGGGCTCGGTGTAGGAGCTGAGTGAGCTTGCCTCCGTCCATCTCGCTCCTCGCCGGAGCGAACACTCTACCACGGAAGCTCTAGATGTACCGCCGGGCCTCGTCCGGCTCGGCTGGGTCAGAGACCTTGGGTGAGCAGCGACCAGTAGAACTTGAAGAAGCCCCGGACGGGGGTGGGCGCACAAGCGGTCCGGACCACGGTCTTCTCGTGTACGTCGGGGAACCGGGCCATCCCTCCGTACTTTCTGCGCAGGGCGTCGTACTGGTCTCGGTCGTAGATGCCCCAAAACTCCGACTCCGAGTAGTACTGCTGGGAGTAGAGCATCTTGCGTCCTTCGAGCCGGCGAGCCTCGGTTTCCACCTCTCGATTCTTCTCGCGGGGGTTTTCGAATCGGTGGGAGCGCCCCCATAGGCCGACGTTGATGATGAGGTCCGTGTCGAGACAGGCGGGAGACAGGACGGACCTTGGGTCCCCCGGGGCTATCGGGCACACCCAGATGGGATAGATTTCGAGCTCACGAGCCACGTACTCGAGATAGCTCTCGGCACTGTCGACCGGAAAATAGATGTCTTGAACAAAGAACTCCTGAAAGTAGTTCGAGAGATGAAGACCCCGATAGAGGTTCCGAGTCTTGAACAGAGGATCGAATACGTACCGAGAGATATCCCAGCGTGGGAGTCTTAGGATATCGAATACGTATTCGCCCATCCAGAAGGCACCTCGATCGTAGCGAAACAGGTAGTCGACGAGCGGGACCGCCTCGCGATAAGAACTTGCCCTCTTCGCGAGCCCCCGCGCGTGGTTGTGAAACCACGGGTCAGCTCGTCCACAGAAGGTTTGACGCGGAGACCCGGCGGTGCTCGCTAAGCGCCCCACGACGAGCACGCCCTCATCACGGGAAAACATAATCCCGTCCACGAAATCGACCGAGTCTCCGACCAGATCGCGGCACCCAGTCACCATCTCGCGGAAGCTCCATATCGGGATATACTCCAGTTCCACGTAGGGCTTCGCCTCGATCAGCTCGATGGTCACAGAGGTCATGAGACACAGGCTTCCGTACGAGCCCACAACTCCGAAATAGAGATCCTCGTTTTCGTCCTTGGAACACCTCAGGACGCGTCCGTCCGCCGTGATGACCCCGTACTCGAGGCAGGTGGCGTCGAATTGGCCGTAGCGGAACGAGGAGCTCTCGAGAGCTGCGCCCTGAACAGCGCCTCCCACCGTGATGCCCGGGAACTCGGGCACGACCTTGGGGACCAAGTTGTACTTCAAGGTCTCGCGCAGAAGAACGTCCATGGGCACATTGGCCTCCGCGATGGCTACCCTCCTTTCCGCGTCCACGGAGAGCACCTCATTGAGACATGAGGTGTCGATCAACTCGTAGTCGGCGGTCTCTTTCGGTCGGGTGGCGTTGGTGCTCCCGTGCTGGAACCGAACTTGCCTCATCGTCCCCGAGCGATGACGTGACCAAAGCTGCTCGCGAAGACGATGAACTTTCTCGGTATGTCTCGCTAAGGCAGCGGCGCTCATTCCGGGCCAATCTGCTTTCTGAGTTGGGGGTATCACAAGGCCACGGTCATCGAGGGCGGCGGCCCTAGTGGTCGTCGGTGTCATGCGGTCTCCTTCTGGGGACTTCGCTGTCCTAAACGGGCGGGGCGTGAGGGCATCCGCTCGCGCACTTTCATCGGGAGACCTCCCCTGGGAGAGATCGTGACCCCGAATTGAGCCTCAACCGGCTCGGACTCAACTCGCTCCAAGCGATACCTTTGGGCGATCGAGGCAAGGATGACTCGCATCTCCATAAGCGCAAGCCCAATACCGATACACTTACGAGCCCCTCGTCCGAAGGGAAGATAGATACGCCGGTCGGGGCCAGGCTCGAGGTGCCGCTCCGGCCGAAATGCCTCTGGATCTTCAAAGTGCTTCGGATGTCGTTGAAGATGATAGATCCATAGCGCAAACTGGCTGCCTGCAGATATTGAGTGGCCCTTGATCTCCACATCCTCGGTCGCCACTCGGGGCACAACATAAGCGGGTGGGTAGAGACGAAGGGCCTCGTCGACGACGGCGTTCGTCCATATCAGTCGTGGGAGATCCTCAAGGGTTGGAACTCGCCCTTCCAGCACCTCGTCCAGCTCCGCGTACATCCGTTCCGCCGCGCATGGGTTCTCCGCGATCATCAACCAAGCCCACGCCAACGCATGGGCGGTGGTCTCGTGGCCAGCGAGGAACAACGTAACCAGCTCATCACGCAGCTGGGTCTCGGACATACCCCCTTCCACGTCGAGGAGGAGTGAGAGGAGGTCCGTCCTCTCGTCGTCTGACGCCCGACGGTGGCTCACCATCTTCGCGATGAGGCGATCGATGTCCCGGATGGAGCGGCGCGTCCTGAGCGTCCCCGGAGTGGGAAGCCAAGACGGCATCCAGCTGCCCTGAGCGAGAGCGAGGCTGACCGCCTCCATGGTGGATGCGACCGAATCGGTCTCCTGGCTTACCTCATGGTCAAAGAGGGTCTGGCAGACGATCCGCAGGGTTAGCTGCAACATCGACTCCGAGGCATCGATCAGGTCTCCGTCCGACCAGGAGAGCGCTTGTACGTGCCGACCCACGTGGGCCACCTGATCCTGGAGCATACGGAGGTGAAAGACAGGCTGCATAATCCGGCGCTGCCGCCGCCAAAGCTCCCCGTCCGAAATCAGCAGGCCGTTGCCCAGAACGGTGCGCAGTCTATCGACAGCGCCACCTTGCTTCCTGAAACTCGAGGCGTTGGTCACGAGGACTTGCTCGAGGACTTCGGGGTCGCGACTCACGTACAGGTGGGAGCCCCGCCCCTCGTCGACATGATAGAAGTCACCATAGGTCTCGAATCGCCTGCGCACGAAGTCGGCGGGATTCGCGAGCATACCGCGCACCAGATGTACGGTCCGCATCGGGGTCCACACCCGAAGGGGTGGCGGACCGGGAGGATAGGGTTCCATCGGCTCTGCCACGGAAGTCACGCTAGGCGGCCCGAGTTAACGGAGTGGCCTCGACTCGACGAACCATCCGGTAGCGGAATTTCAGTACCGCGACACCACGAACGCTAACCAACTGGTGGCAGTACAGATGTCCCGGCCTGTCGGCCTGGACTTCGAAGCTCGTCTGCAACCATCCCAGCTGGACGACTTTTGCGACTCCGTCCGGGCGACGAAGCGAGAGGTACCAGCCGGGATTCCCGAATCCTCCGCCCTCCGACTCGAGATAGAGGCGTCCGTCGCGTAGCGAAGGACGGAGCAACACCGTGATGAGACCCCGTGGCACCGGGAACATCGCTTTGACGCAAGGGCTGTCGTGTCCAGGGGCGGACGCAAGGGTATAGAAGCCGATGTAGCTTGCGTCCTCTGCGTCGGCATCCTTCCGCGACCACCCGGTGAGTCGAGAACGTCCACGGTCATCGACCAACTCCACGATTTCGCTGACGACCTTGCGCTGCCTTCCTTCACCTCGAATCGGAAGGCTCAACTGATTCATTGACCTCCCCACGGTGTTGACCAAGAGCCAGAGCAGCGGTCGCGACATCGGATGGGTCTCACCACGGAGATCGAGCTCATACTGAGACGTGTATTCGTAGAAGTGCCGAATCCGGGGGTCCAGCTTGCGCGGGTCGAAAGACGGCCCCGCCATGAGCCTCGTAGACGGGATGAGGCCCGAGCGTGCGTCGCGCCTGACCTCCAACCCCTTCTTCTCGGCGAGCTCGTCGTAGATCGACTCACTCATGCGGGCGCTAGCGCCCGACGGACCTTCGAGCCAAACGGCCTCTCCCGACCTCACGGTGCGGCCGAAGAGTCGCACCAGCTGCCTAAGAACAAAGGCCCCGACCCTCCCCAGCCCAGTGCTGAGACGGGAACTCGAGGTGCTGGCCTTCTTGTTTTCGCCCTCGTGAGTGGCGAGGGCGAGGGGTGTCTTTCGGGGTTCGGGCTCTGTCATCATCGCTTCTCGGGGGACCAGCCGCAGACGGGCGCCAAATGACGTCACCAAGCTGACGAATTCGACGACGCCCGTAGCCCAACGGCGCGACAACTCAAGTTTCAGGTTGAGAAGAGAGCGACCCGATGCCGTCGCGAGCTCTCAACTCGCGCTCGGATAACGAAGCGCAGAGAGCAAGAAGAACGAGAATCGACACGGCGTAGCGCCCGGCGGGCCCCTACCCCGTCTTTGGTTCCCAACTCGCGGCTAGATAACCACGGCACGGAGAGCAGAGAGAACGAGTTTGGACCAGATCGGGAGGCGCCGGAGGCGCGCCCGAACGTTGTCCTGAGGTCTCAGGTCACGATTGATGAGCGAGGCGAGGAGAGCGGGAGACGAGATTTGAACTCGCGACTTCAACCTTGGCAAGGTTGCACTCTACCACTGAGTTACTCCCGCGAAGTGGCGGGGACTTTTGCCTGGTGAAGATGCGCTGTCAACCCTTTCGTGCTCGCTCCTCGACGAGCCTAAAGAAGGCCCAGGAGTACTCTCCGGCGGACCAGAGACTGAATGCGACGCTGATCACGAGACAAGCCACGCCAACCGCATGGAAATCCACGGAGACCCCGAGAACGGGGTGAGTGTCGTTCACGAGAAGCGCCACGAGCCCGACCATCTGGAAGGCTGTCTTGCGTTTTCCAGAGGCGCCGGCGGCCATCACGAGGCCCTCCGCGGCCGCCACACTGCGCAGGCCATTGACGTACATCTCGCGGGCCAAAATCAGGAAAACCAGCCACGGGGAGAGCTGACCGAGCCATGCCGCCATCACCATCGCACCCATGACGAGGAGTTTGTCTGCGAGCGGGTCGAGGAGCTTTCCTATCTGCGATACGAGCCCTAAGCGGCGAGCGAGGTACCCGTCCACGGCGTCGGTGAGGGCGGCTAAGGAAAACACCACCGCCGCCGTGACCGACGCGCCCGGTCGAGGCGACTGCATGATGGCCATGACCAGGGGCACCGCGAGAATCCGAACGTAGGTAATCAGGTTCGGGAGGCTGCGAGCTTGGACGCCCAGAGGAACGCTCATCGAGAGCCCTCGGCGAGCCGGTAGTGTCGGTACATCTCCATGACCCGCTGCACGTATCGCCGCGTCTCGCGAATATTGGGCACACCACCCGCTCGTTTCACCCGTTCCGGCCCGGCGTTGTAGGCCGCCGTGGTCCGCACCAGATCGCCCTCGAACAGGTTGGCGAGGGTCCGGAGATATCGGGCGCCCCCGAAGACGTTCTGACGGGGGTCAAAAGGATCCTCGACCTTCATGGCGCGGGCGGTGTCGTCGATGAGCTGCATCAGACCCTTCGCATGGGCGTGGGAGACGGCGGAGGGGTCGAAATTCGACTCCACTTTAGCCACCGCCTTGAGCAGCGCGAAGGGGAGCCGGTAGTGCTTGGCGGCTTCGCGAAACAGCGCGTCGAAGCGGCCTACGTTCACCGCGTAGACGACCCGAGGCTTGCCTTCCAGCTCGAGGACAAGAGGAGGCTGTCCTCCAAAACCGTCGCCGGTACTCCCTTCGACCACTCGCCACCGCTTCTTGGTCCCCTTCCGGAGATTCGTGAAGTGGAGCACCCCGTCGTCGTCCACGTAGCTGTACAGCTGAGCCCAAGCCAAGCTGGGAAACAACGTCACGCCCACGATGAGGAGCCAATGAAGCGTTGGCCGCGGCGAAACGAACAGGGACCGGCCGCAAAGCACCGGGGGAGGCTATGCATCGTGACCCGCGAGGGGCAAGACATGCCCCCAGCTCCTCGAAACCGTACGGAAAATCCGATTCGGAGGACGACCGAGGCGAGCCGCGCATCCGATATGTGGTTCGCCTCTAGGCCGACGAGGCGGTTCCGCATAGCCTCGGCCGTCATGGACGCCGAGTACGATGCCCTGGTGATCGGCAGCGGAATCTCCGCCCTCGCCTTCGCCCTCGAAGCGGCAGATCGGGGCCGACGCGTGTGCGTGGTTACCAAGCGCGACGCCCAGGAAGCCAATACCGCCTACGCCCAAGGAGGCATCGCAGCCGTACTG
>JBCBRU010000127.1:0-17160 GCA_039819565.1 Myxococcota bacterium | reverse complement strand
GGATCCGCCCGCAGTCACCCTCGAAGGTCCAAAAGGCGCTCCACCAGCCGGGGCCAGCCGCGCCCACTTCTACGTGGGTCCGTTCTGCGTGCAGGGCATCGGTGGGGCGGTCGAGCGGGCGGAGGCGATAGATGTCAGGATTTCCCGCCGGCCGCCAGTAGCCCGTGACCTTCTCGAGGGTCCATTTACCGGTGCGCGCGCTCTCCGAGTAGGTTTCCCACCGCGGAGTGCTTCCGGTGGTATCGACTCCGAGCATCCGGCTCACCAGACCGGCGTCGTTAAAGTAGAAGCCGCTGCGCAGAGTGACGGTTCCGGGTGTGGTCGTCTCCTCGACGAACCACTGAGTCTCATAGAAGCTAGCTTGGGTCGGATCCTGACCGGGCGTACCGAGCTGGAGGCTGTTCGTGGTGTAGCGGAGGTAGGTGTCTCGCCAATAGTTCTTGATACGGCACTCGTTTCGGGGGCTTCGATACTCGAACTGCTTGTAGGCGGCATCGAGGCGGGTCCGGAGCTTCTGGTATTCGGAGGTGAACACCCGGCGCCGGTGGAGATCCTTCACGAGCGGCCTCATCTGCTCCGCGTAGCCCTGCGCTTCGTCCTTCTTTTTCTTGCAGGCTCCAAAGATGTTGCCGCACCAGGAGTAGCTCTCATTCTCCCTGGAGATATCATCGAGCTGAGCTCGACCGTAGAAATACTTATCGCCGGCCTTGCCGGTTTCTCTGACGGTGGCCGTCGTATTGTTGTCGGCCCACGTCAGGTACTCCTGCTCGGTGCGGTCCAGCTCGCGGATCGAGTTCTGAAGCTCCGTCTTCACCTCCGTGACCGCCGCAGCCCGGAGGGTCCCGCTCTTGGTCTTTCCGAGCTTGATCAGCATGAGGGCGTACTTGACCGCTGCGAGCTCGGCCTTCGTGTGCAGCGAAGCCCAACCGACTCGGGTCCCAGCGGTCTCAATGTTCCGAATGTCGTTGATCCGGTCTCCGAGGTCCGTGTCAGAGAGCGTCAAGGGAGTTTTCACTCGGTTCATCAGCGCGTTCACCTGGGTTTGGAAAGCGTCCCGGTCAGCGTCGCTGATCGCCTTGTGTACGTCGTCGATGGAGAGAGCGACGTAGCCGCCCGCTCCTCCGCAGGCGAGCCGGTTGCTGACCTTGGTGGCGGTCATGGCCAGTCGCCCAAGCGCACCGAGCCCGGGGACGAGCCCGAAGAGGTCGCCCGCTAGGCCGAGCAGTCCAACTTGGCCATGGCAAACCGCCGCATTGGATTCGGACTTCGTTTGTCCGAACTCCATCTCCGGCTCCCCGCACGCGGACAGCACGATGCCGGCAGCGAGGAAGGTGGCGATCGCCCGGCGCGTGAAGGAGGTGCGAGTGGGGGATCCCATCTCAGGAGCCATGTTTGATGGGACGAGTTTTGATGCACTGTTCTGACTGTTCATTTCGGTGTGTCCTTTCTTTCGAGCCGGGTTTCGGCTTCGAAAGGACAGCCGTATGCGGAGGGTAGGACCACGCCACTTTTTTAGTCAGCCACCTTCGAAAGGTCTCTGTTTAGGAGAGGGACAAGATACATTGCGTTCCTTGGCCCTGCCCCGTCTTGGGAAAAAGGCTGTTACTCCCGGCGGAGGGCCTCGATGGGGTCGAGGCGGGAGGCTCGAGCCGCCGGGAGATAGCCGAAGAAGATGCCCACCGCCGCGCCGAAGGCCACCGACACCAAGATGGGACCTGGAGACAGCGCCCCCGGCCAGCGCATGGCCTGGGCTACGGCCAGCGCCACTCCGACTCCGACGGCGGTGCCCAGGAGCGTGCCCACCATGGCCAGGACGAGGGCCTCGGCGAGAAACTGACGCAGGATCTGTTGCGGGGTGGCCCCGATGGCGGCACGAATTCCTATCTCGCGTGTGCGCTCGGCCACAGCCACGAGCTGGATGTTCATGATTCCAATGCCCCCGACGAGGAGAGAGACTCCGGCGATGCCCGCGAGGAGCCCGGTGAGGATACGGGACACGGTGTCGGCCACCTGAATGGCGTCGTCGGAGCTCTGGAGCCGAAAGTCGTCCTCGTCGCCGGGACCGAGGCCGTGGTTGACCCTCAGGATGTCCGTGACCTCGGCCACCACCGCGCCGCGCGCCGCTTCGGGGCGAGGGCGCAGGTCGATCGACGAGTAGGTCCGGCGAGAGTCCAAGCGGGCAAAGAAGGTTGACGCCGGCATGACCACGATATCATCCAAATCCCGCCCGCTGGTAGCGGCCCCTTTTCGGGTCAGGACGCCGATCACGCGGCAGGTGACCTTGCCGTTTACGGAGAGCCGCTGCCCCAGGGGGTCGCCCTCGAAGAGGGCTTCGGCCGGAGTGGCGCCGAGCACGCACACGCGAGCCTTCCTCTCCAGGTCGAGGTCGTCGATGTTGCCTCCCAGCGCCAACGGCCAGTCGTTGAGCTCGAGGAAGCGACGCGTCGTGGCGCGAAGGCGCGTGCTGCGCTGGACCCCTTCCCGCACCAAGAACGCGCTGCGGCTGGCCACCGGCACCACGTACTCCACCGTGGCTGCCTCCTCGAGCCGGGCTACGTCCGCGTCGGAAAGAGGGGCGGGGGGAAGTCCTCCCGGCCGCGTGCCGGCCGAGGCTATGCTGAGGACGTTGACGCCGAGCTTCTCGAACTGGCCCACCACGGACCGGCGCGCCCCCTCTCCGAAGGACACCATGGCGATGAAGGCTGCCACTCCGATCGACATCCCCAAGACGGTGAGTCCGGTGCGCAAGGGGTTGCGCCGAAGCGAACGGGTGGCGAGGAGAAGAGCCTCCATGAGGGCAGGGCATACGGGCTCGCCGCTTCGACGGCCAGCCTCCATGCGTCTTCTGGCGGTGGTGGCGGCGATCACGTCGGGGTGCGGGGCGACCGGCGAGGGAGGTCCGTCGTACCGCACCTCCCCCGTCGAGCGCCGCGACGTCGTCCGCACCATCGAAGCTTCGGGGGTGTTGGTGGCGGCGGAGCCCTCGGTGGTGGGCGCGGACGTCGAGGGGCGCCTGGTCGCCATCGAGGTCCGCCCGGGCGACCGCGTGGCCGAGGGCCAGCGGCTCGCCCGACTGGCGGCTCCGGATCTGGCGTTCGAGGCGGCCGCCCTCGACGCCGCGTATCGGGCGGCGGTGGCGCAGCGGGAGCGGGCCGGAGCCAGCCTCACCGCCGCTCGCGCCGAGCTCGGTCGCCTCCGCCGGCTGGCCGAACGAGAGCGGGCCAGTCCCGCCGAAGTCGAGCAGGCGGAGGCCGGGGCCAAGAGCGCGGCGGCGGGGGCCCGGGCCGCGGCGAGCGAAGTGGCGGCCGCAAAGGCGCGCCTCGCCCGGGCCCGACAGCGTGCGAACGCCACCGAGGTCGTCGCCCCCGGCCCCGGCGTGGTGCTGACCGTCCCGGGGGCGCTGGGGGCCGTGGTGGGCCCCGGGCGTCCGCCCCTTTTTGAGCTGGCCCAAAGCCTGGACGCGCTCGCGCTCGAGGTCGACGTGGACGAAGCCGACGTCGGCGCGGTCGCCGTGGGCCAGACCGCTCGCTTCGCCGTGCCGGCGCACCCCGCGCGGAGCTTTAGCGCGCGGGTGGACGGGGTGGGTCTCGCGGCTCGCCGCGTGGGCGGTCTGTCCGTCTACCGGGTTCGACTCCTCGCCGACAACGAGGACGGGGCGCTTCGGGTGGGCATGACCACCGACGTGCGTTTCGAGGTAGCCCGCACCGAGGATGCCCTGGCGGTGCGCGACGCCGCGCTTCGCTTCTCTCCTGAGGGGGCTGGCGTCGCGCCGCCGCGAAGTCGGGTGTTCGTCCTCCGGGCCGGCCGCCTGGCCGAGATTCGGATCCGTCTGGGCGTCGAGGACGGGGTCTACTCCGCCGTCGTCCCGGAGGAGGGCCATCGCCTCGAGCCCGGGGAGCTCGTGGTGGTCGGGCGCCGCCTCGGTGCGCTTCAGTCTTCGCAGCTCGAGCTTGGAGGCGGTGGGTGACGACGGCGCCAGCCATCGAGGTGGAGCAACTCGTCAAGGTGTACGGCGACGGGGAGATGAGCCTCCGCGTTCTCGACGGTATCGACCTTCGGGTCGAGCGCGGCGAGATCGTGGCGCTGTGCGGGCCGAGCGGGAGCGGGAAATCCACCTTGCTGAACATCCTGGGCTGTCTCGACCGACCGACCTCCGGCCGCTACCGGCTCGACGGCGAGGACGTGTCGACCTACGATCGCGCCGAGCAAGCCAGCGTGCGTTTGCGGCGGCTCGGGTTCATCTTCCAGAGCTTCCAGCTCCTGTCCGATCTGACGGCTCTCGAAAACGTCATCCTCCCCCTGCAGTACGCCAAGGTTTCGCGCGCGGATCGAAAGACGCGCGCCGCCGAGGCTCTGGCGGGCGTGGGGCTCGGGGACCGGCTCGAGCATCGACCGTCCGAGCTGAGCGGGGGCCAGAAGCAGAGAGTGGCCATCGCTCGAGCTCTGGTGCTGGAGCCGAGCTTGCTGCTCGCGGACGAGCCCACTGGCGCCCTCGACAGTCGAACCGGCGTGGCGGTGCTCGAACTCCTGGCCGGGCTCCACGCCGACCGGGGCGTCACCATCGTCATGGTCACTCACGATCGAGGTGTTGCCGACTGGGCCCACCGTCAAGTCAACCTTCGGGATGGTCGCATTCGGCATGGAGGCGACGCGTGATCTCGCCCATCCTCTTGCTCATCGCGGGGGCGGCCGGCGACGCCCCGATCCTCACTCTCGAGCGGGCGAGGGCCATGGCTCTCCAGCAGCGACCGGAGCTCGCGGCGGCCCGCGCCGAGGTGGCGGCGGCGGAGGCGGCCCGCGACGGCGTGGACGCCGCCGCCTGGCCGAGCCTCTCTTTGTCCGCGCAGGTGTCGGCCAGCCCCGGAAGCCAGCTCCTCGAGGTCGAGGTCAAAGACCCGGAGGGCAGCCAGGCCCTCGTGAGCGGAACCCTCCCCCTCGACGCCGATGGCACCTTTGAGCCCCTCATCCGCTACGCGGGGAGCCTCGGTCTGAGCTGGAGCGTGTGGGACTTTGGACGGCGCGCGGCTCGACGGGAGCTGGCCGCGGCGGAGGGGGCGATCGCCGCGGCTCGCGAGGCCGAAACCGCGGACGAGGTGCGACGGGCCGTCGACCTCGCCTACCTCGGCTGGCTGGCCGCGGACGCGCGGAGAGCTCAGATCGAGGGCGCGCGGGCGGCGACGGAGACTCGCCTCCAGGACGCCCAAGGCCGGGTGGAAGCGGGGGTGGCGGCTGGGTCGAGCCTGCTGTCCTTCGAAGTGGCGAAGGCTCGGGCCCGGCTGCGGGAGGCGGCGGCCCAGACCGATGCTGCGAAGGCCTATCTGCAGCTGAAGTCCCTCCTCGGCGACCTAGCTCCGGACCGGGCGCGGCCGGACCCGGGACTTCTTCATGTCGGTGAGCCCTCGCCGGAGCCGGAGATCTCTCGCGCCGCGGAGGCGCGGCTCCGCGCCGCGGAGGCTTCCGCGCAGGTGGCCGCCCGGTCGCTCCGTCCCGAGGTCGTCCTCGAGGCTTCGGCGGGGCTTCGGGGTCAGCAGGGCTTCCTCTTCCCCGTGTATCAGGGGGGCGTGGGGCTTCGCTGGCCCCTATTCGACGGAGGGCGCTCCGCGGCGGCCGAGGCGGAAGCTTCGGCGCGGGCGCGCGCCGCCAAGGCGGTGGCGGAGCAAGAGAGCCTTCAGGGCGATCGACGCCGTGAGAGTCGGGTGATCGCGTCGCGAGGGGCGGATCGGCGGGTGGTTCTCGCCACCGAGCTGCTCGAGGCGGCGCGCCGTCTGGCCGAGGACGCGGCGGAGCAGTTCGCGGAGGGGCGGGTCGACGCGGGGGCCGTGTCTCGAGCCGACGACGAGGTCCTCGACGCCAAGGCTCGACTCCTGGAGGCCCGTCTCGACGGGCTCCGCGCCCGCCTCGGCCTCGATCAGTAGCTTGGGGTCGGGGGCTGTGCGGGGCCTCCGGCGATCTGTCGGTAGGCCGAGACGTAGGCGAAGAAGATGACGATCGAAGCCGGGATGATCCCCACGACGAAGCAAAGCAGGCCCAGCAGGGCCACCGCGAAGGTCGCGAGAGCAAACAGGAAAATCGTGAGCCACTGACCAGAGGTGGCGCGCCAGGAGGCGACCAGGGCGTCGTAGCCATTGAGGTTGTGCTCGACCGCGAAGAACGCCCCGAGGACCCATCTCAGGCTCACGAGGCCTACCGCGATGGAGATCAGCGACCCGAGCAGGCCGATGACGGGCGCGTCGGCTTGCTCGCCCACGAGCTGCAGAGCCTCACCGGGCACCGCGACCGCGAAGCTGATCAGCCCCAAGAGAAACAAGCCCTTGAGGGCGTCACCGATGCGGGAGAAGCCGTCGAAGAGCGTACTGAACTCGCCTCGACCGTCGTAGGCGTCGAGGCCGTAGCGCGTGACCCCCCATGCGAGGGTGGGGCCGACGATGAGGGAAGGCAGGACCAGCAAGACGATCGACAGACCGACGAGAAAGTAGAACGCCACGCCCACCCCCAACGCCGTCCAAAAGTGCTCCTTGGTGAGGGCCCAGCCCTCCGAGAGGGCCCGGCCGATGTCGAGGCGGCCTTGGCCCTGGGCAAGCGAGGTGGGCTCCCGCGAGGCTTCGGGGGTCTGGTAGGGGCTGGTCACAGCTTAGAGGTCTGACCGGGAGGACCGTTGAGGTCAAGTGACGCCTAGTGAGAGCTCTCGCACACCGGAAAGAACGTATTCGTTCGGGGGCCGATCGAGCTCAGGCGGCGGCGTCGGGGGCGCGCGGGGAAGGGCGGTCCCAGGTGGGCTGCTTGCGTCCGTGACGGTTGAGGATAGTGGCGGGTCGCACCGCGCTCATCGCGCCCACCATCCCGTGAATGGCCGTCCACCGGGCGATAGGGAGGACGTGGTCCAGCATGCTCGGCGTGGGCTGAAACTGCATCCGGTGCTGTCGAGCCTCTCGAAAGGCAGCGTAATAGAGGTCGATGGTGCGATCGGGGTCCACGCGCTGGCGGGCGCTCTTTTGGGCGGCGGCGGCGAGGGCCGCGCGGCGCTCAGGGCTTTGCAGGAGGGCTACAACCTCCCGGCCGAAGCGCGCGCTCTGTACGTCCGCGTCCGGTCCCGGGGGAAGGAGCAGGCCGTCCTGCTCATGCCGAACCTGCTGGGCCACGCCCGCCTGGTCGTCGAAGGCCACCACCGGGAGGCCGCAGTACATCGCTTCGCTGACCACTTGGCCGTAGGTCTCGCTCATCGACGCGTACACGAAGATGTCGCCGTGGGCGTACCAGGTGCGCACGTCCTCGACCGAGAACTCACCCGGCCAGAAGCACTTGTCGCCGATGCCGAGCCGCTCTGCGCGCGCCTTGAAGGTGTCGTGATCGGCACCATCTCCCACCAGCGTGAACGTGGCCTCGGGGTTCTTGGGCGCAATGTGGTGGGCGAAGATGTCGAGGAGACGGGCGAGCCCTTTCTCCCGCACGTGGCGGCACAGCACCACCACCCGACCCCCCCGCTTGGCGCGCGGATCGTAGGGATCTGGGCCCACCCGAGAGGTCACGACCTTGGGGTTGATGGAGCGCGGTATGACGTGGATCGGGACCTTGACCCCGAGGTCTCGCCAGTAGGTTTCGAGACCCTTGGAGAGGACCACCAGGCCATCGCTCTGGTTGTAAACCTTGACGCAGGCCCGCTCCGCGAAGGGCACGATGTGGTCGTGGCAGATCCGCTGCACGCTCGGGCTGGCCGAGAGGCGCTCCGGGAGGAGCACGTCGTAGAGCGCCGCGAGCAGGGTCGTGTTGACGCACACCAGCGGGATTCCCTGAGTGGCCCGGAGCCAAACCCCCGCGTCCAGCAGCTCTGAGCCGGTTTGGCCCACGAGGATGTCGAAGCGCTGTTCGGCGAGGCTGCGGAGCCCCTCGAGGGTGGGCATGGGGAGGAAAAAGCCGGGCTGACTCCGAACCGGGATGCCGGGGAACAGCACGGTGCGCTCAGGGAGCTCCTCGGGCTTCGAGCTAGGATCTCGAGGGCCGATCAGGGTGACGTCGTGCCCTCTCCGGGTGAACTCCCGGTGCAGGAGCTGGGCCGCGAACGACGACCCCGCGGCGTAGGGAATCTTCACGTAGTCGTTCAAGATTCCGATGTGGTCGAAGCCGTCGGGGCGCCGCCGGGGGCGCGCTTCGAGCCCTGGACCGAACACGGCCCGGTTGAAGTCGTCGAACATCTGGCTTCCCGGCGCCCCCCGTATCCAAAACTCGCACCATCTACGGACGCACGCGATGCCTGCGCCGTTTCAGAACGGGCCGTCGAAAAAGCGCGACAGGTGTGGTGCAAAATCAACAGTGCGGGCGGGAAGCCGCGAGGAGCGCCGCATAGTGGGCGAAGAGATCGTGAAAATGCGCCTCTAGGGTGCGCTGCTGTGTACGGATCGCTTCCGCCCCCGCCTTGGCCGCCCCTCGTCGCGCGAGGAGTCGACGGATAGCGTCCGCGCAAGCCTCCGCATCTCCGGCCGCATAGGTCTCCCCGAACTCCGGACGCACCAGCTCCCCCGCGCCCCCTTCGCTGGGGGCGACCAGCGGGCAGCCGGCGGCCAGGGCCTCGCTCAGGACCAGCCCGAAGGTCTCCGCGGCGGAGCCGTGGACCAGCCCGTCGGCGCTAGCGAGGGCGCGGGCGAGGCTCGGCCGATCGCGCACATAGCCGGCGAGGTGGATGCGCGAGCAGCCCCCTACGGCTCTCTCCACGCTCTTACGGGCGGGTCCGTCCCCAAACACCACCAGCCCCACGTCGGTCAGGCTGCGCACCGCGGCGATGACCGTGGCCAGTCGCTTCTCGGGGTGGTGACGGGAGACCGCCACGAGGAGCGCTCCCCCCTCCGGGAGGCCGAGACGCGCCCGCCATTCGGCGCGGAGCTCGGGATCCGAGCGCGCTTCGAGGAAGGGGGCGGGGTCGATGCCGAAGGGGACCGCGGTGACCCGGGGCAGTCCGAACGCCTCCAGTCTCGCCGCGAGCCATCGACCGGCTACTACGGTGGTGTCGAAGCGTCCCCCCAGGCGGCTGAGGTAGCTCCATAGAGGGCGGGCCAGACCGTCGAGGCGAGGTCGGGAGATCCAAGCGTCGAGGAAGGGGTGGGCGAGCGCCGCCACCGGGTCCTGATGGAAGATGAAGCTCCGCACCGGCGCCGGGTAGCTCGCCGCGAACCAGCCCCCGCCGTAGGGTGAGGAGCCCTCAACGACGTCCGGCTCGATGGTGTCCAGGGCACGATGCACCCCCTCTCGCCGCACGAAGAGGCCGTAGCGGGGGTCGCCGGGGACGGGCGGACTTCGGACCCAAAACACCCGGCCTCCGTTCCGCTCTTCGACCCGGTCCTCGCGGCCCGGTGCGATCACCGAGACCTGATGCCCGAGGGCCGCCCCGATCTGCAGCTTCGCGTCGACGTAGGTTTTCACCCCTCCGCCGGCTTCGGCGTAGAACTCCGCCACATCCGCGATGCGCATCGCGGCTCGTGTAGCACCTTACGCCTCCTGGGGCCCTCGCCCTGCAGGCGCCTCCCTCCGGCCCTCCGCCTCCGATCGAGGTAGGCTCAGCGGCCGCCCACGAGGTTCACCTCGCGGCGGGCGGCGGAGAGGGTGACCATGAAGCCGGCCAGGACGTCGAGCATGGCCATCAGCGTGAGCATGAAGAAGACGGTGGTGGCGTACGGGGGATAGAGCAGGAACTGCACGAGCCCGAGGAGGAACACCATGAACGAGAAACCGTGGTTGAACAGCGACGACACTTCGCTGTCCGTCGACTTCAGGAGCTCCACGAAGAGGAGCATGAGCGACATCACCATGAGGATGTCGCCGATGCTGATCAGCCAGTGCACCGGCTCCGTGTCGCCATCGGGATTGGCGAGGCTGGTCGAGCGCATGGGAATGTGGAGCACCGTGTATTCGAGGCGGCAGGTCATCTCGTGGACGTTGTGCTGGAGGAAATTCGAGCACTCATCGGAATCCATGGAGGGGATCGGGCTCACGAAAACGAGCACGTTGTAGATGAGGATCGGGAGCAGCAGCAGGGGGAATGAACGCGTGTTGACCATGCCCAAGACCACGAGTAGCAGCCCCGGCCAACCTTCACCAGATCTGGGCCAAGTTGGCTTCCTAGCGCCGCTTTTCTCGGACCCCGCCGGCGCCTTCGTCAACCGGAACTGCGGGCTCAGGGGCCTGAGAGGGCGGCGCGAGCACGTGCGAGGGACGGTCCTGCTGTTCGCCCTGGGGGCAGTCGCCTGCTCGAATCCTCGGGACCGTCTTCCGGTGGGTCCGCCGCTGCCCCCTCCCGAGCAGAAGCCGACGGCTCGACCACCCTTTCACCGAGCCGAGGTCACCTTCACCCCGCGGGCCGAGTACGCCCTGGACGGCTACGCGCTGATCACCGACCAACCGCGGGACGAGTGGAGCGACGTCAGCCCCTACGACGTCACCTTCGGCTGGGGGCCCATGAGCACCCGGGCGCTCGCGGCGCCCCTCCGCTTTCATCTCGCCCGTCGATACGTCTCGGTCCGGTGGGGCGCCGACTTCCCCCTCGGGTCCCGGTCCGTGATGGAGAGCCTCTCGAACCACCATCTCATTCCCCAAAGCCCGGAGATCGCGGCCCAGCTCGAGTCGATTCGAGCTGGCGATCGCGTGCGCATTCGCGGGCTGCTCGTCAACGTAGAGGCTCCCGGCCGACCTCCGCTGCGGACCAGCCTCTCCCGCACCGACAAGGGCAGCGGAGCTTGCGAAGTCCTCTTCGTCGAGGCGGTTGAGGTCGGAGGCTGAACCTATCGCGTGCAGCGATAGCTCACATACATACTCCCTATGCCCAGACGCCTCGCCTTGGCCATCTTCCGGCGCTATCGTCCCGCCGCCCCACGATGCTGATGCGCGGTCCTCAAAGTGCTCCGAGCTTTCTCTTCACTCTCCTTCTCTCCGGATGCAGCTCGAATTGCGTTTCCGAGAGCCCCGGACCCGTTGAGGCTTCGACGTCGTCGTCCGTCGAGCCCGACCCTGCCGGGGGGCCCCGGCGCATCGCCCTCGTGGTGGGCGTGAGCGAATACCTCAGCCCCGGCGTGTCGGACCTCGAGGGCGCTTCCGCCGACGCTCGGAGGTTCTCGGCCCTCCTCACGGAGGGCTGGGGCTTCGCGGAGACCGACGTTCTGCTCCTCACGGACGAGGCCGCCACCCTCGAGGGCTTCCGTGGGGCGTTTCGCGAGCATCTCGTTGAACGGACCGAGAAGGGCCGAGGAGACGTCGTCGTCCTCTACTTCTCCGGCCACGGCTCGCAGGCTGCGGACCTCGACGAGGACGAGCCGGACGGCCTCGACGAGACCCTCCTCATGCATGACTCTCGGCACGGAGATACGCCGGACCTCCTCGACGACGAGCTGCGGTCGATGATCGCTCAGCTGTACTCGAAGACCGAGCACGTCGTGGTGATCTCTGACTCCTGCAACTCGGCCTCCGTGAGTCGGGACGACCCCGGTCGCGCCCGCCCTCGGTGGGTAGCTCCCCGGGCGCGGATGAACCCCGTCGAGACCGCCCCCGCGGCGGGAGGAGACGGCGCCGAGGGCTGGCTCCCGGAAGGCTTCCCGGGACTGGTGGCTCTGTCGGCCGCGGGAGACGGAACTCCAGCCATCGAAATTGGGGGCCGGGGCATCTTCACCGACGCGCTCCTCGAGGTGTTGTCGGGAGAGGCCGCCCGCGACCTCAGCTACGCCCAGCTTGGTCGGCGGGCCCGTCCTCTCGTCGCCGCTCGCAGCTATCAGATCCCGTACTTTCAAGGGGCTCTCGATCAGCCCGTGTTCGGCTCGGGCCGAGTGAGCCAGCCCTGGCGATTGGAGGTCACGGAGCTCCTCGACGGCGACGGAGGCGCTTCCGGACATCGGCTCCGCCTCGCCGGGCCTCCGCTCCCTGGTTTGGGTGTAGGGGCGGAGCTGCGGGTTTATGACGGCAGCGCCGACGCCGGCACCATCGCGGATCCTGCCGAGGCCAAGGCGCTCGCCGTCGTCACCGAAGCCACCGGTCTCAACGCCGTGGCGGTCCTCGAGGGGCGCCCGCGGACGGCGGCGCGGAGGGGCGATGTGGCCGTCCTCGCCATGCCCGGCGAAGCCTCCACCAAGGTCACCGTCTCGCTGCGGGGGCCGGATCTCCCGGGAGGGATTCCCGACGAGGCGGCGGAAAGTATCCGCACCGCGATACGCGGTCTCGACGAGTCGCAGCGCCTCATCACCCTCGTCGATCGAGGAGGGGACTACGTGTTGCTTCGCCAGCCGCGAGATCGCGTGGGTATCCTCGGGCCGGAGGGTCGCCTTCGAGCCACCGTTGAGCCGGGCCGCCTCGCTGGTCGCCTGTGGCCCTTTGCGCGCCAGCAAGCCTTGCGCAGCCTGAGAGGGGAGGGCGGTCAGGCCTTTCGGGACCACGAGACGCTGTCCGTCTCGCTCGTGCCAGCGGCGAAACAGACCTCCTGCGCCACCGGGAAGTGGACCCAGGCCGAGGCCAACCGTCCCCAGACCATCCCTCTTTGTCATCGCTACCGGGTACGCGTGGAGCTCGAGAAGAGCAGCCCTGAGCCTCTCTTGGTGGGAGGGGTGGTCCTCTCTAGTGACGGCAGCGTGTTCGGGTTTCCGAGCGACGGGAAGGTGGTCCGCCTCGAGGCGGGGCAGTCGGTGGTCTTCGACGAGCTCTTTCAGGGGCAGCTCCCGCTGGGGGCTTGGGATGAGTTTCTGATCTTCGGGAGTCAGGAAGAAAACCCCATCCCATGGCACCTCCTCGCCCGGGACGCCACCACCCGGAAGAGCGCGGACAGCGCCAGCCCTCTCTTTCGTCGGCTGGATCGATACTTGCGGCCGGCGAGTCGGGGGGTGGGGCGTGTGGTGGAGGAGGTCGAACCCACGGCCTGGACCCTGAGCAGCGTCCAGGCTCGGGTGGAGGCGAACCAAGGTTTCGACGAGCCCAGCGGGCGGAGGGAGTATACGATCTCCAACTTCGACGTCAGGCCCTACTATCCTGACGACCGGACGACCGCCCTCTACCGGTTCTTGGTTCAGGCGGACCGTCTCACCCAGAAATCGGTCGACTACAAGCAGCACCCCTGGAAGGAGGGGAGCGACGAGGCCAACCTGACCCGGGGCATAGACTGCTCTCGCGCGGTGTGGTTCGCCTTCACCCGCGCGGGCCTTCCTTATAACGCCTCGGGCGACAAGTATCTCCCCACGGTAGAGATGGCCAAACTCGAATCCGCAATGGCGGATGAGTTCGAGGAGTGCGAGGAGGACAAGGGCCTGAAGCTCGGGGACGTCCTCGTGTACCGAGATGCTCAGCGGGGTGACGGCCATACGGTGGTCGTGATCGACCCCAGCAAGCGTATCGCGTGGGGATCTCATGGTTGGGATGGCAACCCTCGCTTGGGTCTCGAGGCCGACAACGGCGTCGAGTACCAGCGCATCAAGGTCAAGAAGGACTGGCGGCGTTGGGATCGGAGCACCATGAAGAAGGTGAGATGCTGGAGGTATCGACGCTTTAGCGAAGAGGCCAAGACCCCTCGCGGGCTCCCCGGCCTCGAAGCGCTCCGAGACCGCTGCAATGCTGGCCGTTCGTGCGGTTCTTGACGCCTCCGGTTGCGCTCCTGGTCTGACTCCCGCATGTTCCGCTCGTCATGGCTCGCATCGGATGGATAGTCGCGATCGTCGTCCTTCTCGCCGGAGCGACGTTTGCGGTGGCGGGATTCCGGAGCCGGCTGCAGGCGGACATCGACGCGGCCCACCAGAAACTCTCGAAGCTATCTGCATGCTACGACCACTATGAGAAAACGGTCGACGAGCTCGAGCGCCAGCTGGACGCCGCGAAGAGCCAGGTCGAGCGACTGACGCGGCTCACCGAGGCGCAAGATCTCGAGCTCGAACAGATCAAGGAGAAGGCCTATGATTCGGACGAGGCGATCACATCCATCCGGCAGTTTCTGGCCCAGCGCTTGGGTACGGCCCGTGCCGTGGGCGCTGGGGCTGATGGTCTCGATCCAGAGTGCCGCCGCATCGCCGAGGAGCACGGATTCCGAGACTGAGGCGCCCCCCTACGGCCGGGCCGAGGTGCCCACAATGGTGCGAGGGGCAGAAGCCCAGGTGGCCTTGGAAGAGAGCAAGCTGTGGCGGAGCCAGCAGGCTCGAGAGGCGACCCAACGTCAGCTCGACGCGGCCCCCCTTCGGTTGCCGGAGGGGTGTCGCCTCTTGGCGGAGCGCGAGTTCGCGGTGCTGCGTCGCGGAGAGTGGAGAGGCTTGCTGGTGAGCGGGGGGGCTCTCGAGGAGCTGGCTCGAGCGACGGACCTCGTCGAGCAGTACGAACGTACGCTCGACTCCTATCGAAACCTCCGCGAGGAGTACGCCAAGGTGGACACTGCCTTCGGAGCGTTGGTGGCCACAAAGGACGAGCAGATCAAGAACCTCGAAGTCCAGGTTGCGGTCGGCCGAGCTCGGGAGGAGGACTATAAGCGCCTCCTGACTCTCGAGCGGGCCCGCTTCTGGGACGGGCCGATGCCCGCGGTCATTGCCTTGGTGGCCGGCGCCGCCGCCGGGGTGGTCATCGGCGCGTACGTGGCGAGCCAGTGATGACGAAGGCTCGGTCGCCACTCCACGCCTCTGTCGTCCTCCTCGGGGCGGCCTGCCGGCTCGGTGGGGACCCCAGCCCGGGTGAGCTGAGCCCCGCGGACACGGTGGGGAGCGCTCCGAGAGAGGGGCAGCCCTGCGTCGAGGGGTCGCCTTTTCTCGAGCTCGCGCCGGAGATGGCGAAGCTCCCCTTGCCCGCCGCTTCGGACCTCGCGTCTGCGGCGCGTCGCCGCGCCGGGTGGGACGCGGAACGTCGCCGGCACCTGTGCGGGTGGGGTCAAGGTGACCGCGGCGGCGAGATCCATGAGGCGGTCGCGGAGGCGGCTCGCCTCGATCTGGCCGCGCACGCCCTCGACGCGTCTGAGGCCCGAGCGCTCATGGCGAGCGCCGCGACCCGGGCCCTTACCGCCGGGGAAGCCGCCCGGTTGCGCGCTCTGGTCGGTTTGGACCCTGGGCGAGGCCCTCCAAAGCTGGTCCGTCATCCGCAAGCGATCCTGCCGGAGCGCCTCCCGAGGGGGCGGCCCTTCCGCGTCTTGGTCAAGCTGAGTGGGCGGGCCCGGCCACCCCCCTCTGCGGGAGCTTCGCCCCCGGCTGCGACCTCCGTTGCGGCCTCCCTGCCGCCCCTCAGCCCGGAGGAGGATCACTGGCCCCTCCACGTTTTGCTCGTGGCCCCCGAGCTGGAGAGCGTGGGGCCGGGAGGGTTGGTCCAGCCCATCGAGCTGCCCCGCGCCGGGGAGTCCTCCTACGCCCCGTTTCACCTCCGCGTTCGCGCCGACGTGCGCGCCGAAGAGGCCGTCGTGACCGCGCTGTTCGTGCACCAGGGCACCATGCTCGGGCGCCTAGAGCTCCGTACCCCGATCGAGGACGGCCCCGATCCGACCTCCTACGCGCTCCGCCGCGGGAAGCCGGCTTGGATGAGCGCCCCCACCCCCGGAATCTTGGAGATGCACATCTATGCCGGCGAGAGCGCGCAGGTTCGGCTGCTGCTCAACGCTCCCGGACGACTCCCTCAGTTCGGCGAAGGCCAGCTCGACCGCAGCGCGCTCCCCTCCTTCCTTCAACAGCGCTATCTCACTCTCCGCGGGGTGGGCGTGGTCGATCCCGTCCCCGCCGCGCGCCGGCGCACCCAGATGCGCGCCCTCGGCGTCGAACTTTGGAAGCTCCTCCCGGCCCCGGCCCAGCGCTACTTGCTCGAGATCCACGGAGACGAACGAGCCGAAGGGCTTCGTATCTATACGGACATCCCGAACTTTCCCTGGGAGCTGGTGACTCCCGTGGACGACGAGGGGCGTCGTCTGGACTCCCTCGGCGACCGCTTCGCGGTGGGGCGCTGGCACGTGACGCAGGGGAGGCGTGCCGCCGTCATTCCTCCCCGAAGACTGCACCTCCGCGAGATCGTGGGCTTGTTTCCCAAGTATCAAGGTGACGAGTTTCTCCCTGCGGTGGCTCGGGAGCGGGCCGCGATGTCGGTGCTCGATGGCTTCCGCGAGGTCCGTGGTCAACAGAGCCTGCTCTCCGGCCTGTTGTCGGAGCCGCCGCAAGGTATCCTCCACTTTTCAGGGCACGGAGCGGCTCGCCCCGTCGTCGGGACCGGGTCGGCCTACGTGCTAAAGCTCGAGGACGGCCCTCTGAGCGCCTTCGAGTTGTTGGGCCTCGAGCAGCCCAACTTCCGCAAGCGTGGGACCCTCGTATTCTTCAACGCCTGCGAGCTCGGCCAGACCGCGGACGTGGGGGGGATCGTAGAAGGTTGGGCTCCGGCCCTCCTCGACGCCGGCGTGTCGGGGTACATAGGCGCCCTTTGGCCGATCGGAGACGGTCGCGCTGCCGACTTCGCGGAGGCTTTCTATACCGAAGTCGAAGCCCGCATCGGGCGCGACGGTCAGGCGAAGGTGGCGGACGTCCTGCGCGACCTACGGCGACGCGGCGGCGACGAGGAAGATCCCACCTGGCGGGCCTACGCTTTCTATGGGGATCCCGACACCGTGCTCTTTCGGGACAGGCCCGCCGCACCCTGAAGCTTCGCGTACGCCGCGGCGTGGGGCCTCAGTAGGGCGTTTCGCAAAAGGCAGGGGAGCGTTGGACTCGAATCTTTCCTCGACTCCCTCAAAACGGCGCCGCGACACTCGGGAAGTCTCGGAGGCTGCCCTGGGGCGGCGGGGGCCGGTTCATGACGAAGATTATCCTCCTCGCGACGGTGGCTTACGCTGGGCTCGCCGGCGCCCCCTCAGACCTGCCACCCCCGGGGGGACCGCGTCCGCTGGAGCCGGGGGCGCCGCGGCTCGCCCCCCTGCGTGAAGTCCCTCCGCCGGAGGGCTCCGCCGGCGCCGCCGCTCCCGCTGAACAGATGGGCTGGGAGCGCGCTCCGGCGCCGTCCGAGCTAGGCTTCAGCTCGAGGCCTCGCTCGAGCTTCCCCTCTTGATCGGGCTCCGAGCGCAGCTAAGGCTGCCCCGTCGCTTCCATGCAGGGGTGAAGTGTCGGCGCGACGAGGGCCGCAGCCTCTTTTAAGGCCCTTTGGGTGAAGGACGGATAGGCGGAGCCATGTGCGCGTAGCCTCGCACGACGACCAGGTAGTCCGTGC
>JBCBRU010000126.1:0-17252 GCA_039819565.1 Myxococcota bacterium | reverse complement strand
GCGCCAGCGCGGGCAGGAGTTTGGCCACGGCCGACGCGTCGAGCCCGCTGGCTTGGGCCACCCCTGACTCCACCGCGCCACGACGTCCCCCGAGGATGTGCCCAAGGATCCCCGCGCCATCCAGGGCCTTGGGCGCGCCCGACGCGTTTCCGCTGGCCATGGTGGCCATAGCCGCGCCCAGCATTCCGCCGAGCCCGCCCCCGCCCGACGGCGCCCCTTTTTGGCCCATGAGCGAGCCCATCAGGCCCCCCAGCATGTCGAGGCTACCCGATCCGCCGCTGCTACCGGCTCCGCCGAGCAGGCTGCCCAAGCCCTGAATCTGGGACTCCAAGTTCGGAACGTGGTCCCGGTCGACCGCCGAGGCGAGCGCCTGGGCTCCTTCAGGGGAGGCGGTGTTGTGAGCCAGCCCCCCGATCAAGGCCGGCAGGGCCGCTGCGACCGCCGCCTGCGTCTGACCGGGACTAGCGCCGATCGATTGCCCGAGCTGCGACAGGGTCTCAGGCCCGAGCTCGGCCGCGATGGTGTCGAGCAGAGTCGATGACATGGCAGAGGTGTTACACCCCTCCCCTCCCGCGCGCCACCCGCGCTCCTACCGACCCTGTTGCCGTCCCCGAAAGGTTAGATGTGCGGCCGCTTCGTGACTTGGCGACCCGGCACGGGTACGGCGCGGGCGTCGCCCCCCGAGACGGCCCCTGTACGGCGGCCCGAACGCTCTCTGTACGGTCGGGAGAACAGGAAGCGCTGGCGACCTCACTCCATCGAACTGGCATGGGGGCTGCTAGTGGGGTGGGGATGGACGCACGCATTCCACCGCCCACCACGCCGCGCAACCCGTCCGTCGCCACTCCGCGAGCGCGACGCGAGTCGAGAGAGGGTCGCGGGGAGCCGGCGCGTGGCCTCCGGACCCCCCTGAGAGATGGCTTCGAGCGGGGGGGCACTTCGATAGTCGCGACCGGACCGAGCCTCGCGCGCATCTCGGCACTCTCGGACGCAGCGAGCATGTTTTCGGGGCCGGCGTCGGTGGACGCCGCAGGCTCGGTCTTCGCCGCCCAGGCCACGTCCTCCGCGGCGCAGACGGACCGGGTGAGTACGCCCTACGGCCCCGTGGACGTCACCGTCGAGGTCCGACCGATTCGCGACGACGACGGCTCCATCTTCACTGAGCGGCTCTGGACGATACGCGCCGCGGAGGGCGGGGGCGCTGCCCCCACGGAGCCGCTCCCGACGGACATCCTCGACGCGGCACGATGGCTACACGGCGACGCGACCGCGCAAGGCGAGCCCGCTACCGTGATCGTTGCGTTCAACGAAGACACGGGCGCGGGAGGGATACGTCGGTGGCGCCGCGGCCCCGACGGAGGGCAGCTCACGGATGCCGCCATTCGCACCCGCTCCGGAGAGTTCAAGTTCCTACCTACCGCGCTGGTGGGCTTTGTTCCGAAGGACGTCTTGCAGAAGAGTCACTACTCGGCGGGGCCCATCATCGACTTCGGCGAAGATCGACAGGGTCGGACCTATGCCCAAGCCCATTATGACCATCCCGAGGGATACCAGGAGTCCCTCCTGTTCAGCCCCGAAGGTGCGCTCGCGTTTCAGAGCCGAAGTTACCCGGACGGGGTGCGCATCGAGAAGCTCTTCGAGGGTGCCAACGAGCTCGACCTCGGTCGCAACGGGATCGAGAGCTTCGAGGGCGGACAGATCGTCTATCGCGACGAACGAGCGGTCTCCCGCAGCGCGAACGACGATCAGTCGATTCAATACGTTCGCGCAGCCGACGGACAATACCGAGAGCTCCAGCGGGCCGAGATGGTCTTCGTCGAGGGCGAGCGAAGCCCGTGGCGGGTGACCGTCGACGAAGCCACCGGACAGCAGCACATCGCCCGCTTCGACCCCGAGACCGGCGAGGCGAACCGCCTCGGCTTGCTCGACCGCAACGCCAACGGGGACCTCGTCATTTTCACGGATGGCGTGGCCGACCCTGCCCTGCAAGCTCTACGAAACCGCGAGCTGCGCACCTTGTCCGGGGAACGCGTGGTGACCTCGGACACCCGCAACGTCATCGTCCCGCCGACGGGAAGCGAGGTCATTCCCGAGCCCATCCCCTTCGAAGGCTTGGATGCGGAGAGCGTTCCTGAGGCGGTGCAGTCTGCTCTTCATCAGTGGCTGCCCGAGAACGGGGGCCCGGCCCGCGCGCTTCACCGCTTTCGCATCGGCAATGACGTTGCGGGACGCTCTGTCTACTCGGTCGACCTCGGGGAGGCTGGACAATACGTCCTCGATAACGACGGCAAGTTTCTCTACAGCGCCCGAGGCATCAACCGTCCCGGTGAGTCGACGACGGAGCTCGCGGTGGACAAAGATCGCCTCGGGAGCCTCAGCCGCATCCCAATCGTCGATAGCGAGGGCCGCTATACCTCGGTCGACATGGACGCGCTCCGTGGTCTTCGGCTGGAGGAACGGGACGGACCGACGGGTCGAACCCTTCGCGCCGAGGTGGGTTTCCCGGTCGCCGATGACCGCTCGATCGTCCGTATCTCCCGACCCGATGGCGAACTCAGTCGAGTCGCCCAGGGCCGACGCACGCTCTACGAACTCCGGTCTAACGAGGATGGCAGCACCGCGGTCAAGCTGGACCTCAATTGGAACGGGCTCGACGCACAGACTCAGGGCGAGCTGATTGATCACATCGTCCGGCAAGGGGTTGCGGCGGACCGCTTCGTCAACGACCTTGCGCTGATTACCTTTGGGCCCAACGTTCCGATCGCGGGCAACATCGTGTCGATGCTTCGCGGCGACCCGATCGGGGGGGTGGCAGGGCTCGCCCTCGACGCGACCGAGGTCGTGGCGATCGCCAAGGGCGTGAACTATCTCGCGAAGAGCGATGCTCCGTTCCGGGCCCTCGCGGGGGCCTCTCGCCAACAGCTCGACGATCTCTTCGGCGCCCTCAAGGCGATCCCTGGGGGCATCGAAGACAACGCGGAGCAGCTCGTTCGCGCCCTGGCCCGGACCACTGGCCTGGGCCGTGCCGCCCCCGAGCAAGTGGTGCGCGAGCTTCCCGACGCGATGCGGAGCGGGCTGACGGACCTCGAAAGCCTGGCGGATGAGCTCGAGCAAGGTCTCGCCCACTCGAGCCACGTCTCCATCGAGCAGAGAATCGACGAGATCATCGACGCCGAGACCGCCACCCAGCGCATCACCCACCGCCCCGGCGGAGATCTGCGCCCTTCGGGCGGAAAGGCCCAAGGCTACGATCTCGATTGGGCCCAAAAGGGGGGCCTCCAAGAGTCCCAGCTCGGCGAAATCCGGCAGCGACTGCTCGACCGAAACGACACCGGACGCGTGACCCGAGACCTCCGCCGCCTGGGCCTCGATGTCGATCAGGACATGGTGCGCACCATGAAGCGCTACCTCTTCGATAGCCCAGGCATTCGCTTCGAGTACGACAACTACGCCGCGTGGAACCGACTCGCCGCAGGAGAAGGCACGATGAGTGACTTGCTCTTCGCGCGGCACGAGGTCGCCGAGATCGAGGACCTTCGCACCACCGGCTTCGACTTCCTCGGCCGCAACGTCAACGACCGCGGACTCGGCCCCTGGCGCGTCGAGTTCGACACCCGATACTTGGCCTCTCACCGAAAGGCGCTGGAGAGCGAGTACCGAACCCTCGCGGACCTCGTGCGCGAAGCGACGAATGGAACCGTGGACGTCAATCACCTGGTGATAGCCGCCGCTGACCCCACCCGGTCCGCGGCTCGAGCGGACATGGTCGTGGACGGGGTGATCCTCGAACAGCACCCAAACTTCGCGCAGTGGGCAGAACAGGGGCAGCAGCGGGTCCGCTTACCAACCCGGGCGGCGCGTCGGCTCGGACTGAACCCCGACGTCTCCTTCACCGTTGCGGACATCCTCAGGGTCATCAAGCACCAGCCAGATGGCGCCTGGCGAACTGGCCGCTAGCCCTCCCCTAAGCTCCGGCCCGACGGCATGCGCCCTTGGACGGAGGTCGGGTGGGTCCTTGAACCGGCTCATTCGGAGCCGTAGGGGCCGAATCGACTCAAGTCCCGAGCGCTTTCCTCCGATCCGGGCCTTCATGGAGACCGCGAGCGACACGGGGCCGCTGGGCGTCGAGTGCCTCGCGGCCTCCGATAACAGTGAAGGCTCTCGCGAAGACCTCGACCGCTACGTCCTAAGGGCGGTCGCGAACGCTATCGCGATTTCGCCGGCAGGAAGCCGGGTCGACCATGCCAAGCTCTCCAAATTCCTGGCCGACAACATCGGGCGCCTCCTCAAGAAGAAGAAACTGAACTTCGAGCCGATCCTGCAGGCCGTCCTCAAGGTCCGCGGGGTCAACGAGCGAGACCTCTACATCGCCACCCTCAATCTGGGAGAACAACTCCACCAAAAAGGGGTGGAGATGCCCGAGCCTCAGTTCTCTCTCAGCCATCGGGCTCGAGCGGAGCTGCTCGAGGAGGCTCATGCTGCGACGGAGGCGGTCCGTCATGCTCAGCAGGCCAAGCGCCTGCATACGGCGGTG
Organism: Myxococcota bacterium; assembly: GCA_039819565.1. Classification (GTDB taxonomy): domain Bacteria; phylum Myxococcota; class Kuafuiibacteriia; order Kuafuiibacteriales; family Kuafuiibacteriaceae; genus JAHQVK01. Next base: position 12,718 of record JBCBRU010000126.1, on the reverse strand, counting down.
AAGGACCTGACCCACCAGCGCATCGGGGACCTCCTCGTCCAGGAGGGGCTCGTGAATGAAGAGCAGATCAGCGAGGCACTCAAGGCTCAAGAGGATACGGGAAATCGACTGGGCACCAATCTCGTTCAGCTGGGCTATCTATCCGCCGAAGACCTCGCGAGCTTCCTCGGCCAGCAGCTCGGCCTACCGTTCCTCCTCGATATCGACCAGGTCTCGGAGGCTGCCGTGGCCTCTATTCCCCAGGAGCTGGCTATCAAGCACCAAGTGATGCCGGTGGCCCTGCAGGGGCGGAGCCTGACTTTAGCCATGGTCGACCCCACTGACCTCGACGCGATCGACGAACTCTCGTTTCGTACCGACACCACGATCCATCCCGTGGTCGCGCCCGAGCTCTGTGTGCTCTACGCTCATGCCCGCCACTACCACGTGGGGCATCAGGCACGGTTTTTCCTTCGGGACCCGGCAACCCCGGGGGGCTCGGGTGTCGGCGCTGTCTCCGCGCCCTCCCAAGAGCTCGACCCGCACCGCGAGGCTCCCCATCACGGCACGGATGGCCTTCAGCATCTATCGAGGGCGCTCCTTCGCGCAGAGCGCCCAGAGCACGTCCTGAAGCTGCTCAATCGATATATGTATAACTACTTCTCGACCTGCGCCGTCTACCTCGTCGAAGGCGACCGGGTGCGCGGCTGGATCCATCTGGGGGCCAAGATATCTCCCGAGGCTTTCTCGCTCGCCGAGCTCCCCATCCGCGTCCACCCCCTCATCCAAGACGGAGCTCGATCGGGCAAGATCTATCGAGGTCCGGGGAGCTTCGAAGTGGGGAGCTTCTGGCTGACCGAAAGCCTGGGCCTCGGCCGCGCCGCGTTCATCAGCCTGATTCCCATCATCGACCACGAACGAAAGGTGACGGCCTTTCTCCTCGGGCACGGTACGAGGAAAGGGGGAAAGGTCCACCGCACCGCCGGCACGAACCTTCAGGCGGTGGCGACGAGCGCGCTGACGATGGTGGAGTGGAAGCGACGCCTGCGAGCCGCCGCCGGAGACACCTCCGACGAGACGGAAGCCCCCACGAAGAGGTAGCGCGTGCGCGGGGGCCAGCCCCGTCCGGTCCGCCTCGCGCTCGTCCCCTGGGCTGAACATGCACGATTGATCCTTGGCCACCGGCCTCGAAGTGCAAGACACGCACGTGGAGGGCCTCGGCCCTTCCCGTCGAGACCCCACCGCTGCCCTTCGGGTTGGCATCTCCCTTGCTCAGGTCTCCGGTGCGTCCGAGAGACGCGAAAAGGAGATAACTTATGATGTACCGCGTTCTTGCCCGACCTCTCGCCACCGCCCTCCTCGCCGTGGGCCTGATCGGACTCTCGTCCGAGGCTATGGCCGCCTCGAAGACCGTCATCCACGGCTCCGACTGCGAGAATAACTATCCTCCCAACTCGAGCCTGGGGACAGATCTGTACCAGTCCGCCACCGGTCTCCGTAATGGCTCCACGAGCTGGCGCTACATCGTCTGCCCCATCCCCAATGTCCAGGGCTTCTCCTCGGGAACGCTGACCGACGTCGATGTCGCCGTCTATTCGACCAATCCCGATATGTGGTGCCGAGTGGGCTCCTACGATCGCTATCTCAGCACCGGGAACGTGAGCGCTCTCCGAGAGGCTAATGGCACCGGCAATCGCAACATCGACTTCGGCAACCCGGGCCTCACGAGCTACTATGAGGGCAGCTTCTACGTGTTCTGCGTTCTCCCTGCCGGCGGATATATCCGTAGCATCGCGGTGGACCAGAACTGAAACCCCTAGGGGCGGCGGGCTGACGCAGCCCGCCGCAGCGGGAGACTTCCATGTCGGTTAGAAGCCTTTTAGTGAGCGGATGTCTCGGCGGACTCCTCGGTTCGGCCCTGGTCCTCGCCCTTTCGAAACCTTCACCCCCGGAGGCGACGAGGGAACCCTCGAAGCCCGTCCCTACGAAGAGAATGGGCAGCAAGAGGCCGCCGCCCGTACGTCGGCGCCCAGGACCAGAGGCTTCCGCGTCGGTGGCGGCGCTCCGACGTGAGCTCGAGGCCCTTCGCCAGACGGTAGCCCTCTTGGCTGAGTCGAGGAGCGAGCGCGATGAACCGGAGGTCGCCCTCGCCCCCCCTGAACCCACGCCTGAGGCTCAGGCTCGGCGGATCGAGGCTCGCTTCCGCAACCTGGAAGATGCTCGCTACGCAGAGGTCCGAGACGAGGCCTGGGCGCACCGGACCGAGACCGAGGCGGCCCAGTCCCTCGCCGTCGAGGGTTCCTTCGTGGAGAGCTTCGAGTGCGCCGCGAGCCTCTGCGAGCTCCGCGCGCGCCACGACGGCCATTCGGACGCCGAGCACTTCCGGAGCCACCTGGTGATGGCGCGGGTGGGTGAAGAGCTCGGAGCCGTCCGCTGGACCACGGACGGAGAGCAGACCGTCGCCTATTTTCTTCGCGTGGGGGCGTCCTGGCCGCCCGAGGACAGCGAGTCCGACCCTACCTTTGCCTCCGCGCCGTGAGAACGGAGCCTCTCGTCGCCATCGACGGTCAGGCTCCGAACGCAACACCTCGTTTGGAGCTCGAGGTATTACGTCCCGGGTTCATCGTTCGTCCGCTCGTTCCGCTTTCTCGGTAGAAGAGGGCGTAGAGCACACGCGCTTGGGGAGACGGCTCCCAACCACCTTGATGTACTCGCAACGCACCCCCGCCTCCTTCTCGCCGGAGTTATCCTGGAGATGGGCACAACCCACTGCGGACATAAGAACGACAGCGACAGCTACTCTTGTCACGAGCCCCGCTTAACACTCCCCAACCCGACGCCTCAATAGATTAACGTCATCCGAGTCTTCGGCCCTGTCTCTCAACCGACCTGCGCGGAGCGGGCACCCGGTGGGTCAGGGCCTGTACTTCGGAACCGGACGGACGGGTGCGATCAATTTTGGCTGGAGGCCGAGAGGCACCCGAAGCTCTCCGATCGATTGAACTTCTCGAAGGCCTACCGCGGAAAGGCTGAGGGAAGAGGCTCGACGGACCTACCGCGAGGGGGGCGCGTTGCGCTGGGAGGGATCGCGGGTCAAGGGCTCCGGAGACTCGAGGGTCTCGCGACCATAGGCCGCCGCGGCCGCCCACCAGTCCAGCTGACCGAGGGCTCGGCCAAAGTAGCTGTCCCAACTCTCGGCGTCTCCGTGAGGGTGTCCTTCGGGGTCGAAGACCTCCTGTGCCTTGGGAACGTGGACCATCGCCGAGACAGGAAGACAGCCCAGCTCCGAGAGGAAGGTGCGCATGGCCACGGCCGCCCGGGCCCCACCCCATTGCCCTGCCGAATAGGTCACGATCACGCTGGGTTTGTAGGAAAATAGGGAGCTGCCGAAGTGATTCAAGAGATGAGCGAGGGCGGGGCTCATCGAGTGATTGTACTCGGGACTTATCATGACATAGCCCTCGGCCTCCTGGATCTGACGTGCCCAAGCCTCGAGGGGAGCGGGAGCGCGCCCCGCAGCGTAGGCAAAGTGCGGCTTGAACGCGGCCTCCGGGTTCAGTTCGAGCGGGTCTACCAAGCTTACGTCGTGATCGGCTCGACGCAGCTGGGCGAGGACAGCTCGGGCCACTCGGTGGCCCAGGCGCTTCGGTCGCGGGGGCGAGGAGTCTCGCACCGACCCGAGAAAGACGAGATATCTCATGGCTCTGCCCTAGCAGCCACCCGGCGCGAGGGAGGCCGTCAAGCCGCGAGCGATCCAGGGGACGGTCCGGCTAGAGCACCACGGCAACCCCAGCCACGGCCCGCACCCGGCTCCAGCTTCGGTCCGGGCGTCCCCAACGTATCTCTCTCGCCAGATCGATGCGCGTCAGCCACGCCCACCGCGCATCGAGGCTCCATCGAGCCTCGACCCAGCCCTCGTGACGAAGTCGACTCCGCTCCGCCCGATTCGCGTCGAGGACGCGGAGCCCGTAGCCGAGCCGTCCACGCAGTCGGCCCCAGCGCGCCCGCAGCTCCGCCCGGGGCCGATGGACCAGGTAGAGCAGCCGACCTCCGCGGCCATCGGAGCGCTCATCGAATCCGCGCGCGCCCAACCCGTACCGAAGGGTGAAGAACAGCGACGGGTGCAGACGCTCCCTCCAACCGAGGCGCCCCGCCACCTCGGTAAAGTGCCGGGCCGGCTGGCTCGGCTCGGCGCTCCGCCAGCTGCGCCGGAGACTTCCCCGGAAGCGAAGACGCGTCCTCGATCCGGGGCGATAGTGGAAGCTCAGCTGCGCCCCCACGTCATGGAAGGGGTCGAAGAAGGCCAGCGAAGCCCCCCCATCCACGCCCTCGAGTCCGGCGAGCTCGGCGTCGGCCTCGTCGGCCTCGTCGGCCTCGTCGGCGTCGGCCTCGTCCCCGTCGCTCGGGTCGCCGTCGCTCGGGTCACCCGCCGGGGAGGTCTGTCCGACCGACCGGGGCCGACCGTCCAAACGCGCCCCCGTACGATAGAAGCCCCGGAGGTCTATCCTCAGGGGGCTCTCCGACGATCTCGAGCCCCACCGAGACCATAGACCGTCCACCCCCAGAGTGGCTCGATGCGCGCGATCCGCGCCCTCTCCGAGATCGAAGACAGCCTCTGCCCCAAACCCCACCACGTCTTCGCCCACGGGAAACCGGGCCGAGCCGGCCAGCTGGGTGGCCGCCGCGGCCGACCACCCTTCCGATCCTGCGCTCTGTCGCAGGTTGGAGTCGGCTCCGGCCAGGGCGGAGGCCCGGAGCCGAAGCCGTTGGGTCTTTTCGACGGCAGGGGCTGAGATCAAAGCCAGGGCCGAGACCCATCCGAGGCCGATCACCGTCACGCGGCCTCCCGCCGGGAGACGCCGAGGCTCCGGGCCACCGCTTCCCCCAGGGCCTCGCCGTCATCAGCACTGGTCACGACCTTCCGTCCGCCGTGATCTGCGAGCTCGGAGACGAACAGGGGTGCGTTGGAGATGAGGCCCGTGACCGCGTGGATCCGGTGCCCAAGCCTCTCGATGACCTCCGCTCCCGCGATCGCCGAGAGTGCGCAGGCTGCCGCCAACACCGTGCCATCGACGCGGGACCGAAGATGTCGAAGGAGGAGCGTCGTCTCTCGCTGAAGAACACCATCCGCCACCTCCGCAACGATCACGTCCGGTCTTCGGGACTCAGCGTCGGCGAGCATGGTGCCCGCGAGATCCTGGAGCTGCGCCTCCGGGAGAAGATAGGTCGAGGGGAAGCCGTAATCACTGAAGTCCGAAACATAGCTTGCTCCGGCATCCTCGAGCTCGCTTCGATCTCCGGGGGAGACACTGCCCGTGATCTTGAGCGCAGCGACCTCGAGGCCTTGCCCCGCGAGGCCGCGTACGAGTTTGCAGGCCGAGGTCGTCTTCCCCGCGTTCATACCTGTCCCCAGCATGAGGACGACCTTCGCCTCCTTCTCTCGTTCTCTTCGCGGGCGAAAGCGAAGGTCGATGAGGTTGACGGGGTGGCCCTTCGCATCGAGGACGCCGCCCAAGATTTCCAAGGAGGTGGGGCCTCGGGTTTGGGCGTGCCGCTCGTGAACCCAGCCCATCATCCCGGCGTTGGTCATCAAATGGGCTCGTCCGTCGTCGTGCTCGGCGCGACCGTGGAAGGCATCGGTCGCATAACGGTGACCGAGCACTCCGACGACGAGGTCTCCCGGATAGATACGCCGCCGCGCACCGCTCCTATCCACAATCCGTCCGTGACTTCCGATCCGGCTGACCCGAGCCAGACACACGTCCCCGGATCGGGTGGGGAGAGGGCCCACGGACCCCGTCGTATCGAATCGAAGATGACGACAGGACCAGCCCCATTTCGCCTCGGCGGCGAAGGACGGAGAAAGGGTGCGGGGGTCGAGAGCGATGGTTGCCATGTCGCGGTGGGTTACGAGCCGCTCCGATTTCGGAGCGATGGCGGGGTGAACTTTTCACTTCGGCCTCAGGCGTACAGGGGTCTAACCCGCCCTCTTTCGCCGCCGGCAGCCCTTCGTTCGTAGGGGCGGCGTGACCGCCGCTCGACTCGCGCTCCGAACCCTGCTTCCGCACCTCGGGACGCCGCCCTCCAGCGCGGAGGCACTCTTGACGAGGGTGACCCAAGCCCAAGCTCTCCTCCTGTCGCGAACCTTGGGATGGCGGCTCGCGGCGGAGTCGCTTCCCATGGCCAAGCCATGGCTGGTCGGGGTCTTGGTGGATCGGCTGACCAGTCCCGGCCCCCTCATCCACCCGTGGGCTCTCATGGGCCTCTTCCTCCTGGCCGCCGGACGCGCCCTGTCCCTATTTGCCTACGGAGAAGCCTCCGCACGTCTCGGCCTCAGGACGGTGAGTACGGTTCGCCGAGAGCTCGTAACCCATTGGCTTCGAAGCGGCCGAGGCGGCGTCTCGATGGGCGACGCCCTGACCCGCATGGGCCGAGATGTGGGACGACTCCGATCTTTCACCGACCGGATCTATATCCGCAGCGTCACCGGCAGTATCCGCGCGCTGCTCCCCGCGCTCGTGCTCATCGGTCTCGACCCTGCTCTCTCGGCTCTCGCCCTGCTCTTCCTTCCCCTTCAACGCTGGGCCGTCTCTCGCCTCGAGAGGCGCATCGAGGACGCCTCGCGCCGCGCCTCCGAGGCCCACGCGAAGCTCTACGAGAAAGTCGAAGCCTTCCTCCACCACCCCACGGAAGCGGCGGCGACGGACGTCACGGAGCAGAGTCAACGTCTCGAGGAGGAAGAGCTGAGATCAGCTCGAATGCAAGCCGCCATCAAGGGCGCGGCCGCGTTTGGGACCGGGTTGGGTATCGCTTGCGTGTGGGCGGCAGGGTCCCGGCAGGTGGCAACCGGGACGATGACCCTCGGAGAGCTGGTGAGCTTCACCGGCTACGTAACCTTGGCCTATCGACCCGTCCGCCAGCTGGCCAATGTCTCCAAGACCTACAGCGCGGGGTCCGCGAGCCTTGCGCGCGTCGCCGAGACGCTGGATCCCCACCAGCACAGAAGCTCATGACGCGCCGCCGCGCATCTCGTATCCTCGGCGAGCCCGCCGGACGCCTCCGGCCTTCACTCATCTATGACTGCGGACGCTCCCCCCCCTGGCTTCGTCGCGTTCGGACGAACGCATCTTCTCATCCTCGCGGGTATCGTCGTGATCTCGGCGGTCCTCCCGTGGTGGGCGCTCCGTGCTTGGTCTCCGGAGATCCGTCTTTGGGTGGCCCGAGGCTTAGCCCTCGTGTTGGCGGGGAGCGTGTGGGGGTGGACGATCCTCAAGGTCCGCGCCCGAGAGTTCAATCCCACCTTCGACCTGCCGATAGACCTCTGTAATCTACTCGCTGTCCTGGCCCCGTTCTACGCCTGGCGACCAAGCTTGGAGACCCATGAGATCACCTACTATATGGTGATGGCGGGCACGCTCATGGCGGTTCTAACTCCAGACCTTCGAGACGGCTTTCCTCATCGGAACTTCGTCAAGTATTGGGTCGTCCACGCCGGGCTCATCGTGCTCGTGATCTATATCACGGCCGCACTCGGGCTCTTTCCCACCCCGCGGGGCATCGTCACGGCCTTCCTGACCACACTCGCTTATATCCCGATCGCCGCCCTCCTGAACTGGCGGCTCGGAGCCAACTACGCCTACGTCAGCGCGAAGCCGGATCAGCCCTCGCTCCTGGACGTCTTGGGCCCTTGGCCGTGGTACATCTTTGGTGCCCTAGCCATTGGGCTCGGCATGTTCGGACTCTTTTACCTACCGTTCTACTTCATCCTCTGAGGGTGACGAGGCCCCGAAGAGACACGCGCATACCGCGTCCGCGTGGGCTTCAACGGCGCGCGGCTCGAGCGGATCTCGAGTCTCGGTCCTCTCCCTCGAAGGTTTGGCCAGAAGGCCGCAACGGCGTTCGTCTCGGGGGACGCGACGATTCCTTTCCCCACCTCCGAGGGGCTCTTCGAAGCCGCGGAACGCATGGAGCCGGGCCTCGGTCCGGCGCTGCGAGCCGCCCATCCCGAGCTCGACCCGCGGCTCGACTACGAGACGGAGTTGGGTGTCGTGCTCCTCGAGGATATCCCTTCCGGGGCCCTCGAGGCCGACGACTACGCTCCGCGTCTCGGCTTCTTCGTAGCCAACGATCTGTCCGCCCGCGCCCTCGCGCTGCTTGGCGAAGGCCAGGACCGACGCTACGCCTACTGGGGGATCTCGAAGAGCCTGGCTCGTTCGGGCTGCCGATCTCCTGGGCGTGGGTCGGATGCAGAAACTCGCCCTCAAGCTCGGCGGTGAGTCTCGCTTCCTCCGGCCCGGCCAAGAGATCGTCAGCTCCGCGGGATTCCTCGGCGAGCTGCGCGTCCGCGTCGGAACCGCGGGCCGCCCGCTCGTCAACGACAGGGGTCAGCGTCCCGCACGAGAGGGACCCTCCCCGCGGCCAGGTCTCTGAGGAAGCAGCGATACTGCCGTTTCGGGGCCTCGGTCTGAAAGACCACCTCGTGGGGATCCTCCACCGGGTCACCGGGGTGCTGGGTCAGGACTGCGGTCCGCTGACCTCGATCTCGATTCCCACCCGCGGGAAGAGACGTGGCTGCCGCGCCCACGAGGTCTAAGAGACCCTCGTGGCTCGCGGTCGGCGCGCCTCCCAAGTCGAGGCGCGCGGCGAGGCTCGTCGCGTTGGCCACCGGCGCGGGAATATAAGTATCTCCGATGCCCTGGAGCATCAGGAGGTGCGGCAGGCGGCCTTCCTCCCGAGCTCTGCGCAGATACACCGGAGGATCTGCAGGCTCGCCTGCCCACTGGAGTAAGGCGAGGATGGGGTCGAAGCGATCGACGGGATCGCCGATCGGGTCGAAGCCCAGGAGGAGCCCGGCCAACGGACGCACCGGAACCGGGCTCCTCTTGAAGAGCACGTTCTCGATCCAAGATCCCCCCGCGCCGGAAAGGAGCAGGGCGTCGAACCGACCGGTGGCCGCGGCCAGAGGCGCAATGGTGGCCCCCATGGAATGCCCCATGAGAGAGATCTGGGTCCCGTCGAGCCGAATCGAGCTCGAGATCCCCGGACAGCCATCCGGGGCCCGGACCTCGCTGACCCCGTCGGCGAGCATGACCGCTTCGAGCGCGGTCTGCCTCACGTTGTCCCGGAGGGCTTCGGGGTTGGAGGGATTGAAGACCAGGAACTGCTCATCAGCCCCTGTAAAGTTCCGTTGACCGCCGTGAGGGCCGTCCCAAGTCAGCCCCGCGAAGCCCACCCGGGCCAGCTCGAGGGCCGGGCCAGTTCCGGGTCGTATCGCCTCCCCACCGGGGGTGGCGCGCGGCCCACGGTCGACCAGGGGACGATCCCCCCCGCCCCCGGTCCGCACGAAGAGCACCGTTGGGAAGCCGGAGGCGGGCATCGGAGCCCGAGGCACGGTGAGGACGAGCCGACTCCTCACCCGCCGCGGCTGCGCCTCGATCGGGTCCTCGGGCCATCCTCCTCCCCTCAACGGATACGGCGGAAGGCCGGTCTGAAAGTCGGGCAGAGAGATCTCGGATTCGAAGACGCAGAAGTCATCGAAGACTTCGCGCGGCGCGAAGGTGACCCCAACCAAGCTCGGACGATGGCGTTGGGCAGCCTCGACGAATCGAAAGAACTCCCGAGACGGATGTCCGGTCCGAAAGACGGTCAGCCCGGCCAACTCATCGAGGTCCATTCCCTGTTCCGCGAGGGTCTCGAGGGCGACCCGATAGCTTGCGAGGGCCTCCGTGGAAAAGCCTCGGGGCCGGGATCCCTCGAGGAGCTGCCGCAGCGTTCGGGAGGGGCGGAGCGGCCGGCCCCCCTCGACCAGAAGAGCGCGCCGTACGCCCGCTGCGTACAGCGTGCCCTCCCGAAGGGGCCAGCCCTGGAGCGGCTGAAGAGCGAGGAGGTGGGGGGCGCCCACCGGACCGCCCTCATCTTCGACGACGCCCACCCGCAGGGGAACGTGAGTTCCCCTCTCCGGCGACGTGGGATCGACGTCCATGAGCCAGACCTGGGCCTGCTCCTTGAGGGTGTCGTTCATCGTGGGAAGGACTGCCGCGTGGAGGGGCCCATTCGCACGGAAATAGATCGTACTTGAGACCCCAAAGCCCTCGACATCCGATTCGATCAATTCCCTCAAAGAGGAAACCAGGCTTATCCGCTCCGGGTTCGAGAGGCCGGCCAGAGACATACCTCCAGCGGGGGACGTCCCGCGATGGGCGCTGGGAAAGGGGCTATCCCAGAACCCGCCGTCCGGCTCGAAGAGGAGCTCACTCGGGGCCTGAGCCTCCGAGCCGCAGCCTATCGCGCATAACATGGTCACACCGAAACTGAGGCCCCTCATGGCTCACGAAACTCAGTCGGTCCTTCTCCACTTGGCAACAGTCCGGGTCCCTCCGTGGCCTCCGTCACAGATGTCGTCCCCTCACAGGCGGGGGACCGGTGGGAACTGAATCGGGCAGAACCGCGGGAGACTCGGCACTTGGCTGATCTGTCCCCAGCTGTTGCTGCCCCAGCACCGGAGCTGATCCCCTTCGGTGATCATGCAGGCATGTCCAGAGCCAGCGTCGATCATCTTCGGTGCGTCGGAGGGCGGGGACGCGCTGGCGCCGGAGAAGGGCCAGCCCCAGCCCCAGGTGAGCTTTCGTCCGGTCGTCTCGTCGACGGCCATCGTGCCCCAGCGCCCGGTCGAGAGCTGCGTATAGCCAGCCCCACCGTGCTGAAAGACATGAGGCGCGTTGACGACGGGCACCGCGCGACCTCCGGTCACCGCCCCGTAGCTGTCGCTCCCCCAGCAGTAGAGACGATTGAAGCGGCCGCCCCCCGTCCGCGCGCAGGTGTGGATAGCGCCAACCTCGACGTCGAAGAACGAGCCCGGGTTGGGGAGATCCGTGGTGGTGACCTGCTGAGCCTGACCGGAGGCGTTGAGACCCCAGCACCGTACGGCGAACCCGTCCTCCGTCACCGCGCAGGCGTGGTTTACGCCGACGCTGAGGTCACGGTACCGGCCGGGCGGAGGGGAAGGCGTGTTGCCCCAGCACGCAAGCTCCCCGCTCGTTCGAATCCCGCACGTCCGATGGCCCCCCGCGTCCACCCTCTGGTAAAACCCGACCGGCACGCTGGTCTGGCCCTCGAAGCCGCGGCCCCAGCAGGAGATCACTCCGTTTTCGTTGAGCGCGCAGGTGTGGCGAGACCCCACGCTCACCTGGGTATACTTCGGCGCCGGGAGGAAAATATTCGGTGAAGCGGGGAAGCGATCATCGCTCTGTCGGCTGTCGTTCCGTCCCCAGCAGAGCACCGAGCCACAGCTCGTCACGAGACAAGAGTGGTCCGCGCCGGCGTCGACCTGCACCGGTACCGGGTTGGACTGGGCGAGGGCGGTGCTCGAAGTGCCGAGGGCGCCCGCGATGATGAGAGTGAGGGGAGACCTGCGTCGTGTCGTCATGGGCACCGCAGAGAGCAACCGACGTGCCACCGCGGCTTCGGCCCGAGCAGTACGGATTGACACCCGGACACGTCCTCGATCGTGACAGGCGAACGCCCGGGTGTCACTCAAACCACGTACTTTCGGGAGTTTAGAACCCTCCGGTTTAGAACCCAGCCCGGCTAGCTAAGGGCCGCTTCCACCACTTGTCCCAGCTTCACGCGCGCGTCCATGGTGCTTCGCGGAACCCCCATCGCGACTCCCAGCGTCTTGGCCATCGACGCGAACGTCTCCTCAAAGGGGATGTTCCCGCGGGCGGCCCCGGTTTGGGCGTCTATCGAGGTCGCTCCGTAGTCCTTACCCACTCGCTCGATCCCTCCGACCACCTGGCCTCGAAAAGCGTCGCCGAACATGACCGTCACGTGGTGAGCGCGATTGTGGTCGCGGCCCTGGATGCCCTTCTTGCGAAGGGTGCGGCCGAACACGTTGATGGAGCCCACCAGGACATCGTTTCTCACCACCCCCGATGACCGCAGCCCATCCAACTCGTCGAGCATCCTCTTGACCCGACCGATGCAGTCCACGTGACCATTGACCTCACGCTCGAGGTTGGGATCGACGTGATTGTCGCCCCCAAAGGTGCTCCGCATGGTGACCACCGGCGAGATGTTCATGGCCGTCAGGACGACCGCCGCGGTGGCCTGCGCGTCCTCGTTGTTGTCCTCGATGCTATCGAGCAGACCCAGGAGGTCTTGGCTGATGTTCCGAACGTCATCGCGCGAGCGGACCCACGCGTCGATGAGCCGACGGTCCCCTCGGGAGCCGTGTTCCTTGAAGACCTCGTACATCCGATCGACGTATCGGTCCCGCAGGGCGCGAAGATCCCCGAGGGGCCCGTCGTCTCCGCCGAGGGCCTTTCTGATCGCGGTCGGACCCACGTTGGCCAAGACCCTTCCTCCGGAGGTGAGGAGTTCGTTTCCGGTCCCCGAGGCGCCGAGACTGATCGGAACGTTCTGAATACTCCCCAGCCCTGGAGCAAGCTCACGGGCGAGGATCGAGACCAGCATCTCGTCGTCATCAGCGGCTCCCATCAGACGCATGACCTCGGGAAGGTCCTGGTGCACGGGGGTATAGGTTGCATGATGAAAGAAGAGCGAACGCTCGAGGTGTCGGGCGCCCAGATCTGCCCAGGGCTTGGCCACGGTGTAGCTCCGCCCCTGCAGCCGGATCTCGGTGGGCGCCATCAGAGAACTGGGAGGGTGAGCCACCTCCTCGGCCCCTGGTCCGTAGGTGCCCGGGACATTGGCGTTCAGGGGGTCCCCCGCCGCTGAGGTG
>JBCBRU010000125.1:0-17326 GCA_039819565.1 Myxococcota bacterium | reverse complement strand
AGCTGGAGTCTCCGCAATCCAGGCTGCAGTCCGTGCTGGGGAGCGCAATCTTGGGGGTCGTCTTGGCCTTCTTGGCCTATCGCTCGGCCCGCCACGCCTACCGGCATCGCCTCCCCAAGAAGCGGGATCTCGTGTTTCTGGCGTCTGTCTTCGTGGCCTACCTGCTCGTGCTGTGGGCCGGTCTCAAGGTCGACGACGTCCTGCGGGGGATGCACCCCATCGAGATCGTACCCGATTCCGCGTGGCGGCTCCTCATCCCTCTCCCCCTGGTGGCCATTGTGGTGCGCATGGCCGCAGGTCCCGTGGCCGCCACCGCGGTGGCGCCGGTGGCAGGTCTCCTCGCGGGATGGATGATGGGCGGCGACCTCAACTCCGCGGCCGTGGCGCTGGTGGGCTCCCTGGCTGCGGCCTCGACCGAGCCGGGGGCCAAACGGACGGTGGTGGCGGCGGGTTTTCGAGCGGGTCTCGCCCAGGCCGCAATGGTGGTGGCCACGCACCTTCTCAACGCGCGTTTCGCTCTCGAGGCTACCGCCGTATCCGCGCTCTTCGCCCTGCTCGGGGGGCTTTTGGCCGCGCCTTTGGCTCGCTCGGTGCTGCCCGCCATCGAGGCCCTGTTCGGCTACACCATGCCCACCGGGCTGGCGGTGTTCGCGGACGCCGAGCATCCCCTTTTGCGCGAGCTCCTGGTCGAGGTGCCGGGCACCTATCACCACAGCCTTCTCGTAGGGACCTTGGCCGAGGCGGGCGCCCGCAGCATCGGCTCGGACCGTCTCCTGGCCCGGGTGGGGGGCTATCTCCACGACGTAGGCCGGCTCAAGGGGCCGGGCACCCCGGAGGAGCGCCGGCGAGCAGCTGCGCGAATTGCCAGCGAGCATCGATTTCCCCCCGAGCTGGCTCAGATCCTCGCCGAGCAGCCGCACGAGCTCAGCGTCGAAGGCCGACGCCCTAAGCCCCGCTCCAAGACCGCGGCCTTGGTCGCTCTCGCGGACCGAATCGAGGACGCGCTGGCGGGCCGGGAGGGGGAGTTCGAGACCGGCGAGACCCTCGAAGCCACGGTGCGAGGCGAGGTCCGAGCCGCGGTCTCTTCCCGTATCCTCGACGACGCCGCCCTCGAGCTGCGAGAGCTCGCAGCCGTCAGTAAGGCCTTCACCGGCGCCCTCACTGAGCGCTTCGTTCACGCCGATGGACGACCGCCAGGCTGGGCGAGCCCTGCTTCCGGCGACGTCGCCGCCTCGGGGACTCTGCCGAGCTGAGCATGGCGGCGATGAACTTCGGTTCTACGCGAGTGGAGCTCGTCCGCCGCCGTCGCAAGGGAGCTCGCGGGGGAGATGTGAAGGCGGTGCGACGGGCTGTCGCGACCACCCTCCGGGCGGAAGGCGTGGACGGCCGAGAGGTCTCGGTTCTGCTCACGGACGACCGCGAGATCCAGTCTCTGAACCTCGCCTACCGCGGCTTCGATAAGCCCACCGACGTGCTCGCCTTTGCTCTCGACGAGAGTCTCGCCGTAGACGAGGGGTCGGTTCCGGTCCTCCTTTTCGAGGGGCTCGAGGGCCTGGACGTTCCGGGGCTGTCTCCCCCCGCCGGCGAGGGCTCGGAGTTCGTGGTCCAAGGGGGTGAGAGCGGAGGGGCCTCCAGCCTCGGAGACGTGGTGATCAGCGTCGAGCGGGCTCGGGCCCAGGCCGCGTCGCGGCGCGTGACTCTGGACGCGGAGCTGGAGCTCCTCGCCGTGCATGGCACCTTGCATCTCTTGGGCTACGACCACGCCGATGCGGACGAGGCGCGGGTCATGCGCAATCGAACCCGCGCCGTGCGTCGTCGCCTCGCGAAGGGCGAGGGCGCCTCCACGTGAACCGCCTGCCTCTGTTCAGGACGGGACTTCTGGCGGGGGTCGCGACCGCCCTTCCCGTGATCGGGCTCCTCGAGGGCGGCGAGGCCCTCAGCGTTCAGGTCCCGCTCCTGGTGGTGAGCGTGCTCCTCGGCATCGGAGCCCTCAGGCAGGGGCGCGGTGAGGCTCTCGAGCCCTGGTTGCTGGCGGCGGGAGGTCTCGGGGCCCTCGTGGGTTTTCCGATCCTCGCCGCCCACCCCGGCTGGACGTTCCTGGTGGCGGCGGCCTTTACGAGCGTGATCTTCTGGCGCCGTCGATCTCGGCGGGTGGGCGAGCTCGAAGGCGTCGAGCGCGACAATCTTCCTCTTCTTGGGGCGGCCCTCCCCGGGCTCCTGGTGGGCATCCTCGTGGCGCTCGCGCGCGACTTGCCTCCGGCCGTGCAGGTGGGGGCGACCGCGACCTCGGGTTTGGTGGCTCTCCTCGGTGGGCAATCCATCTTGCGCATGGCCGGTTTTTTCCGGGCCTCTCGTCCGCCGACCGAGGCAGAGCTGGCCCGCCTGACGGCCCCGGAGGGCGATCGGGCCCCCATGAAGGCCCCTCTCGCCGCCTTGGCGTGGCTGGCTCTGGTCGGGGTCAGCCTCACCGTCGACGATGTGGGTTTTCGCAGCCTCTGCCTCCTCGGGGCCGGGCTGGTAGCTCTGACTCGGGAAGACACCTCGTCCTCCCCGCGCGCCTCCCGTGGCGGGGTGGGCCCCTTCGGAGCGGCACTGGAAGCCTTTTTGGGCCGCCCCGAGGCGATGCTGGCAGGGAGTTTCGGGGCGGCCATCGCGCTCGGGGCGCTCCTCCTCGCTCTTCCTCTGTCCGCCGAAACGGGGCGCTCGGTAGCGGCCATTGATGCCGTGTTCACGGCCGTCAGCGCCACCTGCGTCACCGGCCTTGCGGTCGTCGATACCCCCACCACCTTTTCGGCCTTCGGCGAACTGGTGGTGCTGGTCCTCATTCAGCTCGGCGGCCTCGGCATCATGACCTTCTCGACGGCCGCGCTCTTCGTTTTTGGTCGCAGGGTGAGCCTGCGGTACGAGCGCTCCGTTTCGGACCTATTCGTGACCTGGGAGGATCTCGACCCCGCCCGGGCGGTACGCAACATTCTCATGGTGACCTTCGGCGCCGAGGGGGCCGGGGCCCTGTTTCTCGCGGCGCGGTTTTCCACCCACTACGGCGAGTCCCTGACCCTCTCGGTGTGGCGCGGGGTGTTCACCGCGGTCAGCGCGTTTTGCAATGCAGGTTTCGCTCTTCAGTCGGACAGCTTGGTAGCCTACCAAAGCGACCCTTTCGTGCTTCTCATCGTGGGGGCGCTGATCTTCGTGGGGGCGCTGGGGCCGGTGGTGGTGTTGACCTCACTCTCGAGGCAGACCCACCACGTGCCGGTGCGGCTGATGGTGACGGTCAGCGCCGTGCTCGTGGGGGTAGGGGCGGTGTTGGTGGGGGCCCTCGAGTGGAATGCGAGCCTAGCCGGTCTGTCGACTCCTGACCGGCTGATCAACGCGCTCTTTCAGTCCGTGACTCTCCGCACGGCCGGCTTCAACTCCGTGGACTTCGAGACCCTCCGGGCGCCCACGCTGTCGCTGATGCTCCTGTTCATGTTCATCGGGGGCTCGCCTGGGTCCACCGCGGGCGGGGTCAAGACCACCACCTTCGCGGTGCTCGTGCTCTCGGTGCTGGCGACCCTGCAGGGCCGACCCGCCGTCGTGTACCAGCGGCGCCGCATCACCCACGCAACCTTCTATCGGGCTGCCGCCATCGTTTTCCTGGGCGCCACCAGCGCCCTGGGGCTGTGGACGGCCCTGCTCATCACTCAGGAGGTGGCTCCCCTCCCGGCCCTGTTCGAGACGGTCTCCGCCCTCGGCACCGTCGGGCTGTCGGTGGGAGTGACTGGAGATCTCGACGCGGTAGGGAAAGTTCTGGTGTCGATCGGGATGTTCCTCGGTCGTCTCGGTCCGATATCCGTGCTTCTGCTCTTCGCCTCGGGGCGCCGGCCGCCGCGATGGGACTACGCGGAGCAGGACGTCCCGGTGGGGTGACGGGGCGACGCGGAGAGGAACGATCGAGATGAAGCAAGCCATCATCGTGGGGCTAGGTATGTTCGGGATGTCTCTGGCCCGAGAGCTCGCGAAGCGGCGGGTGGAGGTGATTCTCGTGGATCGTAACCGAGACCGCGTCCAGGTCGCGTCGGAGTTCGCCGTCGAGGCGCTGGTCCTCGACGCCACCGACGAGCTCGCTCTGGCCGAGCTCCGTCCCGACCGCCGCGACCTGTCGGTATGCGCGATCGGAGAGGACTCTCGCGACGCGTCGATCCTCTGTACGGCTCTCCTGCGCCAGCTGGGCAGTCGGCATCTCGTGGCCCGGGCCTTCGACGAGCTGCACGGTCGCATTCTCAGCAAGGTGGGCGCGCACGAAGTCGTGAACCCCGAGAAGGCCTTTGGCCTCCGCCTCGCCACCCGGCTCGCTTTTCGGGGCGTGCTGGATCAGGTGCCGCTGGGGCGAGGTCTCGAGATCAGTGAGCTGGCCCTCCCGGCTGGCTTCGTGGGCAAGACTCTCCGCGAGCTGAGTCTGCCCAAGCGCTTCGGTCTGTACGCCGTCGCGGTGCGGGGCCCCCATGACGATGAGCAGGACGACCTGCAGCTCCCCAACCCTGATGCCGTCCTCGAGGTGCGCGACATCCTCGTCCTGGCCGGGGGTCGGGGGGCGGTGGAGGCGATGCTGGAGAAGGTGCGATGAAGCTGGCCACCGAGGTCTGGGTGTTCGGAACCGTTCTCCGGACCGCGGTGGTCGTGCTCGCCCTCGCGGCTATTGCGCTCTTCGACCGCATGAGCCCCGCCATCGAGCAGATCATCGATGAGAACGTCGTCACCATGGAGGCGGGGGAGACGATGCTCGCGGTGCTCGCCCGCCCGGACCTGGATCCTGCCGAAGCCGAGGAGCGCTTCCAGGCGGCGCTGCTTCAGGCGCAGTCCCGGTTGACAGAGCGCGAGGAAGCGCCCCTGCTCGAAGACATCGAGAGGCTGTGGCGCGCCCTCCAGGCCGGCCAGAATCGGCGCACGGAGCTGGTGGCGCTGGTGGAGGAGCTCACCGCCGTGAATCGCCGGTCGATGGAGACGGCCGACTCCGAGGCCAACCGTTTGGGGGCGGCCGGAGCGTGGACGGTGGCTTTTCTGAGCCTCCTGATTCTCGTCGTCACCCAGGTCTTCGCCGGTCGGCTCGACGACCGCGTGGTCCAACCGCTGCTCTCGGTGGCCGAAGTCGTGCAGGCGGCGGAGTCCGGCGAGCGCCACCGACGTTCCCCTCAGCGGGGTCCCCCCGAGGTCTTGGCGATCAGCGCGGGACTCAATCGTCTGCTGGATCTCGCCGACTCTCTCCGGGCCTCGGGGCGGGTCAGTCCGGTGCGAGACCGCGCGCTGATCGGGCATCTTCTGGACGGCAAGGAGGGCAGCTGGGTGGTCGTCGACGGGGACGGAGACGTCGTGACCGCCAATGCCCCAGCTCGTCAGCGACTCGATGGTCAGGGGCGCATCGACGCCGACCAACCCCTCTTCGACGAGGAAGTGGTCCTGGACGGGGCGCTGCGTCTCCTGCGCCTAGACGCTCCCCCGTCGTCTGGACCCGAGACAGACGCACCTGCAGGTGGGGAATCACCCGCGGCCCTCGAGGCACCGCCCTCCGATTGACTCCGCTCCTCGTTTGACCGGATCGTCCCTCCATGGACGGGACGTCGGGCGCAACGGATCCTTCGGAGCCAGAGTCCGGGGCCCAGGCGCCGATCCCTCGGTATCGGCGCCGACGCGAGCTGGGGGTGGAAACCCCGCCGGTCTCGGAGCGGAGCCCGAGGCTGCCGTTGGGGCCGGTCGAGCCCCCGCCTGAGGGCACCAGCAAGATGTTCCTGGAGATGGGCCCGTCGCATCCGGCGATGCACGGCACCATCAAGATGAATGTCGTCCTCGACGGCGAGAAGGTCGAGAAGGTCGATGTCGACCCCGGCTATCTTCATCGCGGCTTCGAGAAGAGCTGTGAGGCTTCCACTTGGACCATGGTGTTCCCCTACACGGATCGCCTGAACTACGTCTCTCCGTTCATCAATAACAACTGCTACGCCGCCGCCGTGGAGAAGCTCTTCGACCTCGAGATTCCGGAGCGGGCCAAGTACTGCCGGACCATCGCGGCCGAGATCTCCCGCATGTCTGACCACCTCACTTGCATCGCCGCGGGGACCATGGAGCTCGGCGCGTTTACCGGGATGCTCTACCTCATCGAGTGCCGCGACCTCCTTTGGGACGCGGCCGAGGAGCTCTGCGGAGCTCGTCTCACGGTGAGCTATACCCGCATCGGCGGGGTCATGGACGACCTCCCTCCGGGCTTTGGTGACCACCTCCGCAAGCGGATGGACCGGATCTCCGAGCTCCTCGACGACGTCGAGTCCATGCTCAGCAAGAACAAGATCTTTCTGCAGCGCATGGTCGGGGTGGGGGTCATGAAAAAGGCGGACGCCATCTCCTGGGGATGGACCGGGCCCTGCCTCCGCTCCACCGGCGTACCCTACGACGTGCGCAGAGCCGCGCCTTATGACGTGTACGACCGCGTCGACTTCGACGTTCCGGTGGGCACCAACGGGGATAACTACGACCGCTACCTGGTGCGCCTCGAAGAGCTGAAGCAGTCGCGCCGGATCATCCTTCAGTGCCTCGATCAGATCCGCCACACCAAGCCGGAGCTCGTGGTGGACGATGCCCGGCTCCGACTCCCCTCGAAGGAGAAGGTTCACACCGCTATCGAAGAGCTCATGAACCACTTCAAGCTCATCATCGACGGCATCCAGGTGCCAGCCGGTGAAGCCTACGCCTATCAGGAAGGGGCCAACGGGGAGCTCGGCTTCTACCTCGTGTCGACCGGGGCGGGCCGCCCGTGGAAGGTTCGCTGTCGGCCCCCATGCTTCCCCATCACCAGCTCCATGCCGGAGCTCCTCGTGGGAGGCCAGATTGCGGATATCGTGCCTACTTTCGGATCCATCAACATGATCGGGGGAGAGTGCGACCGCTGAGGTCTCGCTCGCCGGGTTGGCCGACTCCGAGCTCGACTGGCGCTGGGTCGAGAGCTTCGTACAGGTGGCCGAGGCGGGAGGCGCCACCGCCGCCGAACAACGCACCGGAAAGAGCCAAGCCACCTTCTCGCGCCACGTGAAGCAGCTCGAGGAGCACCTCGGGGTGGCCCTCTTCGATCGGGCCGCCCGAGGCCTGAGCCTTACGCCTCGAGGTCAGCATCTCCTGGCCCGCGCGGGCGTGATGCGCGACGCCGCCAAAGCCTTCGAGCTCGACGCGCGGGCGCTCGACGCCAAGCGGGAGGGGCCGGTGCGGGTCACCATGACCCAAGCTTTCGGGCACTTCTTTGCGCCCCGGTGGCTTCCCGAGCTGAGGGACGCATATCCCGGGATCACGGTGGATCTCGTGCTCGCCGATGACGCCGTCAACCTCCTCCATCGCGAGGCCGAGATCGCGGTGCGGATGTTCAAACCCACTCAGCTAGACCTCGTGACCCGGCGCTGCGGGGAGCTTCGCCTGGGCTTCTTCGCTTCCCCGAGCTACCTCGACCAGCGAGGCACCCCCATGGAGCTCGAGGCTCTCTTCGAGCACGAGCTGGTGGGTTTCGACCGTATCGGGGCGTGGGTGGAGACCGCCCGCAACCTCGGCTATCGCTTCGATCGCCACCACTTTCGGGTGCGCACGGACGCCATCTATCTGCATGCCCCGCTCATCGCCGCCGGCCTGGGCATCGGGGTGCTTCCCGTCTATCTCGAGGAGAGTCCGGACCTGGTTCGAGTGTTCCCTGCCGTGGCGTTCCCGGGCCAGTCCATCTTCCTCACTGCCGCCGCCGATCTGCGCAGCAATGCCCTCATCTCAGCGGTGTGGGACCACCTCGCCGATGCGCTCGAGGACGTGTTCAAGCCGTCAGCTGACGTTTAGTAGACCGGTCCATCGTGCTCCGAGAACCGCGGCACGACGTCCGCCCAGTCCAGACTGGGGAGGTCGTTGGCAGGCCAGGTTTCGGTGATGGAGCCACCCCGACTGACCTCAGCCACCCGGCCGATGGCGGCCACGTGCGCTCCGCTGGCCACGAAGCGGAACATGTCAGCTTGGGTTGCCCAGACCGTCAAGGTCCGGGTGGTGTTGCAGGACATGGAGCCGGTGATGGAGACACCGAGCATCCCTGGGGAGCGAAAGAGCTCTTCGATGACCGCTCCGCTGAGCTGGTCGAAGGTCTGAAGGCTCTCTCCGCTCGACTGGAGGCGGAGGTAGGTCGACGCCACGACCGCGGTGTCGGGCAGCGCCGGCCACGTCGGGGGCCCGTCCGGAGCGCCCACACCGGCCACCACCACCGTATCGGCGGCGAGCGCGGTAGCCACGCAGCCATCCCCGGAGGCGGCCGGGGCTGGGGCCTCTTCGGATGCGCCGCAGGCGCCGAGGGAGAGAGAAAGGAGGACAAACGTGCGTTTCATCGTCGGGTCTCCCCGCCGCGGGACGCCGCGGAGAAATAGAGGCGAGCGAAGCGCCGGCCGAGCGCGGGGGATACGAAGTCATCCCGCACCGCGTAGCTGCGCAGATGCAGGTGGTTAGAGGGAGGGACAGAACCGGCCAGCACGTGCCAGGCGGTGGCGCCCTCGAGGCGAAGATAGGTATAGCGACCAGCTCGGACGCTCTCGCTCACTTGCCCGTGAGCCTCGAGGTCGACGGTGGTCGCGCCGCTCAGAGGTGAGGTGATCCACGCCCGGGTCATGGCGGAGCTGGCGGGGGCGGAGCGGACGACGAGGGCCGCGACGAGGAGCCCGCAGCCGAGGGAGAGACCGTGTTTGAGCTTCATGCCCCCTGAGTAGCGGCCTCGCGCGCCCGGCGAGAACGCCCAGCTTCGAATCAGAGGTATCCGAAAGTGCATAGAGGGGCGAGAGAGCAGCGAAGCAACGGCCAAGCGCCCGCTCTCTCGAGAGGGAGCGGACGTGATGCCCTTGCCCGTTGCTTCCGATGCCGGGGGGGGCCTGCGTTCTCAGTCCTGTTCGAGGGTGACGGTCAGGTTCAGCGCGTCGTGCGAGTTCTCGATGCGCACCCAATAGCTGGCCGCCTCACCGGTGTTCAGGCTGCCCACCTGCCGATCGATCACGTCGATCTCGTTGGCACGGACGACCCGCACGTATCTATCTTCCTGTCCGAATCGGTCCATCACGCCGAGCTCGTACTGCAGGTTGGTGGAGACTCCGCTGGACTGCTCCGCGTCGACGGTGAAGCGATAGTCGCCAGCTGGCGCCGCAAACGTCAGCCAAGCCTCGTCGTCGTCCTCCGCCGCTTTATCTCCGAGGGTGAGGTTCACTGGGGTTCCGAACCCTATGGGCATGAAGATCGGGCAGTCCTCGAAGAACGGAGAGGGCACCGGCGCCGCATTTTCGAAGACGGCGAGGCGATAGTCCTCCATCCCGAAGACGGTCGAGACCTCGAGGCGAAGCGTGGTCGCCGCCTGGATATCGACCAGGGTGTGCTCACGATTACGATGGTCGATCTCGTTTCCTCGGAGCAGACGCTGCTGCTCGACCCCTGTGTCGTCGAGCTGTGCGACCTGCAGGCCTACGTTCGTTCTGCGACCATCCGGTGTGCTCTCCTCGAGCAAGAGATGGTAGAGCCCCGGCTCGAGCTCGATGTCCCAGTAGTGGCGAAAGTTAGACGTCGAGTCCGGGTCGATACGACCGCCCACGATCTCGCCCACGGCAAAGGTCGCGGGATTATCCAGGTTCGTCCCCGGCGGGGTGGTGACGGGCGGGATCGAGCCACACGGAGCCACGTCATACTGCGGTGTCTCCGCCGCCGGACCAGGCATCATCGTGGGGTCATCCGGCGTCGCAGGCTCATCCATCATCGTGGGCTCATCCATCGTCTCCGGCTCACCCAACCCGGGATCGCAGGCCGAGAAGATGACCGGGAGGAGAGTCAGAGGGAGATGGGGCCGGGCCCGGGGGGAGAGGCGCGAAGTTGTGGGGCTGGGTGCGTGGGGGAAGACTTAGGGCGACGCACTCACTTTGCTTTCAGCGCTTCTTCCACCGCGCTCAAGAGCTGATCTCGAGTGAAGGGCTTGCGGAGGAGCTCGTAGCCCTCGAGCTCCTCCCGGTACGGATCGAGAAGGCTGTCGGCGTAACCGGTCATGAAGAGCACCCGCGCCTGGGGGGAACGCCGCGCGATCTCCTGAGCTAGAGCCGGCCCCGTCATCCGCGGCATGACCACGTCGGTGAGCACGAGTTCCGGGACGTCGTTAGAGAGCGCCGCGAGGAGGCGGTGGGGGTCGGCGAAGGAGCGCACCGCGTAGCCGGCTCCGCTCAGGAGGCGCTCCGCAACGATGCGCACCATGCGCTGATCTTCGATGATCCAGAGGCTCTTGAGGGCCTTGGTACGCACGGGCTCCGCGCCGGGTTGAGCCTCTGCACCCGGCTCGGCCGTGGGAAGTACGACGGTGAACCGCGTACCCTCCCCGACGTGCGTGTCGCAAGCTACGTTTCCGCCGTGTTGCGCCACGACGCGGCGTACGCTCGCTAGCCCCAGGCCAGCCCCGCCCGCACGGGTGGTGAAGAAGGGAGTGAAGACCTGGGCTCGATGCTCTTCGGACATCCCTCGCCCGTCGTCCGTTACGGTCAGGATGACTCGGCCTTCGTCTTCTCTGACCGCCACCTCCACCCGGCCTTCGCACGTGATCGCCTCCGCCGCGTTGAGTACGAGGTTGAACAACACCTGCTCGAGGCGATGGCGATCCCCCCGCGCCCACACGGGCTCGTCGGGCTCGAGGATGGCGAGCTCGACGGTCTCGGAGACCATGGTGCGCAGGAAGGGGCCGGCCTCCCGGACGAAGGTCGCCATCTCGATGGCCTCGAGGGCGAGGGGGCTCTTGCGCACGAAGTCCACCATCCGGGATGAAAGTGCACTTGCGTGGTAGGCGGCGGTGAGGACGTCCCGAAGGAGAACGCCGTCTTCTCCGTCCGGGTTTACTTCGCTCAATAGTTCGGCGCTGCCCACGATGACGGTCATGACGTTGTTGAGGTCGTGAGCCACCGCCCCGGCCAGCCGCCCTGCGTCGTGGAGTCGGTGCGCCTCCACGAGCTGCTCTTCGAGGGCGGCGGCCCGCTCTTCGAGCTCGATCCACGGGGTTCGATCCAGCGTGGCCCCGATCGCCACCGACGGTGCCCCGGACTCGACGCGGGAGAGGATCTCGCAGCGGTCCTGCAGATGGCGGGTCCCGCTTGGCCCCGGGATGCGGAAGCAAGGGGCGTACTCTCCCGTGCCGCTGGTGACCGCGCTCATGTGCTCGCCGATGTGGACCTGGTCCTCGGGGTGAACGTGCTCGAGGTAGGAGGCGGTGCTGACCGGACCGGGGGGCAAGCCGGTGAGCTCGAAGCACTTGGGGGACCACCAGAGGTCTCCCTCTCGGACGTCCAGACGCCAGAGGCCTATCCCGAAGCGGGCCAGCACTCTGGCGTAGGCTTCGATCAGCGGTTCGTCGTCGGGCCGGGGACGTCGCCGTCGAAGGGCGAGGAGAGCGCCGCCCTCGCTTCGGGTCGTCGCGAAGACGTCCACCGTCTTTCCGCTCGGGACCTCGGCCGGCCCTCGAAAGGTCCCCTCGGCCGCGACTCGACCCAAGATCGTCGTCCACGCCGCCGCTCGCTCGTCACCGACCGCCTCGGAGAGGAGCTGAGGCGGGGGCTGGAACCCGAGGCGACGTCGGGCGTAGTCGTTGACGAGAACGATCCGCTCCGCCTCGTCAACGAGGACGACACCCTCGTCGAGGAGGTTCAGCGCCTCTGAGGCGGGGTGGGCCATCGAGACAGTGCTAGGCCAAACCCGAGCCTCTGAAAACCCGGAGACGTTCGCCCCGGGCATTCCGCGGCCCCGGCGCGCGGAAAGCACGTCGTCAGCTTGCCCGGCCGAGGCTCAGCTCTCACTTCGAGCTGGTCTAGAGCGGGTATCCGCTCCGCCCAGGCCGCGCGCTCCCGGGCGACGAACCCCATCACGGTGGTGCCATCGCTCGCTGAGTGGCGTCGCCCTCGCCTCGGAGTTCCGCGACAGATCTCTGAGAAACTGCGATCTCAACCGGCCCTCGAGCTCCTGGCTCATGTACGCCAGACTCGTGATCCAGGCCCTCGCTTGCCTGGGGGGGTTGTGGGCCTGCGGAACGACGCCCGAGGAGTGCTACTCCCCCACTCAGAACCTCGATGCTGCCTACGATGACGGCCGAGTGGGATGCGCATGCGAGCCATCGCGAGCTCTGTGCCTCCCAGACTCCACCGGTAGGTTCGTGGCCCTTTCGTGCGTGGAGGGCGAATGGCAGTCCGTGCTGGATGGTCCGTGCGCCACCATCGGCGCCGCTGAGTGTTTCGGACCAAACCAGAACATCGACGCCGCCACCGAGGACGGTAGGCTGGGTTGCGATTGCGCCGCGCCGGAGCGCGTATGCGTGAACGACTCCGGAGGCGCGCGGTTGGCTCTGCAGTG
This sequence comes from Myxococcota bacterium, assembly GCA_039819565.1. Taxonomy (GTDB): domain Bacteria; phylum Myxococcota; class Kuafuiibacteriia; order Kuafuiibacteriales; family Kuafuiibacteriaceae; genus JAHQVK01. Next base: position 4,936 of record JBCBRU010000125.1, on the reverse strand, counting down.
CGTGGCGCTACTTCTTTTGCCGCGCCGAGGGCAGAACCGCGTCTACCCTCGTTTCTTCAGCAGCGGCGTCACACAGAGGACGCCCGAGGTATGGAACGATGGTCGACAGGCTTTTCAGATTCGCGGGGACGATAAAGGGGCGCGCCCGTCTGGGCTTCGCGTTGACTTGGGCCTTGGCCGCGTGGGTCTTGGCGGCGGGAACGCTCGGCTCGGTCGATGTCCACATACACTCTCCCCGAGCCTTGGGCTGGGTCGAAACCGACGTTCCTCCCCGCACCCATGGACACGAGATCGCCAGACTGTACCAGCGCTTCTATCTCGGCAGCTGCGGCTTCACCCGGAAGGTGGGCAGTCTCGGCTCAAAGACCCGGTACGAGGTTCTGCACGGGATCTCGGGCGATCGATCCGTGTGGCTCACCGTCGACGGGAGGACCGGGGCCGTTTCCGCCTCGGGGACCTGCTTCACCCTTGGAGACCGGGAGACTCTCACGTCCGTACCTTGTCCGTCCTTTCGCACGGTGGAGGACATGTTCGACGGACGCGGGTACTACCCGGTTCATGTGCGGCTGCAGCGATGGCTCGACGAGTGGTGGAGAGCGCGGACCCTCAGTCTTGAGGGGGAATGAACACTCCGCCGTTCGGCCCTGGCGTCCGCTTGCTGACCGGAACCATGAGATGCAGGTTGGGCGGCGTGAACAGCGACTCGAAGAAGGGTGCGGCGCCCACATAGAGGGGGTTTCGATGCTCGAGCCACAGGTCCATGCTCACCGCCGGTACGGGGTTGAGGCGGTAGCGAAGGAAGTCCACCCATCGCACGATCTGACGCACCGCCGGCGGGATGGGCTGGTTGTCCTTACCCACCGGGAGGCAGAGCTGAAACGCTCGCCGCATGCGCGTGTTTCGACCCGGGAGATTGTAGCCGCGGACGACCGGGTTCAAGTGCTCGAGGGTGAGGGGGAAGTTCACGTCCGAGGTGCTCTGCTGCAGCTTGTAGCAAGCGACGTCGATGTGTTGGACCAGCTGCCGCACGTTGAAAGGGGTCTGGGAGGGCTGCCCCGGGTTGCCGTTCGCCGCCGTCTTTTCTACCGGCAGGCAGACCTGCTTCAGCTCGGTAATGCGCAGGGTCTCGTCGGGGAGATTCCCAAGCACCGGGTTGAGGTGGCTCACGCGAATGGGGATGTCGACGGGGGGCGCCTCGGCGCGGTAGCACGCCAGGTCCACTTCGCTCACGAACGGGCGGACCTGTGGCGGAGGGGTCCGCCCGTTCTTCTGTACGGGGAGGCAGACCCGACGCAGCTCGAAGAGATTAGCCATCTGCTGCAGTCCGCCTAGAGCGGGATTGAGATGCCGCAGGTTGACGGAGCTCGCCGGGGGAGGCTCGGGCGTGGAGCGGTAGCACTCGAGATCGAGGTTGCTCACGAAGTCGTAGGGTGTAGGGAGCGGCTGGGCCGAGGCCCCCGAGGACATGGCGAGAGAGATGAGTCCGAGGGGGAGTACTACATAGGCTTTCATGTCATCCTTCCTGGAGTCGCGGCGTCGTCGAAGAGTGCGCATCGCGCCTTCCGTGAAGCAGCGGTCCGGCCACGGGATATGACCGACCGGGGGCCGATCTGACGGACCCCGTCTGTTCATGAAGCCAGGACGGCTTCGGCAGCCTTGAGCCACGTGCGCCCCGCCCCAGCCGTCGCTGCTGAGGTAGGCCTCGCCGCGTGGGCGTCGAAGCCCTCGAGCCCGCCGCTGTCCACGCCTGTGCTACCCCGGGGGGATCGCTCCCGGGGAAGAGTGCGTTTCCACGGCTCTGCCCACGCGGATACACACGGCCCTCCTCGAAGGTCTCTTCGTCGCAACGAGCGACAGAAAGAGAACTTCGAAATGACTGCTACCACGCTTCCCTCCCGATTCCGTCGCTCCCGCCTGCCGATGATCTTCCTCGCGGCCTGGCTCGCTGTGGCCGCTCTGCTCCCTGCGGCAGAGGCCCAGGCAGGGCCCTTCACCTGGTACGATCAGAACGTGACGGCTGCCCACTGCAACCCTGCCTACGCCTACCAAGCAGACCAGGTTCAGATCGGCACCGGGGGCCAGATTTACAACAAGGGCGCGACTTCGCTGTATGTGGTGTGCTCGGTGACGGCGAGTCACGCCGGCGAGGGTTGGATCTTCTTCATCACGCGCTGGGATGACCGCCATCCGACGCAGAACATCTCCTGCACCCTGACCGAGCTCGACTATTCGTTCAACACGCTCCGCATCTCGCACTTCAACTCTGCGCGAAGCTTCAGAGGGCGGGTCGACGATAGCGGCCTGAAGCCACCCTACTTTTCGGTCCGCTGCGCGATTCCCCCGCGCTCGAGCCAAGGGATGTCATCCATCCAAGGCTTTACGCTTCGGGAAGACTGACGCACGGCTACGGTTCGTTGGTGAGACGACGAACCCGAACTCGGCCGGGCGGCCCCGCTGCGCCCGGCCCCGACGCCACACTTCGGAGGATGCTATGAAATCGAGATTGCTCGCCTTTCCCGTTGGAGCGGCACTGCTGGCCGTCGCCCTCGTTGTTTACGATGCAGGCCTGCTGTCGATCCTGGAGAGTCCGCGCTACCTCCTAGAGGATCTGGAGCGCCTCGCTCAAAAGGTCGAAGCCCTAGAAGGCCGCGTTGCCGATCTCGAGGTGCCGCAGGTCGCTGACGACGGAAGTCTCCGCGAGCTTCGGCGCCTCCTGGCCCGGCTGCAGAGCCGCGTCGACCGTCTCAGTGGGCCCGCCTCCGCCCCAACTCCACCCCCGGTGGACACGGAGTCTCCTCCCAGTCCCGCCGAGCGGGCGGCGGCGAACCGAGCGCAGGTGCATGACCGAATCGCGGAATACCTGGCCACGCAGCCCTACGAGACCCCCGAGCCGGAGCGAGAGGGAGCTATTCGAGAGAGCTTGGCGGCGCTCGACTTGCCCGATGGGGTGGTCCTCCCCGAAGTACGGGACCTCAGCTGCGCGGGCTCCGCGTGTCGCCTCGAGGTCGAGGGGAGCGAGGCTCGGGCCGCCGAGTTCATCCCCTTCGCGCTCCCCGCGGGAGCCAGCGCCTACTTCGAGCCCGTCGATGACGCGGACCCGGAGGCCGGGACGAACATCTATGTCTTTGTCGAGCTGGACGAGGCAAGATAGCGACATGCGCGCCTGGCGCGACCGTAGGTATCTCGTCGTCCCCCGGCGCCGAGGCCGGGTCCCCTATCTCGGGCCGAAGAGCTCGCCGGGAGACGTCCAGATCGAGAAGCACACCTTCGCGCCAGATCAATTCACGTCCGCGCGCGTGGAGGTCGAGATCACCTCCACAGATCGACGCCTCCGCCGACGTCGGCGGGGCGCTGCTCTCGCCCTCCTCGGGCTGGGCGGCGCGCTGAGCCTAGGGCTTTGGGTCTTCTCCCCCGGGGTCGCGCTGTTCGCGGCGCTCATCACGGCCGTCTTCTCGCTGGCCACCGCGACCTCCTGGATGCGGCTCTCGGCCCACAAGATCGAGGGCGACTTCGTGTGGATCCGCGGCTACCCCGGCCACCATCTCGACGCGCTCGAGGACTTCAGCGAGGTTCAAGCGCGAGCGGCCGGGGCGCTCAGCCCTCCGAAGGGCGAGGACTGAGCCGAGCCACCCAGGCCCCCAGTCCGATCAGCAGGATCTGAAGGGCCAGGCGTACCCAGGCTGCGGCGTGGCTGCCCACGGCCGGGGTCTCGCGGACGAGGTCCCAGAGGTGGATGGGCATGAACGCGACCATCAGCGCCGTGAACCCGATGACGCCCCATCTCCGGGTGGCGGGCCAGATGATGAGGAGCGCGAGGGCGCCCTCCACCACGGTGGAGAGGACGTTCGCGAGCACGAGAGGGATGGGGGCGGGCACCATCGGCGCATAGAACTCGGGGTTGACCACGTGTCCGAGCGCGCCGAGACCGAGAAGGACGGCGAAGAGGTACGAGAGAACGGTGCGGGCCATGGCGGGAGACGCTGCCGGGCTGGGACGCCTCGGGCAAGGCGTGAGCGATCGGCGTCCACGGATTCTGCCGACGTCCCTCACCGGCCCAAGTGGGATCCTGGGCAACCGTGATAGAGAATTAAAGGACCTCATAGACATGCTGGCCGCGGTCGACGTTCATTACTTCCCCGACGGCGCTCGGGCGGCCTGCCTAACCTTCGAAGGCTGGGACGACTCCGAGCCGCTCGGGGAGCACGTCGCCTGGCTCGATACCGTTGAAGACTACCGGCCGGGGCAGTTTTGGCGGAGGGAGCTGCCCTGCCTACTCGAGGTGCTCTCCCGGCTCGCCGAGCCCCCTTCCGTCCTCGTCATCGACGGCTACGTGCACCTCGACCCCCAAGGCTCCCCGGGACTGGGGGCGCATCTCTTCGACGCCCTCGGAGGCATCGTGGCCATCTTCGGGGTGGCCAAAACGAAGTTTCGGAGGGCAACCCAGGCACGAGAGGTGTTGCGTCATGACAGCCTTCGCCCTCTGTACGTGACCTCGATCGGCGCGGACATCGAGAGCGCTGCGTCTGCGGTGCATCGTATGGCGGGGCCTTATCGTATCCCCACGCTGCTGAAGCGCGTCGACCAGCTCGCGAGGGTCGGGCATCCCCTTCGCCCTGCTCCGAAGTGAGTTGAACGGTAGCCGCAGGGCACCCGTCGCCTCGCGTCTCCGACCGCTTGGAGCGGTGAACCCACCGCCTGCTCCCAATCCGCCTGAGGGCTCGACGAGGTCCGCTACCGTGGCCTCGCCTCGGGGAGGAGGCACGAAGTGAAAAAGACTCACCAACAGCTCAGTATTCTCGCCCTCTGCGCCCTCGTCCACCTACTCGCTCCGCGTCCTGCCGCCGCGCTCGACCTCGACGGACAGTACGCCCCCGTCACCGTCAAACCGAACGACAGCACGACTATCCGCTTCATAGCGTGGAACCAGGTGTGGGCT
>JBCBRU010000124.1:0-17386 GCA_039819565.1 Myxococcota bacterium | reverse complement strand
CTCCCCCGGGTCGCGAGCTGCATCTCCGCCGCCTGGATATCGAGATCCAGGCGCTGCCGTGCAAGTTCACTATCAGTGGTGGGGACGTCCAAGACCCGGCCGAGGGCCGGCTCCAGGCCGAGAGGGCCGGCCCTCTCGCCGCATCCGACGAGGAGACCGGCCGCAGCCACAGTGAGAAGCGCAGGCGTCCCGAACCGTGCCTGGCGCTGAGGCTGCCTATTCATGGTCAGGGCTCCCCGAGGAAGGGGAAGGTCCCGGCGGAGTGCGTGCCGTCGTCAGCCCCCACGCCGTCCGTCACCCCCGACACTGCGCCGATGGCCAGTGCCGAATACGTCACGTCAATGGTGTCGTAGCCCGGGGTGCGGCCCCCGCAGTCGGCGTTGGGCGCAACCTGAGTCGCGTCAAGCTCGACTGCAAAGTACTGCTGGCAAGTGGAGGCCGTACTCCGAATGTAGAGGCGATCGTCGGCCAGCGCCCCCGCGAAGCCATCGTAGCGCCCGGCTTCAGGGTTGGGTCCGGCGAGGAGCTGGTTTCCGCAGGTTCCGTCGAGGCTGTCGTATACGGCGAGATTGGCGGCAATGTTCGGCGTGAAGTCTCCCCAGCTCGCAGGTCCAGCTGCGTTATAGGCGTCGCGCGCCATGTTTCGAGGAAGGTCGTCCTCGAGAACCGAAATGAGGGCGGTGGTGACCCCGCTTCGCCCATGACGGTCGATCTGCGCGCCGAGGGTGGGGGGAGGCGGAGGCGTGGACGGCCCCATGTCCGGGGCTCCCATGTCCGTGCCCATATCCGCCACCGGGTCCACGGTGTCGTCGCCGCAGGCCGAGAGGGCCGCGACCAGGAGGGTGCAAGTCAGCTTCGTTTTCATCTCTTTGTCTCCTTTTCTGCGATCAGCGCCGAGTGCTGGCCCAGACCGCGAGAATCGGTCCGCCACGGTTGACGAGACCGAGGTCGACCTGGACCACCAAGGCCAGGACCTCACCCATCGCGAAGTCATCCTGGGCGGGGGACCCGTCCGGCTCGGTCATGAGAGCCGAGACCAGCGTCGAGGACGTCGCGCCATCTAGCGCTGGGCAACCTGCATTGTCGAAGCTCAGGGAGCCCGCAGCCGCTACGACGGCGGAGATGGTGTTCCGGAACCCACTGATGTTGAAGTAGAAGGGATCATTGCGGCGACCGGCAAAGACGCGAATCTGACCGCTGTCGTCTGAAAGCCCGGCGGTGGAGGAGGCGTCGCCAGTCACGTAGGCCTCGCTACCTACCCAGCAGGAGACAGCCTGATTGACGTCGAAGGTGCAGATGATGTCCGTCGACTCCCCAGCCGTCCCGAAGGCGGGAGAGCTCTCGACGTGAAACACATATTGCACGGCATCAGAGAAGCTCGAACCGGCGCCGCCGGACGGAATGTCGAGGACGAGGTTGAGCTTGTCTCCGCTCGGATCCATCCAGGCGAAGACATCCGTGATGTCGGCGGCGGGATCTGCGATGACCGCAGAGGAATCGGTGTGGTCGGCGGCGAGGCCCAGCTGCGGGACGAGCAGGGTCACCGCGCAGGCAGCGCGCGTGGCGTTATTCATGTAAGTACTCTTTCGCTGGCGAAAGCCAGCCGTCGTTGGCGGGCCCATCCCGCGTTCGGGGGGCTTACGAGCGCACCCCGCTTCGCGTTGCCGACGTTTCGAGTTTTTTGTAGATGGGGGTAGAGCAACCGTGGGCCGGTCGCGTTCGTAGAGTGCACGACATGGCAAGCCAGGCCTCAACGAGGAGAACGGAATGGAGGGTGTTCGGGAGGAACCGGTGCTCGATGAAGCACAGCTCGTGGCCAGCGCCCAACGCGGCGACCGCGAGGCGCTCGGCCACCTCTACGACCTCCACGCTCCCCGTCTCCTCGGACGCGCGGTCCAGATGCTCGGGGATCGAAGCGCCGCCGAGGATCTGGTTCACGACGTCTTCATCGAGGCCTACCGGGCCATCGCGCAGTACACCCCCGCGCGGGGGAGCTTCGGGGCCTGGCTCGGGGCTCGGCTCCGCAGCCGCGCCATCGACCGGCTCCGCCAGAGCTCGCGACGGCAGGAGGTGTACGCGGTGCCGGAGACCGAGGATCTCGGTTCCCCGGACCCGGATCGACGCTTCGACGCGACCCGCATCGGGGGTTGGCTCGCCGAGCTCTCGCCCGAGCAGCGGCAGGCCATCGAGTGGGCCTACTTTGGAGGCTCCACGGTCCGGGACATCGCGGAGCGTCAGGGGGTGGCCGAAGGCACGGTAAAGGCTCGGATCAGCCGCGGCCTCGCCCAGCTGCGGGCTCGACGGGCCGAAGAAGGGGCCATCCACAGATGAGCATCGAGGACACCACCATCCAGCAGCTGTCGGCGTACGCCCTCGGGCTGCTGTCGGGGGCCGAGAGAGCCGAGCTCGAGCGAGATCTGGACGGCTCCGCTCACCTTCGCGCGGAGCTCGAGGCGATTCAGCAGGCCCTCGAAGGCGAGGCGGACCGGGCGGCGCCGCCGCTCGCCCCGCCCCCGGAGCTCAAGAGACGACTCATGGACGCGCTCGCGGCTCCGGAGGAGCGCTACGCGCCCTTCGTGGATCGCCTCGCGCGGTGGATGGAGCTTTCGACGCAGGCGATGCGGGACCGGTTTCGCGACTGCTTCGACGAAGCCAGAGTGTGGATTCCCACCGCTGCGCCGGGCGTCAGCTTCGTGCATTTCGAGGCGGGCCCGGCTCTGGCCCAGGTGGACACGGGCTTCGTCCGGTGGGCGCCCCACTCGGCGTTCCCCGGGCACCGTCACCGCGGCGACGAGCTCACCTTCGCGCTGAAGGGCACCCTGTACTTCAGCGGGGGGCAGGTTCTCAGGCCCGGCGACGAGGTCGTCATGCCCGGGAACTCCGAGCACTCCGTGTGGACGAAGGACGAAGAGGCCATCGTGGCGACGATCCATCGCGGCTTCGACCTTCTCGAGGGAGGCTGAGAGGCTCAGCCTCCCTCGTTCGCGGCTCCGCTACAGCGTCCGCGTGTCCGAAATGTAGGTCAGAGTCCCGGTGCTCAGGCTACCCACCACGTACACCAGCCGAAGCTCGTCCGCGCGGGCGGCTGCAAGCTGAGTGTCGATGGGGTGTCCGCCGGCCGGCGCCAAGGTCAGGACGTACAGCCCGCGGCTGAAGTCCTCCTGGCCAGACTGTCCGTTCACCACCGAGTTCAGCTGGAGGACGAGGCGCCCGGCGAACGTCTCCACGCCGATGTCCACGGCCGGCGCCGCCGCCGTGTGATGCACCGCGAAGCGCCCTTCGTGGGGCTCCGTCCGAGACAGATCGTTGACGAACTTCGACGCGGTGGGGGCCCCCGCGGCGTCCAAGTGGGCGATCACGGTCGCATCCTCTCCGGCCTCGAAGGGGACGCCGGCGGCCGCCACGGCCACCGCCCCACCACAGGCTCCGTCCGACAGACGAACGTTGAGGTCGTAGCTCCCGGCGGGGAGACCGAGGGGCCCGGAGACGTCACCAAACTCGACGCCGGTGAGAACGCAGCCGACGCCGACCACCTCGACGTCTACGGGGAGGCCAATCGGAAGCGCGGGGTCGACGTCGGTGCCGGGGATCCCGTGGACCACGTTGACGGTGGCCGGATCCTCGAGGTCCTTGATGTCCGCGATCACGGTGAAGGTGCCGGAAGAGAGGCTCCCGACCGCGTACACGAGCACCGACTGAGCGGCGGGAATCTCCACCAGCTGCGAGAACAGTGCGGTGGGGCTGCCCGCCGCGGCGATGGCCACGTCGTAGCCCTCCTCGTCGAAGTCGAGGGCCCCGCTCTGGCCGTTGATCACGCCGGCGAGCTCTTCGAAGACGGAGGGCGCCGAGATGCGCACGTCCACGGCGGGGGCCGCGGCGGTGTGGTGGACCTGGAGGCGCCCCCGTCCCAAGCCGACAGGGGCGGAGAGATCGTTGACGAACTTACTGGCGGTGGGCGCACCGGCAGCGTCGAGGTGGGCAATGACGGTTGCGTTTTCGCCAGCTGCAAACGGCACCCCCGCGGCGGATACGGCCACCGCCCCTCCGCAGCTGCCGTCCGACAGGCGTACGTTCAGGTCGTAGCTCCCGGCTGGTAGCGCCAGACGTCCTGACACTTCCCCGAAGGTGAAGCCGGCGAGCGCACAGCCCACTCCGACCACCTCGATATCGACGGGGAGGCTGATGTCGAGGGCGGGGTTCACGTCGGTGCCGGGAATGCCGTGAACCACGGTCACGGTCGCGGGCGCCTCGAGGGGTTGGGCGTCGACGATCACGGTGAAGGTCCCGGAGCTCAGGCTGCCCACCGCGTACACGAGCACCGACTGACCGGCGGGGATCTCGACCAGTTGAGTGAACAGCGCGGTGGGGCTCCCGGCGGCGGCGATGGCTACGTCGTAGCCTTCCTCGGCGAAGTCGAGGGCTCCGCTCTGGCCGTTGGTGACCCCAGAGAGCTCCTCGAACACGTGAGGGGCGGAGATGCGGACATCCACGGCGGGAGCGGCCGCGGTGTGGTGGACCTGAAGGCGTCCCTGGTCAAAGCCGAGAGGGGCGCTGAGGTCGTTCGTAAACTTGCTCGCGGTCGGGGCGCCGGCGGCATCGAGGTGCGCGATCACGGTAGCCCTCTCCCCGGCCGCAAAGGGCACCCCGGTCGCGGCCACGGCCACGGCTCCGCCGCAGGCTCCGTCGGAGAGGCGCACGTTCAGGTCATAGCTGCCGGCCGGGAGAGCCAGCCGGGGAGAGATCTCTCGGAAGGTGAATCCGGTCAGAGCACAGCCGACCCCAACCACTTCGATATCAACGGGGAGGCTGATGTCGAGGGCGGGATTCACGTCGGTGCCCGGAATCCCGTGGATCACGGTCACGTGGGCGGAGGAGGGGGTCGCCTGCGAAGCGGAGGCGAAGGAAGAGCGCTGGTCGAGCTCGCCGCCGGGTGCGCAGGCCGCGAGCGCCGCGGCGAGGCTGGGGACGAGGAAACACGAAGTGCGAGACATGGACACGGGTCGATCTCCTTGGGCCGCGAGGGCCGGATGGGAAGCAAGAGTGCTTCGACCGCGTGTCTACATACAGGGACAAAATCTGGACAAGATCTTTTCGAAGATAGGATCTGTGAAAAAAAGCGCTCCGTTTTGGATCCTTATCGTGACAAAAATAGAACCAAATCGCGGCAAAGCTGAGTACTCGACCGAGTCGGCAACCGAGGAGAGGCGAAGTCGGTCGGAGCGTTTCACGGAAAGATCGGCCGACCGCGCCGTGCAGCTCCAGATCGACGGGCGGCTAGACCTCGTTGATGGGTTTGGCCCCCGGAGGCTCGACGCCGGTCTCCACCATCCGCACGGGTCGACCCTTGAGGTCGGCGAAGACCCCGAACGCCGTGCCGTCCGGCAGGACAGTCCGGCGTACGAGGACCCGCGCGCCGAGCGGAACGATGTGCTTCAGGGTGCGTTCGATCGAAGTCGTGGACACGGATCCGATGGTCTCGAGGAGGGTCTGAGCTGGGGCCTGAGGGTGCTTCATGCGTCCGTCCTTCGCGCCTGTTGCGCACGGAGGAGTCTGCCACCGAGCTCCTGACAACAACTGTCAGGAGGCTTTCGCGGACGCACACTCCTGCCAGCGTGGTGTCAGGGGGGGTAGAGGCCGAGGAGGTCTCCGACGGCTCGGTCCGCGGAGACGGGCACGTTGGGACCAGCGTAGTTGGTGACCACCAAGTAGGCTCGGTTCCGGAGCGGGGCGACCCAAGCGACCGCGTAGTTCATGGTGTTCGAACCGGCGTGGTTGAGGACGGGGCCGCCCCCCCAGTCCTGCTCCACCACGAACCAGCCGTAGCCATAGCCAAAACCTTCGGGTGCGGAACCGATCCCTGGGTCCGCTTGCAGTCGCGCAAAGGCGTCGGGAGGAAGGATGGGTTGCCTACCCGTCCCCTGACGCAGGTGGGCGGCGATGTACTGTGCCCACCCGGAGAGCGGACAGTGCACGGTGCCGGCGGGCCCGAGAGCCGGGGGATTGTCTGCGTCTGGGCCGGCGGGCACCGGCGACGGCGGACTGCCCTCGCGGTGACCGAGAGGCGCGTCCAGCTGACCCACCGTGGCCGCGGGACCGAACCCGCAACCGGTCATGCCGAGCGGTTCGAAGAGCTCGGTGCGCATGAGATCTTCCCAAGCGCGCCCGGTGAGCCTCTCCATCATGGCCCCCGCCACCATGAAGCCAGCGTTGCTGTATTCATAGGTGGTGCCCGGGGTGGTGGACGGGGCCCGACCGAGGAGCGCCCTCGCGAATCGCTCACGCTGCTCGACGATCGTCCCTTGGTTGCGCCAAAGCTCCATCCAGAGATCGGGAGGCACCACGTTGGGGAGTCCGGAACGGTGGGATACGAGCTCGACGACAGTCATCGCGCCGTAGCCCGGACTCATCTCCGCCGCGAAGTCTGAAAAGACCTCGGCGAGGGTGGCCTCCCACCGGAGACTCCCCTTCTCGACCAAGATCGCGGCCAGCATCGCCGTCATGGATTTCGTGTCTGATCCCAAATGCCAACGGTCCTCAGCAGTCACGGGCACCGTGTCCGCGAGGGAGCGCCGGCCCGAAGCCCCCACCGCCAACAGGCCCTCGCTGTTCACGACCGCGCCCCCGAGGGCGATGAGACCTTCCGCCGCCCGTCTGACTTCGAGCTGAGCGGTGATGTCCGCGGGGATCATGGGGCTCGCATCCGACGTGGACCCGCCGTCCTCGATGACGCCGGCCTCCGCGACGCCTCCGGCGTCGGACCCGCCCTGAGAGGGGCCCGCGTCGTTCCCCGTCGGCCCTGCGTCCGCGGGGCTCGAGGGGCTGTCGCCGTCTCCGCACCCTCCGAGGATGAGAGCACCGACGAGGACCAGCCTTTTCACCCGGCCAGGATACGCACCGAGCCTCCAAGGACAAGGTAGACCCTAGCCGTGTCGTGCCTATGGATACGACCTATCGTGGGAAGAAAAGCCAAGGCGGCGGTCGCCGTCCTCCTCGCCCTCGGAGCCACCGGCGCCGCGTACTTCTACCTGAGCTCGGGGCGTGACAAGGCCGACACGCGATACAACGGCGCCTACCGGTTCTCGGACGGCTCTCTCGTGACCATCGTGCCGTCGAACTCAGAACGCATCCGAATGCGCCGCTACGACGACGGCCAAGTCCATGCCCTCTACTACGACGGCGAGGACCGATTCGCGGCCGCGGAGGGTTTCAGCTCCAGAGACATCGTGGCCTCCGTGGAGTTCGAACGCACCGAGGACGGCGACATTGCCGGGGCGAAGTGGACCGCCAAGGGTGGCCCGGCTCGGACGATGGCTCGACTCCCTCTCCGGACCGAAACCATCTTTTTCGACAGCGGCGACCTCCGCCTTCGGGGCGAGCTCGTGCTTCCCGAGGGACCGGGGCCCTTCCCCGTCGTGGTCATGGTGCACGGCTCCGAGGACTATAGCGGCGTCGACTACTATCACCTCCCTTATATGTTCGCGGCGCACGGCATGGCCGGCTTCAAGTTCGACAAGAGAGGGACGGGACAGTCCCAAGGTGAGTATACCCAAGACTTCCCTTCCCTCTCCGGAGACGTGGTGGCCGCGGTCGAGCTCCTGAAGAAGCGAGCGGAGATCCATCCCGAACGGGTGAGCCTGATCGGGCTTAGCCAGGGGGGATGGGTAGCTCCTCTCGCCGCGACGAAGACCGACGTACATTCCATCGTAGTGGGCTTCGGAACCGTTGTACCTCTGACCCGCGAGGATCGCTGGGGCTACGTCAAGAGGCTGCGGGACCGAGGCTTTGGCGACGCCGAGATTGCTAAGGCGGACGAGTTCAACGTCCAGATGGCCAGGGTCATCTTCGATCACGAGGAGGAGGCTTGGGATGAGGTCTTCGCTCTTCGTGACAAGTATGGCGAAGAGGCGTGGTTCAAGGCCATCGCTGGCTCGGACTCCGTCATGGGCATCGTCTCGAGCATGCTGACCCATCCCGCCGCGGGCCTCGTGCCTGGCTTCGGCTGGAAACTCTATACGCGCTGGCAAGAGAGCAACGGCGCCAACTTCAATCGCAGCTACGACCCACGTCCGACTTTGAGCTCGCTCTCGACGCCCTCCCTGTGGCTGCTGGCGGGAAAGGACAGCAGTCTTCCCACCGGCGAGACCACGGAGATTCTCGACGCTCTGAAGATGGAGGGGCGGCCCATTAGCTACCGCGTCTATCCGGAGGCGGAGCACGGCAACGTCCTCTTCAGCGAGGACGGCTCGGGCCAGAAGAGCTACCTGGGCTACGTACCGACCTACTTCAAGGACATCATGACGTGGTTCGAGGAGCACCACGCAGAGGAAGCTTCGCCGGCGGTCTCAGCCGATCCTCCGGAGTCGGCGGCCGAGCCGAAGGCCGCCACGCCGTAGCGTCTGGGACGCAAGCCGGACGCCTCGCGGGGACGGAAAAAGGGGCTTTCGCGAGCTGTCTCAATTAGGGTATTCACGGATATGCCCCACGTCCCCGGCCGTCGCTGCCCCTTCTCAGCGCTCCTCGCCGCCTGTCTTTGCCTGTCCGCGGGGGACCTCTACGCCCAGGAGGACGAGTCGCAGCCTGCCGAGGCAAAGTCACCGCCGGTGGGCCGTCCCCTTCACCGCCTCGACTCGACGCTCCTCCTCGCCGGCCGAGTCAACCCGCTCGGCCTCGCCCTGCGAGGCTCATTTAGCTTCCAGCGGCGCCTGTACGCCTCCGGAGCCCCCGCCTTCGCCAACAACTACATCGGCATCGGCATCAATCCGACGCTCTCCCCGGCCGGAGCCCGGCTGGGCGCGTTCGTGGAGTTTCAGCCTCTCTCCGTCCTCCAGCTCACCGCAAACTATGAGTGGCTCGGCTATCTCGGCACCTTCGATGTCTTCCAGTCCTTCGCGGGGGTGACCTCCGAGTACTCGGACGACACCCTCGATATCCTCGCCGCCCGGCCCGACGGGGATCCCGGCCGAAACTACTCGACGAGTGGACACGAGGTCTCTCTGAGCGTCCTCCTCCAGGCGAAAGTGGGGCCTTTCGCCGTCCGCAACCGAACTCGGTTTGGGTGGGTCGACATGGACATGAGAGAGGGAGATCGGACCTATTGGGACGTCTCCTACGATCTCCTCATCGGAGATCAGGGTTGGTATATGGTCAACGAAGCGGACGTCTTCTGGGTCAGTGACTTCGGGCTCGTGGCGGGGCTGCGGTGGGTGGCCTCTCACGCCTTCTACGAAGACCGACACTATGCCCCCGGTGAGACTATCGGCGACGACCCCAACACCCCCACCCACCGGCTCGGCCCAACCTTCGCCTACACCTTCTTCGACAATGGGGGTCGAGGGTTCTTCGACAAGCCCACGGCCTTCGTGATCGTCAACTGGTGGCTCGAGCACCGCTACCGCACCGGGGCCGAGCAGAGCGTAGGTCTACCCTATATGGGCGCGGGCTTTCGCTTCACGGGAGATCTCCTCACCCTCTGAGCATCCGATGCCGTCTCATCTCCCTCGGAGCCTCGTCGGTCGAGATCCCTGCGGGGATCTCAGCAACCCAGGAGCCTCTCTCACCACCAACTCGATCGGTCTGAGGCCTCTTCAACCGGGTGAGCGCGTCTAGCCGCCGGGGGTTCGTGCCCAGGTCCCCAACCGACCGAGGACGAGAGGAAGCCCGCGTAGTCCATCATCGATAGTAAGGAGGTCAGGGGGCGGCAGAATGGGTCACGGCGCGATCACTCTTCTGCTTTTGACCTCTCGCCACCGGCGGAGCGTCCGCGTGGGTCCGGGTTTCGGACCGGGATCCGATGGCGAGGATCTCGTAGGCCGCACGCTGGAGGCCTCGGCCACCATATCCCATAGAAGCCGCCCTAGATATCAATGGGGAAATCTTTAGCTTCCGAAAGAGAGCGAGATCAAGCCTTGATGCGTGCAACCACCGTGTCGGCGGCACTCTCTCAAAGGACCGCGCTCGCGTGCATCGCTGCCCCCAGACTCAACTCGAGCCGCGGCGGAGGACAGTTGGCGCCAATCTCCCTTGGCGCAGAGAGTCCTCGAATACCCAAAAGAGTTGCGGCTAGATCCCCCCCAAGACGACCGTCTGAGGCGGAGATAGGTCCGTTACCGAAGCACGAGCGTCATCCGGGGGAGCACATGACGATGTCGAAAATCAATCTGCGTCTGGCCGCTCGCGTGGTCATCGAGAGATGACTTCATGAGACGGACGGAACCCCCGCGAGGAAAGGTCACCCCGTTGAACTCAGGGTTTGCAGGGATTAGCCGGCGGGCGTTCTTAGATAGGGGCGTTGGGCTTCTGTCACTTGCGGCCACCGGAGCACCGCTGCTCCTTGCTCGCTGCCGAAACCGGGAGCCCGCGCATTCATCCGAGGTGGATCTCGCACGGCCCAGGACCTTCTCCGAAGAGCTCGCGAGCGCCTTTTCCGACCTCGGCCCGGAGGACGTCGTGACTCTGGCCGCTGCGGGCGGACAATCAATCACCCGGGCCGAGGTCACGCGACTGCATGCCGGCCTGTCGAGCGCCCTTCGAACTCGGGCCCCCGAGATCCTGCTCTCTGAAGAAGTCCAACTGGAGAGTTGGGCACTCTCGGACGCAGATGAACTGGGGACTTGGCTGTCCACCCTCCTCCTCGCCGCTCTAGGCTCCCACGCAGGGCAGAAGACCCACGGATATCTCGGAGCCGCCCTCGGGCTCCGGGCCGGGGCGTCTGTCGGCAATCGTCTTGCCCTCTCTTTGGGTAGACCGCTACGCCCCCGCGAGACGCCAAGACCCACGAGCCTCACCTCCGGTGGCGAGGTCGCGCTGGATGCACCGCAGGAGCGCCTTCGGATTCACAGGTCTTGGAGGCAGCTCTACGCCGGACTCAACATTCCTCTCCTTGGCGACGACGCCATGCCCTACGGAGCTATCGTAGTGAGGCCCAGTGCCGAGCGTGGATATTTGAGGGTACGAAGGAAGAACAGCCAGCCGTACGGCCAAAACATGACCTGGAACCCCGAGCTCCACAACTTCGGAAGGGGCCTCGCGCAGTCCGCTCTGTTTTCCATCACGGAGAACGACCGAGGCCTGCAGATTCGCACCACGCCCACTGACGCCATGGAATCGAGGGCTAGCTCGCCTAAGTACGGGCGCCTCACTGCCTTGCTCGACACTTTTGGCCTCATCTCGGGTCAAGACGAGAGCATCGTGGGATTGGGCGAACTCCACTTCCGAGGACTGAGGCTCGTCGGAATGACAGCAAGTTCGGCGATAGCGCTTGCTGAGAGAGACCACGCCCAGATGGCCGCCAACTCAGTGAGCACCGCACGAGACATCCTAGAACGGATGAACTATGACCTGAGCGGCGTCGCCATCGATCCCCTTCCTAAATCTATCGTCGCAGCGACTCACGCTGGATGCCCCAATGCCCAGAACGACGTTGGCGATCACGTCGACGTGGGCGACATCGACGGAGCGAGGCGCGGCCGGGTCGTCGCCCGGCTGACTAGATGCGCCCGGCGCATCTAGCGGGCACAACGAAAGCCAATCCACGGGGAACGGGTGCTCCCCGTGAGGACTTTGCGAAACCAGACCCGGGCCATCGCGAGCCCATCGACATAGCTCCCCCCGCGCAGGGCGCCAGAGCGGCCGGAGGGCTCCTCGGAGGCGGTCCACTCCCAGACGTTGCCGGCCAGGTGTAGGGCTCCGGAGGAAGACGGGGGATAGGATGTATCGTCGACGTCCACCGGACCTGGGCCGCATCCCTTGAGGCGCGCGCGACATCGAGTTCGGCCCGGGCCCCACGGATAGTCGGCTCCGTCCGCGCCTTGGGCCGCCTTCTCCCACTCGGGCTCGGAGGGGAGATGCCCCCCTCGAAACGCGCAGTACGCCGCTGCCTGGGTCTGCGAGACGCAGTTCGCCGGCCGACGCGCCGTGGCCGGACTGGGGGCGAAGCACCCCGGGCCCCGCCCCCGCTTCGTGCAGCCCCCGGCCTCGACGCACTCGGCGTAGCTCTTCACCGAGACCTCGGTGCGATCGATGTAGAAGGTCGGGAGCTCGACCGTCCTCCGCGGCGGATCCGTGGCTCTGCAGGCCTTCCGGCAGCCGAGCTCGACGGGGCCTCCGTCCACTCGAAGCATCCCTTCCGGCGGGCCGATCAGCGCGGGTGGATGGCTCGCGCCGAGGTCCTCCGCGAATCCGCCGTCCATGGTCTCGGCTTCAGCCCGCGGAGCGGAGGGCCTCTCTTCGACGATGGGCTCCGACCTCGGTGCGTCCCGCTGAGCCGCAGCTCCCGTGAGCCACCACCCTCCCAAGGCGAGGAGGCCCATCGCGAGCGCGAGCGCGAGACCCACGGCCCCCGAGCGGGTCCATCCCGACGGGGAAGCTGGAGAGGCCCCCGGTGGCCGCGGAGCGTCCGCGGAGAGGCCTGGGGTGGTCCGGCCGGCCTCGGGGGGCGGCGGCCGAGACGGGACCGTCGGTTCGGACTGGTCCAGGCTCTCGAGCAGCGCCGCCGCATGAGGAAAGCGCCCTTCGAGATCGACCGACAGCGCGCGCTCGAGCACCCATCGAAGCGGAGGAGAGAGCCCCGAGACGAGCTCTTGGGTCTTCGGCAGCCCCCGCTCGAACTCGCGCATGACCACCCCGAGGTACACCGTGATGGGGACGTCGGGGGCCCGCTCGGGAAGCGGACTCTTCCCCGTCGCGAGCTCGATGCCCACCAGACCGAGGGCGAAGACGTCTCCCGCCGGGCTCATGACCTGGTGCTCGAGATACTCCGGGGCCATGTACGCGACCGTGCCCACCACCCCGCCGGCTCGAGTCAAATGCGTCCCCTCCCCCCTCCGGGCGAGCCCAAAGTCCAGCAGACGAACCCGTCCGTCCCGATCGACGTGGATGTTCGCGGGCTTGATGTCGCGATGGAGAAAGCCGCGCTCGTGGGCGTGGGCCAGACCGGCCGCCGCCTGCCGAAAGATGGCCAGGGCCTCGTGCTCCGGCATCGGCACCCCGTCGCGCTCGGCGAGCACCCGGTCGAGGGTGACTCCATCCAGGAAGGCCATCGGCAAGTAGAGCTGACCATCCTCCTCGAAGGCGGTCTCTGCCTCGACGATGTTCGGATGCTTCAGTTCGCGGGCCGTCTGAATCTCGCGAAGGAACCGCGCTCGGACGTTCTCGTCAGCCACGAGATGCGGCGCGACAACCTTGATCGCGAAGTCTCGGCCCGGCTCGAGATCGTGGGTGGCTCGGTACACGACCCCCATCCCGCCCCGACCGACGACCTCGTGGAGAGTCCACTCCCGGATCTTCTGACTCGTGTCGCTCAACGCCCCTCATCGCTACCATCCCCGCGCCGCGCTCGCCTCCCCGCGGACCTCGATCATCAGCACCGCCCGCCTCTCGACTCGAGGACGCGGGCGACCGTCACCCATGGGTTCGTTCCTCGGTCGGTCTCTGCAGTGGCTTCAGGCCGCCGAGAGACGGCGGGCACGGGGTCAGCGCACGCACCGCCCGACTAAGTCTCGGCTTTGCCGAGCGAACGCGGCTCCGGCCAGCCCGAAGGTCGCGGTCAACGCAACGTCGCGAGCTTTGACGCCGCTCGTGTTGACCGCGAAGCGCTTCCCGTTGTTGCGCACGCACGTAATCGTGAACCAGTGAAACCGGCGGTTGTCACACTGAGCGAGTGCGAGCCTTCGTCCTTCCCGGCGGCATACGGAGCAGGTTTGAGCGCTCTTGATCACGGTTCGGCCAAACCGTTGACCTCGCCGGCCCGACACCGTCTGCAAGACCGACTTCTGCTCGGCATTCCACATATCGAGGGAACAGCGCTGAATCGCGTGCGCCTCTCCGGGGGCGCAGAGGACAGCGAGGGACACGAGAGCCACGGCGGCTCGAAACACGATGCACATCTCCTAGGCTTGGTTGCCTGAGGGGACCGAGCTGTCGCGGGGTGGAGACGTTTTTCTGCGGGACGGGCGCCGTCGCAGCGTCACCGGGACCTGAGCTCAGCGGGTCCGACGAGCAAGCGCGGCGAAGCCAAGCGGCCAAAACTTTCGGGATCCCGTACGTTATCGTGGACGAAGGGCCTCATGTTGCTGGAGAGAGCGGACGCAAACCAAAGCTCGGCTATCGGCCCTTCATCACAAAATCATCTGAACCATTTTAAGCTTGTGCTGCCTTCGTTCTCAAAAGACCTGAACCATTTGAACACGGAGTCGCTTTCAGACCAGAGTGGTTCGAATCGATCTCGAGGCAACCTCACATGGAAAAGAGATGCTTTCCGCGAACGGATCTATCCGAAATGAGGGGTGAAGTGTCGGCGCGACGAGGGCCGCAGCCTCTTTTAAGGCCCTTTGGGTGAAGGACGGATAGGCGGAGCCATGTGCGCGTAGCCTCGCACGACGACCAGGTAGTCCGTGCTCGTGACTTCATGGTTGGCGGAGGGGTTGATGAAGAGCTCGCCGCCTTCCGTCTCGACGCCGAGCACCGTGGCTCCTTCTTCGACCTTGCAGCGGGCCAGGAGCTGGCCGTAGGACATGGACTCCACCGGCCCCGGTACGCGCTCGAGACGCGCCCCCGCGCTCGAGGTGAGGAGGTCCATCATCACCGAGGCGAGGCGCGGGTGTCGACACGCCGAAGCGAGGGCCAAGCCGGAGAGGTCGTTGCGCATGATCACCGCCTCGACTCCCGCCACCGCCAAGTGGTCCTTGTTGGTGGCGTCCATCAGCTCGACCACGCAGTAGATCGAGGGGGACATCCGTTCGATGGTCAAAGCCGCGAGCACGGAGCGCGCGTCGCGGTCCCCACGGCGATGAGACTCCGAGTCATCGGCGAGCACCACGGCGCGGTCCGCGCGTTCGATGCCGGCCGCGCGCAACACCTCCAGCTGCGTGAAGTCCCCTTGCACGTGGTAGATCTGCTCCGGGCGAATCCCCACGCCGCGAAGCTCGGGCTGCCGCTTGCGCTCGTTGACGAGCACGATGGGGCGGTCCGCGAAGTCTCGGTTGATGGCCAGCTCCGCGAGGAGCGGCTTGGCGCCTTGATTCCAGCCACATAGGACCATGTGGTCTTGGAGCTCGTCGACATCCATCGCTGCAGTCTGCGCGATTTCGCGGAGCCGGTCGATCATGGTGGCGGAGATGATGCCGGTGAAGGCGGCGAACAGCCCCATACCCAAAAGCATGAGAGCCAGGAGGATGAGCCGGCCCCCCATGGACTGAGGCACCGCGGTGATGGGCTCGCCGGCCACGATGGAGTAGGTGGCCCACCATAGGGTCTCCCATCGCTCCGTAAACTCAGGTTGCGTGGGCTGCAACCCCTCCATGCGCTCGAGCTCGGAGGTGGCGAGCGCGCTCCCGAGGACCACCATCAGCGTGAACACGAGGAGCAGCCAGAGATACTGGAAGTTCACCCGGAGCACCGTCCTCAGGGTCGTGAAGCGCCGATCGAGTAGGGCCCCCAGCTGAAGCAGGCGAAAGAGGCGGAAGAGCCGAAGAAAGCGAAGCGCGGTCAGGGAGTGGGGAATGACGCTGATCTCCCCGAGCGGGAGCGCGTCCAGGAGCGGCAAAACGGCGAGGATGTCCGCCCAGTACCTTCTGAAGAAGGCCCGCCTCTTGCGCGCGACCGCATAGCGCAAGCTCAGCTCGACCACGAAAATGGCGGTGATGAGGTGGCTCGCCACCACGATGGTGGTCGAGTCCGGCCGGCGGACCTCGAGCACCAGGAGCCCGATCGACAGCACGATCAGCACCATCACCACCACTTCGGTCGCGGGGTGGTGCAGAGCGGTCGACAGGCGAAACGGCGCGCGCTTCGGCTGACGGAGGAGCGGGGGATGTCCCGCGGCCGGCTTCGACGGACGAAAATCCAAGCTTCTCGTCAACTACTACCCCCGCCGGCTCGGCTCCATACCTCGTCGGCGAAAGAGCCGCTGCGGACTCGAACCCGGGAAGGCGTTGCGAGTTGGACCCCACCTCCGTACGGCGGGGGCGTGCGACACGACGAAACGCGGACAGGCCTCATCGCAACCCTGAGCGCGTTCATCATTTGGGGCTTCGCACCCCTGTTCTGGATGCACCTGAAGCATATCCCGAGCGCCGAGGTTCTCGCCCATCGGATCGCGTGGTCGGCGCCGATGGCGCTCGCTCTGCTGTGGCTGCGGGACCGGCGCTTTACGGAGCTGCGCGCCCTCATCCACCCCGCCCCCGGGGTCCGGCGCGCGCTGCTCCTGAGCACCCTGCTCATTGCCGTGAACTGGTTCACGTTTATCTGGGCCGTGGCCCATGACCGGGTCACGGAAGCGAGCCTTGGCTATTACACCAACCCCCTCGTCAACGTGGTGCTGGGCCGGATCTTCCTCGGCGAGCGCCTGTCTCGACTCCAGTGGGCGGCGGTGGGCCTGGCCGGCCTCGGGGTGGCCTGGCTCGCCCTCTCGATGGGCACCTTGCCCTGGGTCTCGCTGGTGCTCGCATTCAGCTTCGCCTTCTACGGGCTGGTCAAAAAGCGCGCTCCCGTGAGCCCGCTCACCGGGATCTTCGTGGAGACGGGACTCTGGGCCCCGCTGTGCGTGGCCTACCTCCTCGCCGTGCCCGAGACGCCCTGGGGCGCGCTCACCCGAGAGGGCTCCACCGCGGCGCTCCTCGTCCTCAGCGGCGCCATGACTCTGGGCCCCCTCCTCCTCTTCGCCATCGGCGCCCGAAGGCTCCCCTACTCGACGGTGGGCATGCTCCAGTACCTCGCTCCCACCCTCCAGCTCGCGGTGGCGGTCCTGGTCTTCGGCGAACCCTTCACCTCCGCCCACGTCGTCACCTTCGCCTGCATATGGGGTGCGGTGGGCCTGTTCGTGAGCGGCTCCCGTCAAAGGCGGAGATCGTAGGCGACGCCGAACCCCAGGCTCGGGAACACCCCCGAGCCCGTAAACCCGTCGTCTACGGCCTGGGCCGCCTGGGTCTCGGCGACGCGAGCTTCCGCCGCCGGCAGGCCCTCAATGTCGACCTGCACGTCGGAGGCGGACCCCAAGACGACGGCCAGGCCCATCGAGACGCGAAAGCGGACGTCCTCCACCGACCACCGAAACCCGAGCTCCAGCTCGCCCGCGTGAAGCGCGGTGTTCAGCTCGACCCAACCTTGGGCGGTGCTGAGATCGTCGATGAGGCCCAGCGTCAGGACGTCATTCGCCTCGAGGGCCCCGTCCAGCTGGAAATAGGCGTACCCAGCCTGGATGAAGAAGACCTCCTCCGGAAACGGCCTCCATCCGGCGAAGAGCTTGAGCGAAAAGCCGTCGTCCAGCCCGCTCCCCACGAGGTCGGACTCCGTGGCGTCGAGGCCCGAGACGGCGCTCGCGATCCCGGAGGAGACATCGACGAAGCTCGCCGGAAGCGCCGCCACCCCGAACCCTGCATGGAAGCGACGG
>JBCBRU010000123.1:0-17425 GCA_039819565.1 Myxococcota bacterium | reverse complement strand
GGGGCGTGGCTGCGCTCAGCGACGACTCAGTCGGCGTGTCAAACGGCCGGTGGTTCTTGGCGATATGGTCACGATGGAGCAGATTTTGCTGCGACGAATGGGAAGACCTGTGGCGCAGTCCTCTGGGCCATGGAGGCGGGGCAAGTTATTCGCTCGACCTACTCAAGCGGAAATGGAAACTATATTGTCATTCGACATAATACTTCCTCAGGGAACAGGTATACGAAGATTCTTCACCTCTACGAGCCTGCTCTTGTGGCACAGGGTGATATGGTTACAAGAGGTCAGCCAATCGGATTGGTTGGTTCGACGGGTTTCTCGACGGCGTGCCATGTGCACTTGACTTCTACGACTGAAGACCTAACAACGGTTGGTTACTACTACGGTAATATGCCCTCATGGATTCTCAATCCTGAGGCAGACTTGATTGATGGGGCCTTCTCTGCGTCAGGTTCGAGCGGTCAGATTCTGGCGGTTCGAGGTATGTCAGCGTGCCTGTCTGTCCAGACGAGCCCAGGTATTGGCGGAACAACAAACAGGTCATGTACCGGAACGGAGATAGCGAATGAGGTAAACAGCACGATAACGGAAGGGGGCGGAAGCTTCTATCCTCCCTACTCGTTCTACCCAAACGACGACATTCACCACGTGCTCAACGGAACCGTGGTTCCAGGTGGCTTCTCGCAGGTGAGCGTACGAAAGTGCGCCTATCGTGAGGGCATTGGTGATTGCAGTGGCTCAGGACAACAGGTTGTCGGCCATCGTTGCAGAATGCTCTGTTGGGAGAGCTCATACCCGATAGACACCAGTCTTTCCAGTCTTACCTATGGCAACTTTCAGGCTCATTGGGCCTGGAACAACGTCACTGGACACCCGGAGCTGACCAACCAAGGTCAGTGGTACTCGCAGTGGGACTACGAGATCTACGTGAAGCGTGGGGTTGGTCCCACGCTTGAGACCTATCCAGGCACACCAAACATGCGATTCAGCTACCGTATTCGGCGGCCCCTTTCTGCGGGTCACCCAAGTACGGGGTCAGCTACCGACGCCGGTATCTCAGATTCCGGTCAGGTAGATACTGGCCAAGCTGGTGCTCCAGATGCCGGCATCCCTGATTCGGGAACGAATCAGTGTGCTGGTCGCAGTCTGCCATGGAGCCCTGCGCCGCTTTACTGCAGCGCAGCTTGTCCATGCAATGTAGAAGAAGGAGGATGCGAGACAGACAACCAATGCAACACTGGGCTTGTCTGCGACAAGTCGGGCGGAGTTGGCTATGGCTTCGGCACCTGCCGAAACGCCAGCACTAACACCGCAGGCGGCACGGGCGGAAGCCCCTGCCCACCAGTCGGCGTAGTGCCGGACACGGTTGGATGGTGCACCAGCACCTGCCAATGCGCCGAGAACGAAGGGATCTGCACAGCTTCAGACCAGTGTGCCCTCTTGGTTACAGGCCAACTGGTCTGTGACAACAACTCAGTCTCAACGCACGGCCAAGGGGAATGCAGATTCCCTGGCACCGGAGTTGAGCGGGTTGAGGATGCGAGTAGCTCAAGCGGAGGCTCTCCCGATGCTGGAGTAGCGGATGCAGGCAGCTCTGCGGATGCTGGTACGCCCGGCAGTGGTAGCGGCGGTTCGAGCAATGGCATGACATACACTCCGAACGGCCTTTGCCGGGGTAGCGTGCATGTAATGTCGGGCCCTCAATACTTCTGCGACGTCGCTTCACAGGAACACATTCATGCGTTCGCAACGATTACGGGGAGAGGTGTCCTAACGGGAGTTTCTTTCTCAAACATCGCGAACATCGAGATGACTCTGTATAGCCATACCGGCGAAGTCATCAGCGGAAGGAGAGCCTATCCACGAAACCAGCCCAATCAAAACGATGGCTTCTTGGACATCGGCAATGGCCAGATTGAGGTCACGGTCGAGTTCGCGCAGCTTCAGGTCTTTGGTTGGGCTCATTACAACGTACACGTGAACCTCACCAACGGTTCGCGCGTTTACCTCGACACCGAGTCATTCTACATCAACCCAGTACGGGTTGAGAGTAATGGCCATAGTAACTACTGCCGTAGTCATCCGTGTGGAGCAGGAGAAGGAGATTGCGATGGAGATGTAGAGTGTGAGCCGGGACTGCAGTGTCTCGACAACGCTGGACCTCTCGTGGGTCTCAGCGCTTCGATAGATGTCTGCGGCGCTTCGACCGCCGCATTGATTGCATCAACCGCTGACGCGGGTGTTGCAGACACTGGTGCCCAAACAGACCTTGGGGTGTCGGACAGCGGCGCTAGCCTCACCTTCGGTCCGAACCTTGTCCTCAATCCTTCAGTGGAAGCGGGCACAGGTTCGACTCCGAGCAATTGGAGTACGAGTGGATGGGGCAGCAACGACAGGTCGTTCACCTGGACCACCAGCGGAGCCAGCAATGGCTCTCGCGCCGCTCGGGTAGCGATGACAACGCACACGAGCGGAGACGCTCGTTGGGAGCATAGCGAGGTGACGGTCAGTGGCGGCCAGGCTGTGAGCCTAGGCTTCGACTACCGCGCCGACGTGAACACGACCATCGTGCTTCGCTACACCCACGCCGATTCGTCGGTCACCAGGGAGTATCTCGGGCTTTCGTCCGACACCGCCTGGAGCCCCTATAGTCGAATCGTTTTTCCACCGGCAACAGCGGTGGGACTAACGGTCTATGTGGCTCTTAGTGGCGTTGGCTTCCTAGAAGTCGACAACATGCATATCGCTTCCTCAGCGCCAAGCAGTCCCGCCGATGCAGGTTGGACTGACGCAGGTGTAGGAATGGACGCCGAGGCCTATGACCTTGGCGGTGCAGAAGACGCAGGCGTCTTCGACTACGGTTTCGCGGATACTGGCACTGCTGATTCGGGTGCAAGCCTGGATGCCGGTGATGCGAGCACAACCGACATCGGTACTGGCGCGAGCCAGAGCCAGAACCTCATCTTGAACGCTTCCGCAGAAACGGGAAGCGGCTCGGCTCCGAGCAATTGGAGCACGAGTGGATGGGGCAACAACGATAGGTCGTTCACATGGACGACCAGCGGAGCCAGCAATGGCTCTCGCGCCGTGCGCGTCGAGATGACGACGCACTCTAGCGGAGACGCTCGCTGGCAGCACAGCGAGGTGACGGTAGCCGGCGGTCAGGCCACGAGCCTGGGTCTCGACTATCGCGCAAACGTTGGCACCACGATGGTGCTCCGCTACACCCACGCCGATTCGTCGGTCACCAGGGAGTACGTTCCCCTCCCCTCCAGCACGAACTGGAGTCGGCACACGCAGACAGTCACGCCTCCTGCTACGGCAGTCGGTCTCACCGTCTACGTTGCCCTTGGTGCTGTGGGCTACGTCGAGGTTGATAACCTCTTCCTCAGCACGCTGGGTTCGCCTTCGGCGCCGCCCAGCAACCTCATCTTGAACGCTTCCGTAGAAACGGGAAGCGGCTCGGCTCCGAGCAATTGGAGCACGAGTGGATGGGGCAGCAACGACAGGTCGTTCACATGGACGACCAGCGGAGCCAGTGATGGCTCTCGCGCCGTGCGCGTCGAGATGACGACGCACTCTAGCGGAGACGCTCGTTGGGAACATGACGAAGTGACGATAACCGGCAGCCAGGCACTTAGCCTTGCGCTCGACTATCGCGCTGACGTTGGTGTGACCTTGGTGCTTCGCTACACCCACAGTGACAACACCGTCACTCGGGATTACGTACCGCTTGCTTCCACCACCACGTGGACAAGCTCAACGCATGCACTGACGCCACCTGCTACGGCAGTTGGAATCAAGGCATACGTGGCACTCGGTGCCGTCGGCTATGTCGAGGTTGATGCGTTCTCGCTCACCTCACCATAGGACCGGCAATCCAATCCACTCCGTTCTGGAGTGTCCTCACCCATTCGGGTGAGAAGAGCCCCGGCTCTAGCCGGGGCTTCTTTATTTTCGATATTCTTCATGAGGTTGAAGCACCAGGAGTCTTTGGACGCCCTAGCTCCAAGGCGCATGAGCTAAGCGGATTGCTGCTCTCGCCTTTCGTCGGCCACAAGGTGAGCCATGCATTCGATGAATCGCTCACGAGGAATGCTGACCTGCTCATGGAACATCTCACCAAGGTGGAAGTCGTGCTCCAAGTACCGCTCGAGATGCCAGCGAAGAACGCGTAGTACGACCTCCTCGATGAGGTCGTTGACATAGATGGCGTTCTCGCGCTCGAAGGTTGGGTCCTCCTTGATGCGAGCCAAGGCAACCCTCTTCATCTCCGGCGTAACCATCGGGTCTTCTTGCGCTGGTTTAGGAAGATGAACACGCAAGAAGTCTGCTAGCTTTTTCCGCTTGGGCACCCCGCTTCAATGTACAGGTTGGTTAGCTTGTTGCTGGGTGGGCCGAAGTCGAGCGCATCATCAGTTTCTTGGTACTCCTCTCGCTCGAGGCCAGGCAGGAGGAAACGGTCATAGTCAATAAGTACCTCGTACTCATAGGTTTCGCGGTCGGCGCTCAGAAGCCCACCCTGCAGATATGCCTTGGTGTTCGCTTCGACTTCACGGTCGACGAGCTGCTCTACCAGCTCGATTCGCCGTTCTCGGTTAGTGAGGGTAGGTGGCATTGTTACGTTCCTTGTTGCGAAAATATATATACATATATGTATATAGGTTAGGGCCTGGCGCGAGGCGCTCCCAAACGAAGGGATCCGGCTGCCAGGCGGTTATCATTCGGATTCTGGACGAGTACAAAAACAACCTCGTCCCCAACTCGAAGGTCTTCAAATGAAGTGCTCGGGTCGAGCATCCGCTCATGAAAGAAGACAGGGTAATCCCACTCCCGAAGAGCGATAAAGCCATAGCGCCGGCCGGCAGGGAGAGCCTTAATGTAGCCTTCTACCAACTGCCCGGCTGAAGGGTGGTCTGGCGGCCGTACTTCGGCAGCTTCACCAGTGGCAAACAGGTGGTCGATATGGTCCCCAAGAACTCGGCTAGGCCCATTGCCTTGCTGCGCTTCTTCAAGCTCCGAGTGGAAGTTCATAGTGAAGGTGGCGGCGCGGATAAGGGCGGGGCTCGCGGCTTCCGAGACTAGCTCGCCGTCTTCTTCCTGCTCATACTCATAGTCGAAGTGAACTAAGAAGACAGGCATGCCGCAGGCAGCGGCGCGCCGTGCGAGCGGCACATACGTCTCGGACTTAGCCACGAGCACCATGGCATCGAAACGCCCTGCCAGGATGCCGGCATGGGCTTCAAACGAAAGCTCAAAGTCGGTCTGACTCGTGCCTGTTTCAAATATGAGATGGCGGATCTGGGCTTGAAGCTGGAGGCGCTCTAGGATGCTTTGGGTAAAGAGCTCCTCATAGGTTGGCCGCTCCTCATATGCCCTTGCAAGTATGAGTGTTGATTCGGTAATCCGAACGTTGAAGGCACTGAGCGTATCGGCTGCCCAACGCTCAAAACTGCGATGAAGTCCGACGGGTGAGATATGGCTCTTGCGGTCGTGGTGATGACGATAGAAGCCGCTTGCCTCGGCTAGGTACTCGCCGTCATAAAAGACACCAAGTCGCAGTATGTCGTTTCTTCGCATTGCATGTACTCCGTATTCAATATATATCTTCGAGCGCGAGTCCTGACGCACACCCGCAACACGGGTGCGCGTCAGGGTAACGAGCTCACATTCGGCAGTGAGCCCGGCAGCTAAGCCAGAGTTGCTGCTCAGTGATATCCTCTTGCAGCATAAGGTGAGTCAGCAGCCGGCGACGACGTACTTGGCGGTGTTCAAGCTCCGCAAACAGCCCCATAAGACCAACAAACGCGGACTCGTCGAGCACATCGATGAAGGTGTCCTCGCCTAGCTCATCGCCATTGCCGCGCGGTGGATGCTGCAAAGCATATCGCACAGCATCGATAAGGGACTGCGGCTCAAGCGCTTCAAAGCCGTCGTCGAAAAGCTCATAGAGCTTGGATGCGCTCGGATACCGCTCACGGGCCCGGTGCCAATTGCTGGTGCCAGGAAGCACTGGCTCAATCATCTCGAGGAAGTGCCGCTTGTACTCACTCACCCAGAAAAACGGGCGGGTGTACGCGCTTCGCGTCATCTCAGGGACGGCATCAGGCTGCTCTAGGTGCGGGAGGATCCCCGCCAGCACGTTGACCTCACCGTGGATGCCGGCAAGGCAATCGTCGCAAAAGCCCCACCACCCCAGCGACTCCGCGAGCGGGTCGAAGATGTGGTGCGTGGTTGGCTGACCACAGCCTCTACAAACCGGATGCTCAGTCTCCTCACGTCCAGCCTGGACCGGGTAGGTGTTCTTCCTGAGCGACAGGTCAAGGCCACTCAAGAACTCGTTCACGCGAGGCATCACCATGATGACCCTCGGCTGGCTCGATAGGTGCGGCCGCAAGTGCGGCAAAAGAGAATCTTGTTGTCGGCGCAAAGCGCAGACGGGTGCGAGCGATGAGTAGTCACCGCGAAGCTCCATGTTCTGCTGGTCCTGTGTGGCGACGGGTCAGGTCCAGCGGCTGATTCTGAACACAATTAAGTTTGGGGTGAGCGCGGCTTCGCTGCGCTCGGGTGGCACCTCGCCTTACAAAGTGGCAAGGGTGCCTTCGCACTCATGTTCAAAAAGTTCGTCGTCGCCTGTCCCCAGTTGTGCGAGGCGAACCTTGGTATGGTCAAGGAGCCGAACTCTATTTTTTCAACAGACCGCCGGACTTTTTTTTAAAAGCAAGCTCAGCTGATATTCGTATGGCGCAGCTGGAAAATCTGGTTCATGCTGTGTCTGTCAGCGAGGCAATCGTCGTGGCGCCGAGACGAGTGCGCGGCGAGGGTTTCTCGTGGCCGAGATGCACCTTCCACTGCTTGTGCGGTGGGGGCGGCGGCTTATCTCTGTACTGAGCGCCAGGTGCCTGGCGCAGTCCCTCTTCAGGAATCCCTGGTGAGGATGAGCTCTGGAGCAAGGGCGTCCTCAACATCAGCGAATCGCAGTGGTGAGTGCTTGGCGCTAAGGAGCTGCTTGGTCAGGTGCTTGTCGAGCTTCGTGGCCTCCTTCGCGCTTAGGAGTGTTTTGCTTGGGCCAAAGGCGATGGCGACGCGTCCGAGCGATTCGGTAAAGAAGTAGCTGTACGGACTGAACCACTCGCTCGGCTTGCCAACGAGCACGTGGCAGTTCTCGGTGAGCATCATCCAGTGATCGCGTAGGAGTGGAACCGTGCGCGGCTCGCCAGTGGTCTTCTCTTCAGCGAGCTCTTCAACAAGTGTCTTCGCTAAGCGTCGGACAGCGGTGCTGTTCTTCCGTTCATACTCGGGCTCTTCTTGAAGTCGGTAGGCCAAGGCCAAGCAGGTCGCAAACAGGCGCTGCACCCCGGTAGGCTCACCGCTACTTGAGGGCGAGCACAGCAAGAGAAGAGTGGCCTCTTGCTCGAAGATGAGCTGCGTTAGAATCGCAATCGCGCGGTAGTCTTCCGCGAGGAGCCCCGCATTCTCGCCTACCGAAACAGTGACCTTGCTCGCCTTTAGGAGGCGCGTTTCGACCACGACCTCGGTCGGTGGGGGTCGAAGCGGCAAGGCGAGGTAGTCGTCAGCCGGCTGCTCAAGCGCTTCAGAAAGCCAGCGGCGCAGCTGCTCTGAGGGTTCACGGCGGGCCTTGTCGTACTCAAGCCGGTGGAGCCAAGAGAGGTTGGCTTTGGCGTGGCCCTTGTTCTTGATGCGGGTAACGAGCTCGGCTTGTGTGATATTCAGCGCATCTCGGTCGAGCTTTACGCGCTGTCCAAGCGTATGTGTCATATGGTTGGTGCGGGACGGTACTGCCCGCTGTCAGAAAACGCAAGCCCATTGAGCGATTTCTGAAAGCAGCACTGAAGCATGTGGGCCAAACTAGCAGCTATCGAGCGTTCCCTCGACGGCGTATTGCCTTTTCTGGCGACGCTCGTTCATCCTCGCGCTTGCAACACTCCGAAGCGGTCAACGCTGAAGGAGGCAAACCAATGGCACGAGAAGACGGCACCAAGACCAGCTACCGCGGGGTTCGTCGGCTCTCTAAAGGACGCTACCGGATTCGCGTCACGACCAAGGACAAAGCGACTGGAAAACAAAAAGAACTCGACCGCGTGGTCGAGGCGCACAGCACGGAAGAGGCAGCGCTGATTCGCCAAGAGCTCAAGAGTGAGCTCGATGGCCAAGCGTCATCATCAACGAGATTCACCGTGAGTGGTCCTCGGGGATTTCGTGAGGTGGCCGAACAGTGGCTGGCTCGCAAGCTCTCCCGGAGACGCTCTGACGGTTCGCCGGCGCTGGTTGAAGGTACGCGCCGGCGTTACGAGAACTCGGTGAAGGTTCATCTGATTGGCTACTTTGGGGACGAACCCATCGACGAGATCAGCGCTGAGCACGTGGAAGAGCTGATGAGTGACCTCACGAGTCCGCCGAACGCGATGCGAGCGGCCACGGTGAACACGCAGCTCAGAATCCTGCGGCAAATCCTGGGGACGGTGAAGAACACGGCAGCCAGTGATGTGCGCACACTGCCAGAAGACGATGGGCGCACAACAGAGAGTGAGCCGAACCTCTTAACGCAAGAGGAAGTGCGTCGCTTTTTGTGGGTGGCGAAGACCGAGTACCCGCAGCACTACCCGCTTATCTTGCTCATGTTCTCAACCGGCATGCGCATCTCGACCGCACTCGCCTTGCGCGTTGAAGACCTCGACGAAGTGAACGGGTTTATCAAAGTGCGCCGCAGGCTCTCTGGCAAAGACGTCATCCCAGGGGTGAAGCGCTCACGAGCGGGGGCGGACTTTCCGCCACTCTGGCCAGAGGTGGCAGAGGCGCTTCATGAGCATCGAAGCGAGTTTAATCCTGCGCAACGGGCAAGTGGCCTTGTCTTCCCAACGAGAAAGGGCACCCACCGTACGCGGACGATACTCAATAATCCGTACAAGGATATCTGCGAACGGGCCGGCATCACGGCGCGGCTCACCCCAAGCTCGGGACCAAGGCGAACGGCCACGCTGCTCTACCGCAAGGCGGCTGATAGCGCGGTGGCGCGCCACATCGTCGGGCACACCACCACCAAGATGCATGACCACTACGCTCCGGCTGATGTGGAGGAAAAAATGGCCGCCGCTGACTCGGTGCGCCGCGGGCTCCAGTTTGAAACTGGGTACTCGTCTGGGGACCAAGCTGCCAAAACTGGGGTAACGGAGGATTCTGACAGCCTAACTATCTGAAATGATTGAGCGGGAAACGGGACTCGAACCCGCGACTTCAACCTTGGGAAGGTTGCACTCTACCAACTGAGTTATTCCCGCGCGGGCCCTGAATCAGGCCACCCCGCCGCACCGCTGTCAATCCCCGATGCCCCGGAGCGAGGGCCAGGGCGCTTCGCCCTCGGCGCCCTCGAGGCGGCTCCGATCGTCCGGCCTCACGGACGCGGGGACCGGCCAAGAGCCCACACTGCGCTCCATAGCCCGCTCAGTACGGCGCCGCCGGCTCAGGCCGGAGGCGCGCGTCCTTTCCGCCCGAGGTCGGCGTGTGCCTCCTGTGCGTGGCCCCGAGCTCCGGCCTTTAGGCCGGAGCACCCCGGGTGCCGGCCCATTTCACCGACGATCGGGGTGCGTCGACCGGGAGCTTCGGGCGGGGAGGGCGCTCGTTTTTTCGGACGCTTGGATACTCATCCAGGGGGGCCTCAGCCTGGCAGTACGGGCTCACCGCGCAAGCGATGACTTCGATCACCACAGCCGAATGCGCACACCTACGTGGTGCTTTAGATCGCGGACCTGGCTCGCCTTTTCGCTTCCTGCTCGGTCCGGCGATGCCTCGAAGGGCGCGGCTAGGGCGCCTCGATACCGACGATCGTGGCGGGAAGCGCGGCCACTTCGAGCACCACCGACCATCCGAAGCATCCTCGCGCATCGCAGCGGTCCGCCACCCCTAAGGCGGTGCGGAAGAGGGCTTGGATGTCGGTGTGGTCGATGGAGTCGGCGACGAGGTCGGCCTCGATGCGGGCGGAGGCGAGACCGCCGGTCTCTGCGTCGAGTGTGCCTTCGAGGGTTGCCCCCTCGAGGCGGACGGCGTCTTCCACGTCGTCCGCGCGCCAGAAGAAGGTGAGCGGCAGGTCGAAGTCGAGGCTCTCAATGGACCGCAGCTCGCGCCCCTGGATGTGCAGGGGCCATTGCACCTTCGGCCGAAGCCCGCCGTCCTCGAGGCTCGCGCCCTCCACCTTGAAGGCGCAGCACGCGTCGTGTTCCGGGGGGACCACGAAATTATTGGCGGGAAAGGCGGGTTCGTCTGCGTCGCGCCCCTGATAGAGGGCGAGGGCTCCCTCCTGGCAGTCCCGGCTCTCGCTCGAGGGCGGCTCGTCGCTGAGGACTTCGAAGAGCACGAGCGTCTCTCCGCTCAAGATACTCTGGCGCAGCTGGTCGTCCAGGTGTCCAGGCATCGGGCTCGAAACCCCGAATTCTAGGTGTGTCGCGATAGAAGCCTGTCCCGCGAGCGGCGGGCGCTCCGGTCCTTCGAAGCGTGCGTCACACGGGATGGGCACGCTCTCGGTGCTGTCGCCGAGGCTGTTCGTCTCCTCCTGGGCACATCCCACCGATCCCACCGATCCCAGCGCTAGCACCCATAGGAGCCATCTGCCGTTCGCCCTCGAGCGTCTCGCAATGGACATACCCGAACCTTCCCTGGTCCCGGCGCGCCGTCCATCCGTCGGGCGCGTTTGCGATTTCTCGACCCGCTTCGTGCGGTCGGGGGGACGCTTTCGCCTCCGATTGGGGCAGGCGTCCCCCGGGAGGAAGGCGCGGGCTCAATGACGCGCGAGGACGCCGATTTTGAGAGAGCGTGGAAGGGCCGGCGTCTCCTGAGCAGCTGAAGCGCCTCCTCGAGGTCATCGGCTCCGTCCAATTCGCGTTCGTGGACGATCAGGCGCCGCGCGCCGTCTTCGACCTCTTGCTCGAGTCCCTGCTCGAGATCACCGACAGCGCCTACGGCTTCATTGGAGAGGTCGACGAGGACGATACGGGCCGGTTCCTCCGCACCTTCGCCATCACGAACATCGCCTGGAACGACGCCACACGGGCGTTCTACGACGAAAACGCCCCGAACGGGATCGAGTTCAGAAACCTCGACACGCTCTTCGGCCACACCGTGCGCACCGGGGAGCCCGTGGTCACCTCGGACCCCGACGCCCACGCTTCGTCCGCGGGTCGCCCCGACGGACATCCTCCGCTCGAGAGTTACCTCGGCCTGCCCCTCAATCACGGCGAGACGATGGTGGGCATGGTGGGCCTCGCGAACCGGGACGGCGGCTACTCCACCCAGCTCATCGACTTCTTGCGCCCCCTCCTCGGCACCTGCGCGCATCTCATCCGGCGGTTTCAGATCACCCGCGACCGCGACGCGGCGCAGGAAGCCCTGCAGCGGCGCAGCCGAGAGCTCGACGAGGCGAAGCAGGTCGCGGAGAAGGCCTCGCGGGCGAAGTCGGAGTTCATGGCCACGATGAGTCACGAGCTGAGGACGCCCCTCAACGGCGTGCTCGGATCTCTTCAGGTGCTAAGGAGCGGGGGACTCACGGACGCTCAGCGCGACCTCGCCGACATCATCGCCTCCTCCAGCGAGCTCCTCCTCACCGTGATCAACGACGTCCTCGATATGTCGACCCTGGAGGCAGGTCGACTTGCGCTCGAGGAGAAGCCCTTTTCGCCCCGCGCCGTGGCCCACGCGGTGCTTCAGAGCGTGCAAGCCCTGGCCGACACTCGGGATAACCAGCTCAAGCTCCACTTGGCGAGCGACGTTCCGAACAAGGTGCGGGGAGACCCGGTCCGCGTCCAGCAGGTGCTGACCAACTTTGCCGGCAACGCCCTCAAGTTTACGTCCGGAGGCGAGGTCGAGGTGCGCATCACTCGGGGCGAAAAGGACGATCTCCGCTGGTCGGTGCGGGATACCGGCCCCGGCATCCCGAAGGACAAGCAGGCCAGCATCTTCCAACCCTTCGTGCAGGTAGATCCAAGCACCACGCGGCGGGTGGGGGGAAGCGGCCTCGGTCTGGCTATCTGTCGAAAGCTCGCGGACCTGATGGGCGGAGACATCTCTCTTGAGAGCGAGGTCGGGCAGGGCAGCTGCTTTTTCCTGACCGCACCCGCTCCGGCCATGGACGAAGCCCCCGAGACGGGGGTCGAGGCGGACCTCTCGGTGGAGCTCGAGCCTCGCCATGTCCTCCTCGTCGAGGACAACGTCATCAATCAAAAGATTGCCGCCACCATGCTGGAACTCTCGGGCTCGACCTTCGTTGTCGCCGAGGACGGCGTCGAAGCCACGGAGTACTTTCGCGCGGGAAAGTTCGATCTGGTGCTGATGGACTGCCACATGCCGAACATGGACGGCTACGAGGCAACTCGGCGCATCCGCGAGGCCGAGCTCGAAGGCCCCCGCGCCCGCACCCCGATCGTGGCCCTCACCGCCAATGTTTTGGAGGATGACCGACGGAAGTGCTTCGAGTCGGGCATGGACGCCGTCCTCGCCAAGCCCCTTCGCAGACAGGAGCTCATCGAGGTCCTCCAGTCGTGCTCCCGCCTCAGATAAAGGGAGGGGGTCGCAGGCTCAGCTGCGTTACGGGACACTACTTCAGGAACTGGATGGTGAGCGGATACTTCCACAGCTCACCGTCTTTGGCCTTGATGCCGCCAATGATGGGAAAGACGATACTCACTACGCCGAGGGCCATCAGCAGCAGGATGCCGATGAGCACCAGCGAAAGGACCGCGCCGACCACGGCATAGATGAACGCGGAGATGACCCAGTTCGCGACCATCTTACCGTGAGCGTCGAGCCCCGGCATTTCGTCCTTTTTGAGCTGCCAAATCAGGATCGGGGCGACCAGCCCGAAGAGGGGCACTACGAGTCCCCCCAGGAGGGACAGGTGGAGAATCATGGCCCACTGCCGGGTTTCCGCCTCCTGGGCGGCGTCCGCTCCGCCCATGTTCGTGGGAGGCATTCCGTTTTGCTGGGGGGCTTGGACCGGTGGCGTCATCGTACCGCCACTGTTGTCGCGGTTCGTGGGGCCGTCAATCCGGCTGCGTCCCCACTCCTGCATATCGAGCCTCGTTCTAGGGTTGAACGGCGCCGGCTTTCCCGGGCCAGGCCGGGGCGCGTTCCCGCAGGGGTTGATAGACGCCGATCTGTCCCCCGCCGGGGAGAGTGATGCGCACCAGCCGTCCCCATGGCTCCTCCTCGAGCGCGCTCACGGGCACCTCGAGCTCGCCCATCCGACCGAGGAAGCGCTCGATGTCCGAGCATAGGAAGAAGAGCTCGTGGCGTCCTGAGGCTCCGGCGGGATGGACCGCGACCTCCGTCGGAGGCAGCCCAAAGGTGAGCCAGCCGCCGCCGACGTCCACACCGGGAAGGCCCAAGACGTCGCGGAGGAAGAGCCGGTCTGCCTCGGCGTCGGTGCTGTGGACGACGACATGCGCTCCATCGATCATCGTATGAACATACCCGAGGCGGCGGTGAGGGTTGAAGCGAGCCAGGCGCTGCTGACCGGTTCTCCCGGCTCGATGCGGGAGCCCGGCGTATTGTCCTGACCGCCGGGCGCTGCCATCTTTGCGACGGCGCGATGACCTCGCTGGGACTCGTTCTGCTCTTGGCGGCGGCCGGTCCGCAGTCTCCGGAGCTGGAGCTCACGGCGAGTGAGCCGCTGTACACGCTGGTGCTCGATGGGTTGCGGGCGGAGCTCCCCGAGCTGCGGGTCGTCTCCGGGCCGGCTTTTGTCCGCGCCCGCATCGAACCTCAGCAGGACCGCCTCACCCTGTTCGTGACCCGCATCGGAGCCCCTGAGGACGTGCGTCCTCTCGGGGCTCGAGTCCACGCTGAGGCGGCGGCGCGGCGGGCGATCGTCATTCTCGGCCAGGTACTGGAGCAGGACGCGCGTGCCCGGTCGGTCGAGGGGGCCGCCGTCCCCGCCTCAGGCGGACCGGCTTTGCGGACGGAGCTTAGCTTCGGCGCCACCACATGGTCCGAGCCGTGGACGCCCCAGCTCGGCGCTTCGGTGGTGGGACTGATCGACGTGGGGCGGCTGGAGGTGGGATTGCGGGCCACCGGCGTCGGGCTGTGCTGCCGCGCGACGAGCAGCGCTCTCACGGTGACCTACGCCGCGGCCTTCTTGACCGCCGAGCTCAGGTACCTCGTCGAGACGGGTTCTCCGGTGGCGGTGGAGGGTTTCGTGGGGGCGGGCCTCGCGTGGGAGCAGGTCACCGGACAGGTCGAGAGGTCCCTCTCCGGGACCTCGCCCGAAGAACGCCTCGACGGGCTCGGCTTCACGGCGCAGGTGGGCGGGGGCCTCATCTGGAGGTTCGTGGATCGCCTAGCTCTGGTGCTCCAGGTGGGGGTTCAGGCGCATGGACGTCCCCTGGAGGTGGAGTTTCCCGACGATCTTCAGCCCGCCCCCGCCGCGGTCCGGCGCGGTCAGCTCGTCCCCTGGGGAGCGGCGGGCTTACGCGTCGAGCTCACCGGCACCCGAGCCAAAGAAAAGTGACGCATGCCGAGGTCGAGCGGGCACTCATGGCGGACGTTGGCGGCGGGAATTCAACCTGAGAGGAGGGCGGGGCTCGGCCTCCGTGCTCTTCAGGGCGCGAGCGAGGGGGAGGAGGCCGAGGCTTTCGAGGCCCTCTTTCGCGCCCATGTGAAGGGCGTCCGCCGCATGGTGGGGGGACTTCTTGGTCCGGCCGCCTCCGAAGACGACGTCGATGAGGTGACGCAGCTCGTGTTCATCGCGACCCACAAGGCCCTGCCGCGTTTTCGCGGAGAGAGTCAGATCTCTACCTGGCTCTACGGGATCGCGAGCCGGACGGTGCTCAAGTATCTCCGGTCGCGCGGCCGCTACCGGGCCATGATCCAGCGCTTCGAGTCCTCGTGCGTCCTCAACCCTCCCCCCAAGGGACTCGAGGAAGAACTGGAGGACCGACGGGCCCTCGAAAGGGTGTGGCGGGCCCTGGTCCGCATGAAGCCCGATCGCCGCGTGCTCCTGGTGCTGCACGAGCTGGAGGGGCACTCCGTCCGCGACCTGGCCGAGATGCTGGGCCTTCGTGAGAGCACCGTGCGCACCCGCATTCGGCGCGCTCGGGCGGATCTGGTGGGCCGTCTCACGGCCCTCAAGGAGTCTCGCTATGCCTAATGGGGCCCCATCCGCGGAAGACGTGCAGGTGGCGCGCCGCGCTCTCGAGCGGGCCCGACGCGCAACGGAGGCCCAGCCCGAGCTCGACCTCGATCCGCGGCGCCAGGCCGAGCTCTGGGCGGCCGTCGAAGCGCAGACCACGGCGCGGAAGCGGGCGGGTCGACCGCTCCTCTGGCTTGCGGCTTCGTGCGGGGCGGTCGCCTTCCTGGTCAAGATAGGGACCAGCGGACTTGAGACTTCGCCTCTCGAGCGCTCCGAGACCCTGCCGCCCGCGCCGCCCATGCTCGTTTCGTCCCCGCCCTCAACGGCCGCTCCTCGGAAGGCGGCGGGGTCTCCTGAAGCGCGGGAGGCGCGAGAGCTTCGGGAGACCGCCTTCCCCCCGATGGTCACAGCCCAGGAGATGTCCGGGCTGAACCCGGTCGGCGCGGCGCTCGAAGGGGCCTCCCCCACGCCTCTCCTGAGTCCCTCATCGGGGGCCGAGGCGCTTGGATTTCGAGCAGGCCGTCGCTCGATCTCAAACCCTCGACGGCCCCAACCCATCGAGGCGGCCGAACAGCAAGAAAGCCCCTTCGTCCTGTTCGGCCCAGGAGCCGCCTCGGGCCAAGCGAGCCCGTCAGAGCGGGGCTCAACCCTCCCGCCGAGTGCCCCTTCGGAGACGCCTCCGCCCTCTCCGGCCCCCGTGAGACCCAAAGCCGCGGATACGTCGTCCTCCGGCTCTGCAGAGACGCCCACGGCGGTCCCGATTGTCCTGGAGACGCCCTCCGAACCGGCCGAGCTCGCGGAGACGCCCCCGATACCTTCGACCGTCTCTCCGAAGGCGCTCGAGGCTTCTCCGCGCGGCTCGGACATGTCCGCAACCCCTCCGGCCACCCTCGCCGCACCGTCGGTCGATCCCGGATCGGCGCCCCGGCGGGTCGGAGGGGTTGCGGCGATGATGAGGGATGCGGACGGCGCGCGGCGCGAGGGACGTCTTCGAGAGGCGGCGGAGGGCTACCGGAGAGCGAGCCGCCATACACGGGCGGGGCCCTTCCTCGAGGAGGCTCTGTTCCGGGAGGCCGAACTCCGATTTCAGCTCGGTGAGGTCGAGGTGGCCAGGGCGCGACTCTCGGAAGCCACCGAGCGGGTTGCGACCCCCTACCTGAGGCGGGAGCGCTCCGAGCTCGGGCGTCGGGTCGACGGGTACCCATCGGGGTTGGCGCCCTGAATACCTAAGAGTTCAGGGGCGAAGGACCCGAGCCCCCGGAGCCTCCCGAGAAAAGGGACGCATATCTCCCCGAGCGGGTACTCATGGGTGGAGAGTGAAATGGGATACTTCAATCGTCAGCGAAGGGCATACTCTACCCCAGCCCTCATCATTGGTGCCTTGGGTCTGTCCGGCTGCAGCGCGCAAACCCTCGAGCTGAGCGAGGCCACCCGTACCCTTATCGACGCATCCGGGGGGCGGGCCCGATCCGCCCGAGGAGAGCTCACGATCGATGTCCCGGAGGGAGCGTTGGGCTCCGAGGTGAGCATCGAGATCACCACCCTGCGCGATCACGAGCGATCCGATATTCAGGGGCCGATCTATGTTCTGGAACCGCACGGGCTGACCTTTGAAGAGCCCGTGCTGGTCCGGCTCTCGGTCTCGCAGGCGGGGGCCTCGGGCTGGCTCCTAGCCAACGTGGACGGTGAGGACCCGGTCGTCGTGCCGGGCGCACGTTGGGACTCGTCCTCGAGTACCGCGATCGCGGAGCTCGAACACTTCTCGCGGTACGCCGTCGTGGCCCAGGGCTGCGGCTCTCTGGACGGCGGAGTTGGCGACGGAGGCACGGGCTGCGGCGGCGACGCCGGTGTCCATGCGCCCGACGGGGGCTTCGCTGCCGGCGACGGAGGAGCGGGCGACCCGGATGGCGGCCCCATGTCGGCGGATGGCGGGGGCATCTTCTCCGACGGCGGGACGTCTGGGTCGGACGGTGGATCCTTCCTCCCCGACGGAGGGGGCGTCCTGCCGGACGGCGGAGGCTTTTCTCCGGACGGAGGTGGTTTCTCGCCGGACGGAGGATATCTCCCGGATGGTGGCGGCTTCTTGCCGGACGGCGGCCCGTACAACCCGGACGGCGGTCCGTATCTCCCGGACGGCGGTCCGTATCTCCCGGACGGCGGTCCGTATCTCCCGGACGGCGGCCCCTATCTCCCGGACGGCGGTCCGTACAACCCGGACGGCGGTCCGTATCTCCCGGACGGCGGTCCGTATCTCCCGGACGGCGGTCCGTATCTCCCGGACGGCGGCCC
>JBCBRU010000122.1:0-17429 GCA_039819565.1 Myxococcota bacterium | reverse complement strand
GGCATCCACGACTTCGTCGTCGAGGGACGAAGCCAGGCCGTTCGCACCGGAGGGCCGGGAACCAAGGTTGCGGCCGACTTCGAAGTCACTCTGGGCCCCCTGGGAATCACCCCCTCGTAGAACGCATCGGCGTCCCTCACCCGATCCGCAATGATGCTCTCAAAGGTCGGGCCGAAGATCTCCGGGGGGCGCTCCCGGGTGAGGCGGAGCCGGAAGACCTGCGTGGCGCCGGGGCCCAGAGTGACTTCGAAGTCGGCCGCAACCTTGGTTCCCGGCCCTCCGGTGCGAACGGCCTGGCTTCGTCCCTCGACGACGAAGTCGTGGATGCCGTCCTTGACCGCGTCGCTGCCGTTTTCGCCTTCGAAGAGACGCCGATGATTCGTCTCGTTGTCGACGAAGAGGAGGCGCTGCGCGTCCTCTGCAAAGAGCTCCATGGTCCCCAGGCTCGGGTGACTCGCGCGTACCCCGGGCGCCTTTGGACTCGCGTCGGTCAGAGGCTCGATGGTGGGTCGCGGAGCCCCCTCCGACCAGGACCAAGTGTTCCTAAACCAAAGGGTGGGGAGCACGCGAAGGGGAGCTGGATCCGGTCCCTGATTGGTCACGCTCACGCGGATGCAGACGTCCTCCGGTGAGGCCTTGGCGTACTCGATCTCGACATCGAAGTAGCGATCCTCGTCGAACACACCGGTGTCGATCAGCTCGTACTCCGGATCATGATATCCGCGCTCGGCGTTGGTAGTGACGAGGTCCGTATAGGGAAAGGCGGCCTGCGGGTATCGATAGAGGGCCCGCATGTAGGAATGGGTCGGAGTGCTGTCGAGGTAGTGATATTGCTCCTTGCAGTCCTCGCCATGGTTTCCTTGCTGATTTGTGAGTCCGAACAGTCGCTCCTTCAGGATGGCATCCTGGCCGTTCCACAGGGCCAGCCCGAAGCATAGGAGCTGGGTGTCGTCCGAGATGCCGAGGAGCCCATCCTCGCCCCAGCGATAGGCGCGAGAACGTGCATGATCGTGGGGGAAGTAATCCCAGGCGTTCCCGTCGTGGCCGTAGTCCTCACGGACGGTGCCCCACTGCCTTTCGCTGAGGTAAGGTCCCCACCGACGCCATCGTTCGCCCGACGCGTAGGCTGCCTCGAGCCGCGCATTCTCGGTCGTCATCTCAACCCCCGTCGGCGAACCCGGGGTAGAGCATCATGCCGCCCCCGACGAAGATACTCGCCCCATGGACGTAGTCGGACTCATCAGAAGCGAGCCACACGGCCACGTTTCCGACGTCCTCGGGCTCACCGATCCGGCGCTGGGGAATGAGCTCCATCAGGGCCGAGTAGGCTTCCGGGGTTTCCCACGCGCTCGTGTTGATGGGGGTACGGATGGCTCCCGGAGCGATGCTGTTGACGCGTATGTTCATCGGACCTACCTCTTGCGCGATCGACTTCATCATCATCATGACGCCGGCCTTCGAAGCTGCATAGTTCACGTGGCCGGCCCAGGGGATGGCCTCGTGCACCGAGCTCATGCAAATGATCTTGCCCCTAGCCTTGGAGACTTCGGGGCGCTCTTCGCGGGCCATGAAGTGCCTGAGAGCTTCGCGAGCGCAAAGGAACTGGCCGGTGAGGTTGACGTCGATGACTTTGTTCCAGTCGGCCAACGACATGTCGATCAGGTTGGCGTCCCGCTGCAGGCCGGCGTTGTTGACGAGGGTGTCGAGGGCGCCAAACTCTTCGATGGCAGCGGCGAACATGGCCTGCACCTGCTCCTCGACGGAGACGTCGGCCCGGTACGCCATGGCGCCCCGACCCATGGCTTGGATCTTGTCGACCACTTCATCGGCGGCCTCTTGGCGTCCGATGTAGTTGACGACGACGTTGGCTCCCTCCTTGGCCATGGCCAGCGCGGTGGCGCGACCGAGACCAGAGCTGGAGCCGGTGATGAGTGCGACCTGTCCTTCGAGTCTGCTCATGGCCGCCCCGTAGCAGCGGATCGAGGACTAAGGAAGACCGGCGCCTGGGACCTCCACGGGGAATACCTCAATCGTACCCGTGCGAAGGCGGGCGGCCTCCTCAGGCACATGCGTGGTCGAGCATAGGACGGCGAGGTGTCGACGCTCGGGTCCACAAAGCATGCAGGCGTAGGGGGTGGTTCGTGGCTGGGCATACGCCACCTCGTGTCCCTCTGCGGTCACCCGGTACACCCGACCGCTGCGCGTGCAGGCGAACCACACCGCCCCTTCGGCATCCAGACAGAGTCCGTCGGGCTGAGCTCCATCGAGATCCGCCCAGATCCGGTAGCCGGAAAGCGACCCGTCTGAGAGCACGTCGAAGGCGCCGATGCGGGCTCCAAAGGTCTCGGCCACGACGAGGGTCTGTCGATCCGGGGTGAGAGCCATCCCGTTGGGAAAGATGACCTCGTCCTGGCTCACGATTCGGGCTTGGCCGTCCGGCTGAAGGAGGATGATCTCGGCGGGCCGGGGGGCCTCCCCGGCGTCGAGGTCGTAGCCAAAGTTGCCCACGTAGGCTCGCCCCTGGTCGTCTACGAGCATGTCATTGCAGTGAAACGAGGCGAGGGCGGACAGATCGGCGTGAAGCTCGAGTCCGGACGGGGTGATGCGAAGGACCTGGCGCGCCTGCATGGACACCACGAGAGGCGTGCCGTCGGGAAGAAAGCCGAGGCCGCCCGGCCGGTCGTCCATGTTGGCGACCACGGTGTCCCGACGACCTTCTAGATCCACCCTCACGACCTCGTGAGCGTGCTGATCTGTGAACCAGAGCTGGCCTTGTCGCCAGCGCGGTCCCTCCGGAAATGCGAGGCCGCCGAGGAGCAGTCGTCCCTCGTCCAGTGACTCCACGCGGAAGGTCTACCCCAATCCCGCTCCGACCTCGACGGCGCCGTGGGTCTTCCTGGTCTTTGCGCCTTGGGCCACTATCCTGACGGCATGGATCCCAAGGAAGAGCTGCGCTCAGCCCTAGAGCGACTTCGAAAGATCGCCGCCTCGCAGCGCGCTCGGCGCGATCAGCTGGCCGCGAAGCTGACCCAGCTGGAGAGCTTGCCGAACGGAGGTGGGCCCGAGAGCGCTGCGGCTGTGGAGGAGACGCGGGCAGCGCTCGAGATCGCCGAGGCAGATTACCAAAAGAGCTTCCGACACCTCCAGGAGGGGCCCAAGCTCGAGGATGAGCTCGAGCGGGCCACGCTCCTTCGGCAGGTACGGGCGCTGGAGAGCTCCGATCCCTTCGATCCGAGCGCCGAAGAGGTCGCCCTCAGCAACGTTCGCGAGGCGGCCGCAGAGCTCGAGGCGGAGCTGCGGATCGGGGAGGAACTCTCTGGGCGGGACGGATCACAGGAAGCGCCAAGGCCGGACCCCGAGGCACGGGCGCGCGAGGAGCTCGCCCGTCTCAAGGCGGAGCGGAAGGCCAAAAAGTAAGGTCGCGCCGCCTCCGCGACGGGGAGAGGTTCGGTGCCGCTCTGCGGCCGACGGGTGGAAGGAGCGGCGCCTGCGCCCTCATCCGGTGGAGTTCGGCAGCAACAATCGGAGTGGTGCCTCGGGAGCTTCGGGATAGTGAGGTCGTCATGAACGATCGCTGGACGGACATGTCTGAGGCAGTGCGCGACTTCTACTCCAGCGTGGGCGAGCTGCCCGTGGCTCCCTCCGGCGGCTCTATGGGGACCAGAGCCCACCTCGACGAGACCTACGGTGCCTTCACGGACCCTCGCCCCTCGCGCCAGGTCCAGGCCGACGTCCTGCGCATGCTCAGAGAGGAGCAGGTGCACGCCACCCATCCTCGATACTTTGGCCTCTTCAACCCGAGCGTCTTCCCCGCCGCCGTCGTCGCCGACGCGCTCGTGGCGGTCACGAATCCCCAGGTTTGCGTCTATTCTCATGCTCCGGGCGCCAACGAGATCGAGCGCCACACGTTGCGATACCTGGCCCGCAAGTTAGGCTGCGATCCGGAGCGCTGGTTCGCCGGCTTCACGAGCGGAGGCTCGGAGGCCAACCAGAGCGCCGTCATTGCCGCTCTAACCCGTGACATTCACGGCTTTGCTGAGCACGGGCTGGCGGGCGGCACCGCGAAACCAACGCTCTATCTGTCCGCCGAAGGTCATCACTCCTTCGACAAGATCGTGCACGGAGTGGGAATGGGGAGGGGTGCCCTCCGACGGATTCCCGTCACCGACCGGCTCACGATGGATGTGGAGGCCCTCGCCTCGGCCATGGCGCAAGACCGTGAGCGCGGATACACCCCTTCGATCGTGGTCGCGACCGCGGGCACCACCGGGGCGGGAGTTGCGGACCCCCTCCGCGACATCGCATCGCTGTGCCGGGAGAGGTCGGTGTGGTTCCACGTGGACGCTGCCTGGGGAGGGGCAGCCTG
This sequence comes from Myxococcota bacterium, assembly GCA_039819565.1. Taxonomy (GTDB): domain Bacteria; phylum Myxococcota; class Kuafuiibacteriia; order Kuafuiibacteriales; family Kuafuiibacteriaceae; genus JAHQVK01. The sequence goes on along the minus strand of JBCBRU010000122.1, from coordinate 13,063 downwards.
CCTTTCGCCCAAGCTGCGGACAGAGATCTCGGGCATTGAGCTCGCCGACTCCATCACTTGGGATGCACACAAATGGCTCTCGGTCCCGATGGGGGCGGGGATGTTCTTTTGTCGACACCCTGAAGTCGTCAGGCGCGCTTTCGCGGTTGAGTCCGGGTATATGCCCGCCTCCACTCCAGACGTCGAGGAACCCTACCTGTCGAGTATCCTCTGGTCCCGTCGATTCATCGGACTCAAGGTCTTCATGGCTTTGGCGGAGCTCGGCGAAGAAGGCTATCGCCACGCCATCGAGCGTCAGGCCGAGATCTGTGATCTCCTTCGCTCGAGACTGTCCGCTTCCGGGTGGAAGCTCCTCAACGACACCCTGCTCCCCGTTGTCTGTTTTACGGGGCCCTCGTTGCTCGAGGGGCGTCACCGAGCTGAAGAAGTCGTGGCTGGAGCGATCGAGAGCGGAGTGTGGATCTCCGAGGTCAAGCTCGCGAACCATGACCCGGCGCTGAGGGCTTGCATCACCAGTTTCCGCTCCACGTCCGGCGACGTGGACGCTCTCGTGGAGGCTCTCGCTCCCTACGTCTGAGCCCGCGGACTACTCGGGATCGCTCGGGGGGGCGGGGCTCAGCTCTACGTAGCGAAAGCGGCCTTGCCGCTCGAGCTGGACGACCATGGCTCTCCCGGACGGCCAGCCCTCGATGGCCTCGAGGAGGTCTTCGAAGTCGATGATCGGGGTGCGGCCGAGGGCGTGGATGACGTCGCCGGCTGCGAAGCCCCCGTCGGCTGCGGCGGTGACCACGAGTACCCCGCTCTTCTCCCGTAGGAACGGCATCCTTTGAGCGAAGGTTTCGGTGAGGGTGACGGCGAGGATGCCGAGCGCCTCGACGGTTTGCTTCGTGGGGTCGCGGAGCTCTTCGATGCGGCTGGGCGGATCCGGGCGCTCGAGCACCTGCACCACCTTGCCCAGGCGCTCCTTGCCCCGAAGGATGACGAGCTGGAGGCGGCTACCGACTTCGCGTTGGTACACGTTCACCTGGAACTGCCTCGCGTTCTCCATCTCGCGGTTGTCGAGGCGCGCGATCACGTCCCCGGGTTGAAGACCGGCGGCCGCGGCGGGGCCGAGCGGGTGTACATCGGCCACCACCACGCCCCAAGAGCGCGGGAGCTCGAGAGCCGCGGCGAGGGCGGGGGTGATGGTCTGCGTGCTCGCGCCGATGACCCCTCTCCGCACCCGGCCGTGTCGTTCGATCTGACCGACCACCGTCTTGACGATGTGAGCGGGGACGGCGAGCCCGATGCCTTCGGAGCCCCCGGAGCGAGACAGGATCAGGGTGTTGATGCCCACGACCCGCCCGTTGAGATCGACCAGGGGGCCACCGCTGGAGCCCGGGTTGATGGCGGTGTCGGTCTGCACGTAGACCACCGGCGCCTCCGGCTCCAGCTGTCGGGCGGTGGCGCTCACGACCCCCATGGTCACGCTCCCCTCCAGGCCGAGCGGGCTGCCGAAAGCGAGGACGAGCTGCCCGGTCTCGAGAGCTTCGGAGTCGCCAAAGCCGAGCACGGGGAGACCCGGCTTCTTGACCCGCAAGAGGGCGATATCCGTCTCCACATCGACGCCGAGGAGCTGGGCCTCGACCGGCTCGTACGGCGGGGCGAGCACCGACTCACCCCGGGCCGCGACCGGGACCTCCACCCAAAGACGGGTGGCGTTGGCCACCACGTGATGATTCGTCACCACCAGCCCACCGTCGCCAATGACGACCCCTGAGCCCACGCTGCGCCCTCGGGCGAGAAGATTGGTCGAGGTACCGCGCGGTACCGGCTGGTAGCTGATGGCGTTGATCCGCACCACCGAAGGGTTCACACGTGCGGACAGAGCTCGGATCGACCGGTCGAGCCCTGCGAGGGGACGGGCCTTGGGGGCTGGGGGCCGCCCTGCGCAGGCCACAAAAGCGAAGGTGAGGAGAATAGCGAGGCGCCAGGTCCGCATCGCGCCGGATGCTTGAGCGCCCCTCAACGTAGCGCAAGTCCGGAGGGCCTCATCCCTGCGATTTTGGGTTCGAGTTTACCGATCCCTCGCCCTGCTGTCCAAAACGGCCAAGTCCCGACCCTCAATGCCTTTGTAAGAGAGCTGCGGCACCGGCCATGCTTTGCGGCGCCCGGTCCTGCGAAACCTCGACCCCGCCCCCAGCAAAGGAAGGCATCGAATGATTCGACTCAAGGTCAATGGCACCCCCGTGGAAACGGAGGCCGATCCCGAAACCCTATTGCTCATCTTCCTCAGAGAGGAACTGGGGCTGACAGGCACCAAATACGGTTGTGGAGCGGCCATGTGTGGTGCGTGCATGGTTCATCTGAATGGAACGAGCACCTTCTCCTGTCAGCTGAGGCTCGGCAACGTCGACGGTATGGAGATCAAGACGATTGAGGGACTCAGCGACGACGGAACCCACCCTCTTCAGAAGGCTTGGATCGACGAGCAAGTACCCCAGTGTGGTTACTGTCAGTCGGGTCAGATCATGCGGGCGGCGGCGCTCCTTCAAACCAACCCTTCTCCGTCGGAGCCCGAGATCCGCGACTGGATGAGCTCGAATCTATGCCGCTGTAGCACCTACAATCGCATCGTGAAGGCGATTCAGCGCGCCTCAAAGGAAGCCTGAGATGGCGAGCTCCAATAAAGTCTCGCGGCGTTTCCTTCTCAAGTCAGGCGCCGCGGCAGTGGTGGTTCTCGCTGCGGGAGGCGTGCGCATGCTCGTCTATCGTTCTGAGGAGGACGGTGGAGAAGACTATTCCGGCTGGGTCGAAGTCACCCCGGACAACCTCGTGCACATCCTCTATCCATCGACCGAAATGGGTCAGGGGAGCCAAACGGGACTGCCCCAGATCCTCGCCGACGAACTCGACGCGGACTGGGAACGCGTCGTCATCCGCCAGCTCAACGAAGACGACCGACGGTTCGGAAACCCAAAGTTCGGAAACGTGCTCTACACCGCCGGCAGCTCGGGGGTATACTCCTACTTCAAGGTGCTCCGGCACGCGGGGGCGCATCTCCGAGACATGATGCGCCAACGCGTGGCCGATGAATGGGGCGTCGACATGGCGTCTGTCACGACGGCTAAGAGCGTCGCGACGCATGCCGCTTCGGGGCGCAGCATGTCCTATGGCGACATCGTGGCCCTGCCCAACTTTGCCAGCACGAGCCTCGCTCAGCCCGCCGCCCTCAAGTCCCGCGAAGACTACACCCTCATCGGCAAGAGCGTGCCGCGGCGGGATATTCCCGCCAAGTCCACGGGCAAGGCGGTGTTCGCCATCGACGTACGCGTCCCCGACATGCTCTACGCCACTGTCGTTCGCAGCCCTGTCGAAGGCGAATCGATCGTGAAGGTGGAGGATGAAGCTACGCGGGGCACCAAGGATGTCGTTGACGTTGTGGCCTTGCCGGATGGCGTGGCGGTGCTAGCGAAGACCCTCCACGCATCCCTTACGGCTCGCGCCAAGCTCAAGGTGACTTGGACCGAGGACTCCCCCTTCCGAAACTATAGTAGCGGGACGACCCTCGAAGCCTACCGGGAGCTTGCCGAGGGGAGCGTTCCGGGCAAGCCCTGGCGAACCACCGGCGACGTGAGCTCCGCGCTGGAAGGCGCGGACCGAACGATCGGCGCGGTCTACACTTCCGACTATGCCTACCACGCGCAGCTCGAACCCATGGCGGCCGTGGCCCGCGTGGATGAGGACGGAAAGGGGGCAGAGATCTGGGCTGGTACCCAAACTCAGAGCTGGACCACCCACACCGCGATGGAGGTGCTGGGGACAACCAAAGACCGCGTCAAGCTGAACATGATGACCATGGGCGGGGGCTTCGGAAGGCGAACCGAGCTCGTACAAAACTATGTTCGCGACGCCCTGCTCTGCTCGAAGGCCACCAAGAAGCCGGTCAAAGTGATCTGGACCCGGGAAGACGACCTGAAGTTCGGAGCCTTTCGCCCGGCTGCAGCCCAGCAGATGCGTGCAGGACTCACCGCCGACCAGGGCCTATCCGCGTTTCACCACCGCGTGGCGACCCCCTCCGTCATTCAGTATTTCAACCCGATACGCTGGCAGCAGGTCGCTCCTCACGACGTGGTTACGATGCGCGGGGCCGAAAGCAAGTTCTACAAAATCGATAACTTCCTCGCCGAACATGTCATTGCCGAGCGCCAGGCCCGCATTTTGCCCTGGCGGGGGATCGGGGCGGCGTACACGAGCTTCGCGGCCGAAGCCTTCATGGACGAAGTCGCGTTCGAGGCTGGCGTAGATCCGCTGAAGTTCCGAAAGGCGCTCTTGACCGAGAACCCGCGCGGCGCGGCTTTGCTCGAGAAGGTGACCCGCATGGCGTCTGCGGTACCGGTGGAGGAAGGTCGAGGGCGCGGTCTCGCCTTCGCCGGCTACGGCGAGACCCAGTCGGCGGGGATCGTGGAGATCTCCCTGGACCGGAGCAAGGGTGAGATCCGCGTTCACAACGTCTGGATCGCCATCGACGCGGGTCAGATTGTCTCCCCCGACAATGCTCGTAATCAAATCGAGGGGGGGGTGCTGTGGGGCGTGAGCGCTTCATTGGCGGAGCGCATCACCATCACCAACGGGCAGGTCGATCAGTCGAACTTCTACGATTACTTCATTCTTCGAAACAACATGGCTCCGAAGATCGAAGTGGATATCGCCGACAACGAGGAGAAGCCTACCCAAGTCGGTGAGGCCGGCAATCCGGTGATGTCACCGGCGATCGCCAACGCCTTCTTTGCCCTCACGGGGCGGCGACTCCGGCACCTTCCCTTTACACCGGAGCGGGTGCTCAGCGCGCTAGCGTGAGCAATAAGGACCTCAAGGTACGACGCAGGCGTTGAAGAATATGGGGTCCGAGCCGAGGGTCCCATACTCCTCGATGCCGCAGCGCATGTTGCTGGGGCAGTCCGCATCCCTCGAGCAGCTGCCCGTACACACTCCGTCCACCACGTTGCAGATTCCGTCGCGGCAGTCTCCTCCCTGGTTACAGGGGCTCCCAATGACGCCGGCGCCGGTGGCGAAGGCGTCGGCGCGGACGCAGGCCTTCACGAAGTTCGCCTGCCACTGAAAACAGGTGCCTGCGACCGCGGTCGTGCAGCGGGAGTAGTCGACGGGGATGCAGATGTCGCTGGCGGGGCAATCCGCGGTGCTTCCACACAGATCCCCGCAGATCCCGGATCCGTAGCAGACCCCGCTTTGGCAGTCGGCGTCTGCGGTGCAGGTGTCGCCATTGCTGCTCGTGCCGAGACGTGGACCGGTGCACGCGGAGACGAAGATGTCGGCGTTGTACTCTCCCCAGACGCAGCTTCCCGTGCCTCCTCCACAGTCCCCGTCCTCAGCGCAGGTATCGACGCACTGGGCCGGGCCGGGGAGACAGTAGGAGGACCGACACTCGCCGTCCCCTGCGCAAACCCCGCCGTTTTCGGTGGCGAAGGTGGCGCCAGGAAAGAAGCTGGAGGAGATGCAGGTTTTGGCGCCGAGGTAGTCTCCGCAGGTGAAACCGCTCGGGCAGTCGCCGCTGCTCGCGCACGCTTGCACGCAGAGGGAGCCGATCCCTACTCCGAAGTCGAAGCAAACGCCGCTTCCGCAGTCTGAGTTGCGAGCGCAAGGCGCGTTGAGACCAGCTCCGGCGCCTTGGCAGCGACCGGAGGCCGCGTCACAGGTCTCTCCCCCGGGGCACCCCGTGGAGGCACACCCCGGGGCGCAGGTGAGGGTTGAGGGATCGCAGATAGTGCTGGGCGGGGCGCAGTCGAGGTCTCCGGTGCATGTCACCGGAGCCTCGCAGCGTCCGGTGTCGGCACTGCAGGTCTCGCCGGCCCCGCAGCGAATGCCGATCGCGGCCCCGCAGCCCCCCACGCACTGTCCGGCCTCGCACACGAGATCCGGAGGCCCGCAGTCGGCATCGTCTCGGCACCGACCGTCCGGCTGGCATCGCCCGGTGGCGGTGTTGCATATTTCGTCCTCCGCACAGACCCCTCCGCTCGCGCAGCCGGGGACGCACTGGTTCGCCTCGCAGATCTGGACGGGGGCTCCGCACTCCACGTCGATCGCGCAGGGAGCGCCCGCGGGGGTACAACGACCCGTGGACGGGCTACAGATCTGGTCGGGCCCGCAGCGCAGCGGCGAGCCTGGCCGCCCGCAGGCCGGCCCGCACCGACCGTCTTGGCAGATCCCCTCCGGAGCTCCGCACTCGGCATCGCTTCGACAAGAGGTGACGGTGGAGTCCACGCATGCTCCCTGGATGCAGCTCGCCGGCGCCGGGCAGTCCGAGGAGCTCCGGCAGTCCGCGCAGCGCTGAGCGGCAAGGTCGCAGACTTGCCCGATGCGTTCGCAGCTCGCGTCGCTCTCGCAGGCTCGATTGCCCGGTATGCAGATCCCCTCAGCCGTGTTGCAGCGCTCGCCGGCCGGGCAGGCGGCGTCATCGGCGCAAGAGAGGGGGGCGAAGGGAAGGCAAGCCCCGCTGTTGAGGTCGCAGACCTCGTTCGCGGCGCACTCGAAGTCGCTGAGACAGCCCTCGGCTTCAGGAATGCAGCTGCCGCCTACGCAGATCTCACCCGTGGAACACTCCTGATTCGTGATGCACGCGCGCTCCCCCCGCGGGTCGTCGTCGCATCCGGCGGCGGCAGCCAACCAGAGGCTCCCCAAACCCGCTAAGAGCACCGACCTCGCTTTCCCTCGAACCATCGTCATCGTGAAAGGGACGATATCGTCCTACATCACACATCTGACTACTATGACCTTGCGGAACAGTAGGAGACTGCCTCGTTTGGAGACGGAGGCGACCTTGACCCCCTACACGGGCCCTCCTACCGTGCGCCCGCCACATGGAGACCGCCAGCTTCCCCTCTCTATTGTGGATTCCGCTGCTCCCGCTGTTTGGCGCGGCCTTTTTGGGCGTCGCCGGTCACCGCCTCGAGAAGAGCCTCGTAAACGTCGTGGCCCTCGGCTCGGTGCTGGGGGCCTTCGTGGTCACGGTGATTGCCACGATCACCCAGTCTCGGCACGGCGTGCCCCTGGAGGCGGTGGCCTGGACGTGGTTTGAAACGGACCGCTACGCCATTCCTCTCGCTTTCCTCTACGACGAGCTGACCTCGACCCTGATGCTGGTGGTGACCGGCGTCGGCCTTCTGATTCACGTCTACTCGACGGAGTACATGAGCGAGGACCCGGCCTACGCCCGGTACTTTGCCTATCTCAACCTCTTCATCGCCGCGATGAGCACCCTCGTCCTGGGGGCTTCGCTCCCGGTGATGTTCATCGGCTGGGAAGGCGTGGGCCTGGCCTCGTACCTCCTGATTGGGTTCTGGTTCACCGACACCGACAAGGCCATTGCCGGAAAGAAGGCTTTCATAACCAATCGGGTGGGGGATTTCGGCTTTCTCCTCGGCACCTTCGTGTTCTTCGGCCTTTTTGGGACGGCGGATTTTCTCGAGCTGAAGGCTCAAGCCTCCGACCTGGGCGACCTCGGGGCCACCATCTCTTCCGGCGTCTTCGCCGGGGCCACTCCGCGCTCGGTGCTCACCTTCGGCTGCTTGATGCTCTTCCTTGGCGCATGCGGGAAATCCGCTCAGCTCCCGCTGTACGTGTGGCTGCCTGACGCCATGGCTGGGCCCACCCCTGTGTCGGCGCTCATCCACGCGGCCACGATGGTCACGTCGGGGGTCTACATGGTCTGCAGGATGGGCTTTGCCTTCGACCTCGCGCCCGCGGCGGGAGAGGTGGTGGCCTGGGTGGGCGCGCTTACGGCTGTTTTCGCGGCCTCTATCGGGCTCGCTCAGAACGACATCAAGAAGGTCTTGGCGTACTCGACCGTTTCTCAGCTGGGCTACATGTTCCTCGCCGCCGGACTAGGTGCCTACGGAGCGGCCATGTTCCATGTCGTGACCCACGCGTTCTTCAAGGCTTGTCTCTTCCTCGGGTCCGGCGCCGTCATTCACGCCCTGCACGGCGAGCAGGACATGCGTCGTATGGGAGCGCTGCTCCGCAAGCTGCCCGTCGTGAGTCTCACCTTCGGAGTGTCCACCCTGGCCATCGCCGGCGTGCCCTTCTTCTCTGGTTTCTTTTCTAAGGACGCCATTCTCGCCTTCGCGTTTCAGGAGAGCCCGGCTCTATGGGGTATGGGCTTTTTCGCCGCCGGCCTCACCGCCTTCTATATGATGCGGCTCTTTGCCCTGACCTTCCTCGGCAACTTCCGATTTCTCGACCACGATGGTCAGCCCGGCGACGTGCACGTTCCGCATCTCCCCATGCGGGTTCCGCTCGTGCTTCTTGCTGTCCTTGCCGCTTTCGCAGGCTGGCTGAATATCCCCCACGCCCTCGCCGAGGTGCTTCCTGGCCATCCCGCGGCAGATGGCTTCGTCCACCGACTCGCCCCCGCCACCGGGGAAGCCTCCCTGCATCTCTCTGCTGCCCTTGAATGGGGGCTCATGGCCGCCTCGGTGCTCTGGGCTGGAGCCATGCTGGCCGTGGGCTACGCGCTGTACCGGCACGGGCCGTCCGAGGTCATGGCGCGCGTGACGGCCCACGGACCCGCCAAGGTCATGCACGATGTGCTGTTCGGAAAGTGGTACGTCGACGAGATCTACCAGTTCGTCATTATCGGGCCGCTTCGCCTCGTTTCTTCCTTCATGGCCGTGGTGGTGGATCCCTGGGTCATCGACCGGGCCGGCGTGCGAGGTCCCGGGTACCTCGTGGCCGGGGCCGGGCGAGCTCTCTCCCGGGTTCAAAGCGGTAACGTCCAGTCCTACGCCCTCGTGCTCGCGCTCGGGGTGGTTGTGTTCCTCCTGTGGTCAGTGCGCTGAGCCTTCTTTGGGCCGCCGCCCTCGCGCACCCCGGGCTCGGCTTCGACCCCGCCATCGACGGCGAGCGGGAGCCTCCGTCCAGCCTGGGCTTCACCGTGGGGGTGGACCGACTCGACGACACCATCGGGGTGACGGTCGAGGTGCGGAGCCCTCGTTTTCTCGACGATCGCCTCGTCATCGCGGTGACCGGGGGCATCGGTTGGTTTCCGGAGACGGTGCGGTCGATGGACCGTGAGGTCTCGATCACGCCGTGGTCCGTGTTCGGCGTAGCCCGCCTGCGAGCCGAGGTGGGCGCACCCCTGGCCGAGAGCCCTCACCGTATCTATGCTGCGCTTGGACCCTCCGTCATCATCCCCAGCCGGAGCCTCACCGAATCGGATGCGGGCATCGGGGTACACGGGGGGCTTGGGGTAGAGCTCTTCGGGGGCGACCGCTTTCGGCGCTGGCCGCTGGCTTTAGTCTTGGAGATCGGAGCGACAGCGCATCTTCTCCGAGCGGACCGCGGCGTGGGCGAAGCCGAGATTGCGCGAACCCTGGCCACAGGTCTCGCGCTCTCGGCGGGGGTGCGGTTTTACCCCTTCTGAGCTCAGAAGCCTTGGGGCAGGGCGAGGGGGGCGTCGAGGGTGTTGACGTAACCGAGCTTGCTGGCGAGGGGGCCGGCGTCGTCGTTGAGAGGCGCGCCCACCTCGCCGTTGCGCATCACGACGTCGCGCTCGCGGCCTTCGGTTTCGAGGTAGACGCGGTCGAGCATCAAGCTGGCGCCGTCATGGGCGGTCATGACGCCGAAGACATCGGTGTCTCCCTGAGCTACGTGGGGCCGAATGAACTCGCGGAGGATCTCCGCCTTGGGCACCGCCTCGAGCCAGATTCGGCTCATCCCCACGGCGTCGAGAACCGCATCTGAGGGAGCAAAGATGTGGGACTTCGTCCACGGGTCGAAGAGTACGGTGTACTCCGCTCGTCGAGCCGCCTCTACGAAGAGGGTATGGCCCGTGTGCTCGGCGTGCAGAGCCATGGTTTCCACCAGCGGGAGCACCTCGTCGATCTCGAGGACCACGTGCGCTCCCACCGCGTTCCCCGCTCCCGTGGGGGTCGCTTCGACGAGCATGACGCTCGTCACGCCGGACACTCCGGGGGTCAGCGGCGCGAAGGCAAGCCAGGTCTCGCGAGTGGCGGACCCGAGAGTGGTCGCCGAGTGCGCTCCCCACACGATATGTTGTGTCAGAAAGGCGCGGAGGCGAGCGCCGGTGAGATCCTCGGCCGCGTCGAGCCAGGCGTCCAATACTTCGGTCCGCGGAAGGAGAACGGTTAGGGGGTCGGAGCTCGCCTCAATCTCCGCGGTGAGCCCCGCCTCGTCGAGGAGAGCCTGAAAGCGCGCCCCCCCTAGGCTGCGGATGGCGTCCGCGAGGGATGCGAAGACCGGCATCTGCGTGCCTCCCCGTGATGCCAAGCTCCCCGCCTGGAGGGATGGGTTGAGCACCTCGGAGTTGGCAAGCTCGGGAACTTCGAAGGCCCGCGGCTGTCCTGCAGCGGAGGAGACGGGAGGGTCGAGGAGTGGACTCGAGCCGCCTCGACCCTCCACGGCGGATGTTCCGCAGGCAGAGAGGACGAGGGCTACGGTGATGAGGGGGGTGCCGGGGATCTTCATCAAGAATGGCCTATTCATGCGGACGCTGTTTTCTGACGCGCCCGAAGCTCACTCCCCGGCCGCGACCTCGTCGGACCGTCGACTGCGCAGGGCCTCAGCGAAGAGTTTGGCGCCCATAGGGCTACGACGGTCTTCGGTCACGACCGACAACACCATCCGCTCGTCGTTCGGCTGCCAGGTGAAGCGCCGAGGGCCTTCGAAACATTCACGAGTCGATTCGACGGCGACGCAGCGCCAGCGCGGCGTATGTTTCTCTCCGGACTCGGCTCGGACTTCGAAGACCACCAGCGTGTCTCGGCCGATACGGACATGCTCGGCCTGGAAGCGTACGCTCTGGGAGTCTCCGCGCTCGCGCATGACCTCTCGGACGTGGCCATAGCCCTCGAGCTCGACGGTCTGGACCCGTGCCTTTGAGCGGAAGGGTTGCTTGCGTCCCTCGGCCTGCGCGTCGGCGGCGAAGGTGAGGGCGATGAGGGTGGTGAGAGCTGACGTGGGGATGATGCGGTTCACTGCGTTCTCCTTCTTCGCCGTGTCGCGGCGACGTCCGGAGGCAAAGCACCCCGCGTGCCAGTAGGGGGGACGCGATGCCGATCACGCGAGGGGAAACGTATCTAGCGGAACAGGGTTCAGAACTCCCAAAAGTGACACCGAGCTGGGCGAGCAGGACTGTTCAGGGCTGTGTCACGCCTGTCACGAGCGACACTATCAAAGACAGTCTGTCATTCAGTGAGGACGCTTTGGCTAGCAGCCCGTTGATCTGGAGCTGCACGGCGCTGTCGGCCGGTCTTTCCGTGAAACGCTCCGACCGGCTTCGCCTCTCCTCGGTCGCGTATGCCCGATACGCTCACCTCGTCGTCGAATCGTTTCACGAAAAGTCTGCCTCGACATCGCCATACATCTCCAAATCAACGGGCTGCTAGGGAACGCAGCGTCCATCCTGGCAACGACGCGTTTCCCCGCAGTCGGCATCGGCGTCGCAGCGCGGAGCCGAGTCGCGAAACTCACACACGAAGGTTTGATTGCCGCCGCAGCGTCCATCGTTCCAGGTGAGGGCGGCCCGAAAGTTCCCTTGGGCGCAGTCTTCGGCCCCGCCGGAGTCGTTGGGCTCACCCTGGGCCCAGGCGGAAAAACTGAGGGTCGAGCCGTCGGTCCACAGAAAACTGCCTTCCTCGGTCCGATCATGCGCACCCATCCAGAACACCCTATTGGTGTGCTCGCGCACACGCGGACCGAGGAGCGCGTTCTCGTCCTCGCTCTCGATGATGACCAAGCGTCCCCCCCGCGCTGCGCACTCGACGCGTGCATCGTCCCAGCTCCGGCGCGAGAGGCAGAGCAGATGGTCGCCCAAGGGGAGGCATCCGTCCGCTGCGGGGGGTGTCCGGCGGACGTCCGCCGGGCGGCGCGGACGTAAGAAGAAGCCCCCGGCGTCGAAGTCCAAGACCCCTACGACCTCGTCGAAGCGGGCGCCCTCCGAAACCCAGGCCTGGTCGATGGGGGACGCCTCGGTGCTCATGTCCAGGAGCGCGTCGAGACGCACCCGTCCCGCGGAGGTGCCGGTGTGGGTCGGGCCGGAGTAGCTGACCAGGACCCCTTCGTAGGGTTCCGCGAGCTCGGGGAGCACGAGCTCGGGGAGAGTGAGAGGGATCGGGGCAGGCACCTCCGCCCGCCCGACAACCTCTAAACTCTGATCGCCCTCCGGACGGAGGAGGGTTCGCGAACCGGTGGCCGCGCTGCTCGTGTTCACGAAGGTCTGTTCTTCCACCCGGCCCGTGGCGCGAAGCCGATCCCCGCGGGCCGCGGTGGGCGCGGGCGCGGCGACGAACAGTCCGGCGAAGGCGCGTGGGGGAGACGCGCCGAGAAAGAGCCCGTCGGCGAAGGTCGCGGTGACGACGCCCTCGAGAGTGACGAGCGCGCCCGGTGCAGCCGCCCCCTGCTGGACATCGTCTAGGGTCGGAGGGGGAAGCGGGGCAGCATCCGGGGCTGGCCCGAGGACGCCGGCGTCAGGATTGGTTGCGCCTCCGTCGCCGACCGTCGCCGCATCAGGAGCCACGAGCTCCTCTCCGCAGGAGGTGAGTCCCGCGATGAGGGTCGCCCCGATGAGGACCCGTCGTCCTCGGCGCAAGCCCCACACTACGGCCAGGAGGATGAAGAGACTCCACGAAGCGCCTCCTCCGGTACTCGAGCACCCCGAGGGCTCGAGCTCCCCGGTCCCGAGGTCGGCACCCCCGAGGTCGGAGGAGCCGGCGTCCGGTGTTTCAGGACTGCAGTTCTCATTGCGGTCTCCGTCGCAGTCCTCGTCGACGCCCAGCGGGTCACAGAGTTCTTCGGCACCGGGATGGCGAGCGGCGTCGTAGGGGTCGCAGTCTGCGTCGTCGCACGCGCCGTCAGCGTCGGCGTCGGGGCAGTCCAGGCTGCATACCCCAACGGAGAAGGGGAGGTCCTCGGCTCGGGATGGAGTACAAGGAGGAAAGCTCTCGGTACAATCCGCGCCCGTCGAGCAGACTTCGCGGCAGCTGCCCTCCACACACAGGGCTCCATCCGCACAGTCGCCCAGACCGAGTCGACAAGTATCCCCCACCGC
>JBCBRU010000121.1:0-17526 GCA_039819565.1 Myxococcota bacterium | reverse complement strand
CGGCGGGACCGCCCGTGACCCCCCCGGCCATAGAAAGGGCCGACCAGGTGATGGCCGCGCCCCCGACCAAAAGCACCGCGAGCTGGATGATATCTGTCAGGGCTACGGCCTTGAGGCCGCCGTCAATCTCACCACGGTTCTCTGGCTGGGCGGCCTTTCAGTCTCTTCGGTGCTCGGAGTGTCCATCTTCGCGGGCATGTTCGGCCTCGCCGCCTTTGCGATCGTCTATTCGATCAACGGCGGCCTCAAGGCCGTAGCCCTGACAGATATCATCCAGCTCGCGGTGCTTTTGGTCGGGGGCGCGGCCATCACCTGGTCGGCCCTTTCTATGGCCGGGGGGGTCACGGGCGGTCCCGCCGCGGGGTGGTCAAAGCTCGTCGAGACCCTGCCTGGTCACTTCCGAATGATCCTCTCCGCGGACCATCCGGCCTATCAAGATCTCCCGGGGATTTGGACTCTTCTCGGCGGATTGTGGGTTCTGCACTTCTCCTACTGGGGATTCAACCAGTACATCATTCAGCGGGCGCTGGGCGCTCAGAGCCTCCAGGAAGCTCAGAAAGGCTTAGCCTTCGCGGCCTTTCTCAAGCTCTTGGTTCCTCTGATCGTCGTACTCCCGGGCATCGCCATGGTGTCCCTGGTGCAGCAGGGCCTTGTGGACGGCAGCGCCCTCGACCCCGCGGTGTGCGCCGTTGCCGGCGACCTGACCACCTGCGGGAAGCCGGACCGGGTGTACGCCGAGCTCATGCGTTTGACGCCTCCGGGTTTTCGGGGCTTGGTCTTCGCGGCGCTCATCGCGGCCATCGTGTCCTCCCTCGCTTCGATGATGAACTCCATCGCCACCATCTTCACGATGGATATCTATCGAAGGTCCGTTCCTAATCGACGGGAGCAGCACTACGTCACCATCGGCCGTCTCACCGCGGCCACCGCGATGATCATCGCGCTCTTCCTCGCCCAACCCTTCATCGGAGGCTTCGAGAGCGGATTCCAGACCGTGCAGGAGTATTCGGGGTTCGTCGCTCCCGGCATCGTGGCGGTGTTTCTCTTGGGATTTTTCTGGAAGCGAACCAACGCCGTGGGCGCCTTCGCGGCCCTCGTCTCCTCTTTGGCGCTCAACGTGTTGCTCAAGCTGGGGGCCGAGGGGATCCCATTCGTCATCCGTATTTGGCTCGTCTTCCTCACCTGCGTCTTGGCCGGCGTCGTGGCATCGATGTTGAGCCGCGAAGACCCTCGAGCGCAGGTCGTCGAGCTCGGCGACATCTCCTTTGCCACCACGCGGATGTTCACGGGTCTATCCGTCGGCGTCGGAGGCATCCTCGTCGCCATATATGCCGTCCTTTGGTAGGCACCCGTGCTTATTTCGACACTTGGTGGACGAACCCACCACGGTTGGCCTACCAGCGTGGGGCGGCCGCAGGGCCCTGAGAAAGGAGATACAGAGTGACTGGATTCCCTAGGGACTTCGTGTGGGGGGCAGCAACCTCCTCGTATCAGATCGAGGGGGCCGCCCAGGAGGGAGGACGCAGCCCGTCCATCTGGGACGCGTTCACCCGACGCCCCGATGCGGTCGAGCGCCGCCACCATGGCGACGTGGCTTGCGATCACTACCACCGGTTCCGTGAGGACGTCGGTCTCTTCCGGGAGATAGGCCTGCAGGCCTATCGTTTCAGTGTCGCGTGGCCTCGCGTGCTGCCCGACGGCACGGGAGCGGTGAGCCAAGCCGGCTTGGACTTCTATTCGAGGCTCGTCGACGCCCTCCTCGAGGCGGGCATTCGTCCCATGGCCACTCTGTTTCACTGGGATCTGCCTCTCGTCCTCCACCGCCGGGGAGGATGGCAGGACCGAGCCAGCGCGGAGTGGTTCGCGGAGTACGCGGCTCTCATGGCCCGAACCCTCGGGGACCGAGTCCAAGACTGGATGACGATCAACGAACCTCAGGTGCTCATCAACAAGGGCTACGTCGAGGGCAGCTTCGCCCCCGGTGAGCGGCAGGACCGTGCCGCTTCGCTTCACGCCTCGCACAACCTTCTCCGCGCCCATGGCCGCGCCGTGCAGGCGATCCGGGCCGAGTCCAAACCGGGGACCCGAGTGGGCTGGGCCCCCGTGTGCATCACCCATGCACCCTTCGACCCCAGCTCCCCGGCCGATGTCGAAGCGGCGCGTCGAACGATGTTCGAGCCGGACTTGGGAAAGGGAGAATGGAGCCTTTGGAACAACTCTTGGTGGATGGACCCGGTCATGACCGGGGCCTACCCGGACGTGTTCGACAGCCTCGGCGCGGACGCTCCTCAGATCGTAGACGGAGACATGGGGCTCATCCATCAGCCTTTGGACTTCGTAGGCATCAATATCTACCACTGTGAGCGCATCCGGGCGACCCCTTCCGGAGGGGCGGAGGTCGTCCCTCTTAGACCGGGCGAGGGGATGACGCTGATGGGGTGGGACATCACGCCCGAGGCCCTCTATTGGGGTCCGAAGTTCCTCCACGAGAAGTATGGGACGCCCATGTTCATCACCGAGAACGGGATGGCCTGCCACGACTGGGTCTCGGTCGACGGGGAAGTACACGATCCGTCGCGGATAGATTTTATTACGCGATACTTGACGCAGCTCCGTCAGGCGGTCAGCGAAGGCCTACCGGTGCAAGGCTATCTATACTGGTCGGCGCTCGACAACTTCGAGTGGGAGCGCGGCTACGCCCAGCGGTTCGGGCTCATCCACGTGGACTTCGAGACCCAGGTGCGCACCCTCAAGGACTCCGCGAAATGGTATCGCGAGCTGATCCGCACCGGCGGCGAGACGCTCCCCTCCGAGCCCTCACGCCTCTGACGAGGGTGGTCCCGAAGACCGTTTGAACTGTCGTGTTTCCGACAACTCACGGTCCGAACGTGCGGAGATGAGCGGCTTCGCGTCGATCCGGTGCCGTGACGCTCGCACGAGCGCTGGATCTTCCGTGAGGAAGGTGGCCATGCGCAGCGTGAACGCCCTGAGGTTGCGAGTCCCCGCCCCCTGTTGTGAGGTCCGTCAGGCCCATGGCCTGGGGAGCACTTCTTCTGGCCCTCGTCGGAGCGCCGGGGGGGCCGACGACCGAAGCACCGATCTTCCCGAAGCCCTACGTCGAGAAGATCGTCGTCGACGACCAGCCGATCTCCACCGACACCGTGGCTTCCGGGCCCGAGGGCTTGGTGTACCTAGGACAAAAGGGCGACGTGCTGGTCTACGACGGGGAGCGGTTCGAACGGACGCCGATTCCGACCGTATTTCGGCTGTTGAAGATGGTCGCGGAGGCCGACCACCTCTGGTTCGCCGGCGAAGGAGACTTTGGCTATGTCCCCATCTCGAACCGGCGCCTCGGGGCTCCGGTCTCCCTCAAGTCCCGGGTTACGCGCGAGCTGACCGGAGCGACGGCGCTGTGGGTCGGTCCGAACGAGGTCCACTTTGGCACCGGGGCCGGGGTCTTGGTCACCTGCAAGCGCCCCATCGCGACCGGTGCGTGCCGGACCGCCGCGCCCCCTGACGCGACCTCTCGGGTTCGCTACGGGACCTTGCCCGACGGTCTCGACATCAATGTTCGCGGGCAGGGTCTCTTTCAATACCGTCAGGGCGCCTTCGACCTCCTCTCGGACGATCCGTGGCTCGACGACGTCATGGTCATGGACGCCCCGGGCAGGACCCCGGGAGAGCGTCTCTTGGCCACTCGGAACCGCGGCTTACGGTGGCTAGGCCCGAACGGTTCCCTGTCGCCCGTCGACCTCGGACCCGAGCCCCTCCCTCGCCGACTCACGAGCGGCCGCAAGCTGGCGGACGGCGGCTATGTCCTCGGCACGGTGTCCGACGGCGTCGTCTTTCTCGACGCCCGAGGAAAGCTACGGGAGCGTTGGGCGGATCCATCCCTCTTCGAATCTCGTCTCGCCCTCCCTCTGCATGAGGGGCCGGGCGACACGCTCTGGTTTCGCACCGCCTATTTTCTTTGGAAGGCGCATGCGAACCCGGACCTCCGCGTCTTTCAGCTTCCGGATCCCGGGGACCTGGTGCGGGCCATCGTCGACACGCCGCAGGGGACCTTCGTCCTCTCCCACTCCACGCTGTTTCGCTTGCGTACGAGGCCCTCGCGCCTCGAGCCAACAGCTTCGTTCGAGCTCGCTCGGGCCATGGATGTCGTCGGGGGAAAGGTCCTCGTGGGCGCGACGGGAGGCGTGTTCGAGGTCGAGGGCTCGAGCGTCCGGCCGGTATGGGCCTCAAACGTCGTCATCGAGGATATCCAAGGCACCGAGACCGACCCAAGTCTGCTTGTCGTGGGCCATCTTTCCGGCGTCACGCTCCTGCGTCGACGGGGCGCCACCTACCAGACCGAGCTCGAAGTCCCGCTCGGCGCCTATGCTTCTCGACTCACCTTCGTCGGCCCGGATGAAGCCTGGGCTCGATACGGGGGCATCGACGCCGTCCGCCTTCGACGCACCGGAGAGGCTTGGGAGGCCAAGAAGTTTCCCGGGGCAGGAGACCGCGCGAACACTCTCTCCTTCGTCGAGGGCGCCCCAGGTCAACTATGGGCCTCCCGAGGCCATCTCGGCCTCCACACCGTGGATCGGGAAACCGGAAACCTCACCCACGACGGACGCTTCGAGGCCCGACTGGGGGCCGAGCCCGGCAATACCTATCTTCTTCTTCGCGCCGACAACCCTCGGACGCTCTACGCGGAGAGCCCCGCCCAAGGGCCTCTCGAGCGGGTGTGGTGGGCTCGCCGCGAGTTGGGCTCCCCCCTCGCGCAGGCCCCCTGGCAGGAGATTCCCGCCTGGTATCTCAAGGGGATCGGTCGCTACCACTCGGTCCGATCCGCCGTGAAGGACCGCTTGCTGATGGGGTCACAGGGGCAACTTCTTTCCATCGCGGCCGGTGTGGATACGCAGGCCCGCCCTCCGGTCGCCCCTCTGATCCTGGAGGTCACGGCTCGCAGCCAGACCAGCACCGCGGTCCGAAGGCTAGATCCGAGGGGCGAGCACATCGGGTGGCGCGAGCGCATCGAAGTTCGGATGGCCTCTCCCGAGCACCACCCGGGAAGTCGTATCGAATACCGGATGCGGGTGCCGGAGCTTTCGTCGCGGTGGTCCGAGTGGGACAGCTCGACGCGCCGCCAGTTCGCCGGGCTCCCCACCGGAGCCGTCCGCGTCGAGATTCAGAGCCGGGATGAGTCCCACCAGCTCAGCCCGATGACCCGGTTCACCTTCACGGTCGATCCCCCCTTCTATCTCTCCTTTCCGGCCATCGTGGGATACATCGTGCTGGCGGTGCTGGCCCTCGTGGTCGCTGGCCTCGTGTCGACATCCCAGCTCCGGCGTCGCGCTCGACGTCTCGCCGCGGAGCTTTCGGAGCGACGCAAGTCTGAAGCCTTGGCTCGGGGCCAAGCGCAACTCCTGGGTCGGGCGCTGGCGAGCCTGGCCGAGCGCCCTCAAGTGGATACCTTCGTCGAGGAGATTCTCTCGACGGTGCGCACCACCCTCGAAGCCGAGGCCATCTACCTATGGGGGGTCGACGATCAAGGCGAGCTGGAGATGCGAAGATCCCTCCCCAACTCTGCGCCTCCCCTCTCAGTACCTCCCGAGGCGCGCAGCACCGTCGACCTCATCGAGGGCGACGGAGCCCTCTGGCTGCCTCTGCAGTTCGGTGCCCAGCCGGTGGGATGGGTGGCCGCCGTGGAGCCTCGGGCAGCCTTCGAGGAGCCGCTTCGTTCCGTGGCATTGGCGTTGGTGGCCCAGGTCACCCTCGCGATGCGGCTCTCGGACCTGGCCGGGCTCCAGCGAGAGCGGGCGGTTCTCGCCGAACGCATGAGCATGTCGCGCGAGGTACACGATAACCTCGCCCAGAGCTTCATGATCACGGGCCTTCAGCTGGAGAAGGTGCTGCTCCGAGCCCAAGAGCTCCCCCCTTCGCTTCGCAAGGGTCTCGAGGCCGCCGTGGAGCTCAACCGAGAGGGCCTGGCCGAAGCCCGGCGCTCCATCATGTTCCTCCGCACGCAGGCCTTCGATCAGACGGAGCTGCTCTCGCTGCTAGAGAGCCTACGCACCCGCGTTGAAGCCTTCGACCTTCAGTTTGGGTTGGCGGTGGACGGAGCCACCGAGGCCCTTCCTCCGGCGGTCGTTTTCGAGATCTATCGAATCGCCGGCGAGGCGGTGACCAACGCTCTGAAGCACGCCCAAGCCACATCGATCCTCATCGAGGTGCGCTGTCGAGAGGACGCGGTGACCCTCAGTGTTCATGACGATGGGGTGGGCATGTCCCGGGAGAGCCGCGAGGGCGGGCTCGGCGTATTTACGATGCGGGAGCGCGCGCGTAGCATCGGCGGCGAGCTGTCCATCGTTTCCAACGCCCCCTCGGGCACGAGAGTAGAGCTCCTCCTCAGCCACGCCGCCGCCGAGGCGAAACCGACCGGCCGAGAGGACTCGCGGGTGCCCTCCGGCTCGCCGCATTGAGCTTCTCTCGGATCCACCTCAGAGTGAGTCCTGCGGTGCCGGCATAGCGCCGTGAAACAGGAGGAGCCATGGCCGTCTCAGATCACGTCAATCTCGAACAGTTCATGGAAGGCGTGAAGCGCCGCAACCCCGGGCAGACGGAGTTTCATCAGGCCGTCTACGAGGTGGCCGCCAACGTCTTCGAGTACATCGCCGACAAAGAGCGCTACCACGAGGCGCAGATTCTGCGGCGCATCGCAGAGCCGGATCGCGTGGTCAGCTTTCGCGTGTGTTGGCAGGACGACAAGGGGGACATCCGAGTCCAGCGCGGCTGGCGGGTCCAGAATAACGGCGCCATCGGGCCTTACAAGGGCGGGCTCCGATTCCACCCCAGCGTCAACGAGAGCATCCTGAAGTTTCTCGCTTTCGAGCAAACCTTCAAGAATAGCCTCACCGGCCTCCCCATGGGGGGCGGAAAGGGCGGCTCCAACTTCAACCCGAAGGGCAAGTCAGACAGCGAGGTCATGCGCTTTTGCCAGAGCTTCATGACGGAGCTCTACCGTCACGTGGGCGAGGACACCGACGTCCCCGCCGGAGACATCGGAGTGGGCGGGAGAGAGATTGGCTATCTCTTCGGACAGTACCGGCGCATCACGAACCGCTTCGTCGGGGTGCTCACCGGCAAGGGTATGGAGTACGGCGGAAGCCCCATTCGCACCGAGGCGACCGGCTACGGGACCGTATACTTCATGCAGGCGATGCTCGAGCGCGTGAAGGACTCGGTCGAAGGCAAGACCTGCCTCGTGTCCGGCTCCGGCAACGTTGCCCAGCACGCGGTCGAGAAGATCCTTCACCTGGGAGGCAAGGCGGTCACTCTCTCGGACTCAGGGGGCTACATCTACGACCCGGCCGGCATCGACAAGGACAAGCTGGCTTTCGTGAAGGCGCTCAAGAACGAGCGGCGGGGCCGTCTCACCGAGTACGCTCGAGAGTTCGGCTGCGAGCACCACGAGGGTCGTCCATGGGGAATCCAAGCGGACCTCGCCTTCCCCTGCGCCACCCAGAACGAGATCTCCACCGATGAGGCGCATCAGCTCATCAGGAACGGCGTTCGAGGGGTTTCGGAGGGGGCGAACATGCCCACCGAACAGGAGGGCATCCACGCCTTCACGGAGGCGAAGGTGCTCTTCGCGCCGAGCAAGGCCGCCAACGCCGGCGGAGTCGCGGTGTCCGGTCTCGAGATGAGTCAGAACTCGGCCCGCATCACGTGGAAGGAAGACGAGCTGCAGAAGCTCCTCCTCGACATCATGACCGGGATCCACGACCGCTGCGCGGAGCACGGCGGAGTCTCGGGGAGCGAATACGTGGACTACGTGAAGGGCGCGAACATCGCCGCCTTCATCAAGGTTGCCGACGCGATGCTCGCCTACGGCGTAGTCTGAGGAGACGGCGACGCACTCCGGACGATGAGGCCGGCAAGCACGACGGTCAGCTCTTCGGCGCGGAAGGGTTTGGACAAAAAGCCATCCATGCCGGCCTCAGTGCACCGCTCGCGGTCCTCGACGAGGGCGTTGGCGGTGAGGGCCACGATCGGCACCGCTCGATGCTCTGGCCCCGCTTTCCCGGCCCGAATGGCCCGGGTGGCGGCAAAGCCGTCCATGACGGGCATCTGGCAGTCCATGAGCACAGCGTCATAGCCACCGCTGCGAAGCATGCTCAGGGCTTCCTCACCGTCTCCGGCTACGTCGACGAGAGCTCCGTAGCGGGTCAAAAGCCGAGTGGCCACGAGCTGATTGATGTGCAGGTCCTCCACTAGAAGTACCCGGCAGCCGTCCAGTCGCTGCGGCACCGCAGCCACCGCGGCCGTCGCACCCACGCCAGCCAGAGCCCGCCAATCATGGTCCGAGATGGGGGCCGAGAGGGCGGTCTCTTCATCGCTCCACGTCGAGATCTGGGCGAAAGCTAGGTGTACGGCCGCCTGCCCGCGGTACCCCTTCTCCCGGAGCTTCGAGATGAGGGCTCGGCCGCCTCCGTCCATCTCACCATCGACGAGAAGCATCGCGGGGAAAGGGGCCGCCGCCTGCACCGCGTCGGTCGCGGTCTCGAACTCGACGACGGCTCCCCCCCACGCCCGCAGCTGAGCGGCGGCGGCGCGACGCTCTCGGGGATGGGCGATGACCACCCAGCTCGCTGGAGCGGGGTCCGGAGACCATGGGTTCGCGTCCCTCGATTCGTGGGCGGAATCCACTTCGACCTCGACCCGGAAAACAGACCCCTGGCCTTCCACGCTCTCGACGGTGACGGTTCCCTGCATGAGCTCACAAATGAGCTTCGTGATGCTCAGTCCGAGTCCGGTGCCTCCGAATCTACGCGTGGTCGAAGCATCCGCCTGTGAGAAGGCTTCGAAGAGGGAAGCCAGCTTGTCCGCAGGGATCCCGATACCGCTATCGCGAACTTCGATATCGAGCCGAGGCCCCTGGAGGGTCGCTCGCACCTCCACCGCCCCGCGCTCGGTAAACTTGAGAGCGTTCGAGAGGAGGTTCGTGAGCACCTGACGAAGTCGAACCGGATCGCTGCGGATCGATGTAACTCGGACCTCGCTCATGTCGAGAACGAGATGGATCCCTTTTCGCTCCGCAATGGGTGCGAGCCCCTCACAGATGTCTCCAAGCAGCTCCCGAAGCTCGAACTCGACGGACTCGATGACCATCTTTCCGGCCTCGACCTTCGAAACATCGAGGATATCGTTGATGATGTTGATGAGGGACTCTGCGCTCGTCGCGGCGAGGTCCACCTGACGCCTCTGTCCCTCATCGAGGTCGGAACCAGCCAGCAACTGCAGCATCCCGAGGACACCGTTGAGGGGGGTCCGGATCTCGTGACTCATGTTGGCGAGAAAGGTGCTCTTGGCGCGCGCCGCGGCGAGGGCCTCCTCTCGAGCCTCAATCAGCTCCTTTTCCTGCCGACGCCGATCCGTGACGTCCTGGATGGTGCCGGCCACCCCGAGGGGGCGCCCGTCGGCGTCGCGATATACCTTACCGCGATGCCGAAAGTATCTGTAGCTATCGTCCTTCATCCGCAGGCGCAGCACCACGTCGTAGAGCTCGCCGTTCGCCATGTGGGCATGGTTGGCGGCTCGCGCGATCCCTCGGTCCTCAGGATGGATGCGGGAGGTCCACGCGCGATAGTTGTGGGGAATGCTCTCGAGGTCGTCGCCCGCGTACCCGAGCAGCTCGCGGAGCCTCGGGGATAGAAAGAGCAGCCCGCGTTCGAGGTCGTAGTGATCCCAGTACCCTTCCGAGATCCCGTCAAAGGCCCGCTCGAAGCGCTCCTTGACCATCTGAAGCTCCCGGGTCTGGGCGGCCGCGGAGGCCCCGCGTCGCCGAAACTCCCGAGCCAACGGGGCGCTGATCCAAGCCGTGACCGCGATCGCCGCCCCCGCCCCGGCGACGACGCTGGAGGCCGCTCCTCCCAGCCACAGCGCTCCACATGTGGGGAGTCCGGCCAGTACGGCGCTTAGCCCCGGCACCGGTGTGGTGGCCAGGAGGCTGAGGCACACCACGGGGACGAGCGCGAAGGTCCAGGACGCCGGATGCGCCCCAGCCGCGACGATGAACAGCCCCCCGAGCGTGAAACCGATCGCGGTCCGAACTCCCGGGAAGCCCCCCGCGATGGAACGGGGAAGCACGAGGGGGCGGAGAACGAGCAGCAGCGCCGCCGCCGCTCCCGCGCGTAGCGGGGTGGGCGACATCGCGATCGCCACGCCCAACCCGAGCGCCATGGGCATCCAGCTGCTCCGGAGCACGATCGCATCGGTCCGGTCGCCCTCGGGCCCGGGCTCGGTCTCGACGGCCCCTCCCACAGGTCCACCATCGTCCCGCGGCGGCTAGACATGATCTATCCCGCCGACGCGCGCAGGGCATGCCGTCGTCGACGACGGAAGCGTTCGCCCCGGCAAGATCCGCTAGCACTTTCGAGAAGGTCCGACGGAAACTCGGCCGTCGCTCACTCACGGATCGTGGCCACCTCAAAATCGACCCTCTTGGGCGTGGCTCTCAGCGTCGCCGCCTGCGGGTCCGAGAGCTCCCCCGAGTGCATCCCCCTCTCGGGGCCGGCGGTGCTCGTGGAGCCCTCAGCCGTCGACTTCGGTCAGGTCCCCCTCGGGGTCACGACCCTGCGGTCCATCTTCGTTCGGAATACGGGGACGAGCGCCCTGATCTTCGACGTGGAGAAAGGAAGCCCTTTCGAGGAGACGGTCTTCAGCTTCAGTCTCGACGGCGGAACCACTCTCCCCCCCGATGGAGTGGCCGTCCTCGACCTCGAGTTCACCCCCACTGAGATGGCCCGGTACGTCTCGACGCTCATCCTCCGAACGAACGCCCGAGACTGCGAAGGCCGGCCTCGTAGCGTTGAGATTGCGCTCGCCGGCCGCGGCTCGCCCGACGTCTCCGTGACTCCGATGCAACTCGACTTTCAGTCCGTGGTCATAGGAGCTGATGCGACCCGCACCTTGACGGTGGCGAACCCCTCGGATCTCGAGCTCTCCGTGGAGCTCGAGGGGGACCCCGCCCTCCCCATGTGCGACGCGGGGGACGACACCTCCGCCTTCTGTCTTCAACCCTCATCTTCGGTGCGCGGGGGTATCGTGACCGTGCCTCCGCGGGACTCCGCCTCGCTGGACCTGCGTTTCACACCTCGAGTGCCCGGACTGCGTTCGGACCTTCGTTTGACCCTCCAGAGCTGCCCCTCGGAGGCCTGCTTGCAGAGTGTGGATCTCACCGGGCGCGCCCTCGAGTCGCCCCTCCGCCGCCGCCCCTCGCGCCTCGATTTCGGTCAGGTGGATCCCGGCCGGTCCGAGCGGTCCTCCGTCGCCTGCGAAAACCTCTCCGGAGCCCCCCTTCGTATTCGGGACTGGTCGCTCGAACCGGGGTCGAATCCTGCCTTCGAGATGGACCCGGCCCGCCCTCAGGAGCTGGCCGCGAACGCTACCGTCACTATCGGGGTGGTCTACGCGCCCGTCCGGCTCGGGCGAGTTCAGGGCACCCTCGGGATCGAGCTCGGCGACGCCGAAGGGGCCGAGAGGGTCGAAGTTCCGCTTCTCGGCAGCGGTGGAGGCCCCGCTCTGGAGGTCTCGACCGCCGAGCTCGCCTTCGGTCGCGTAGCTGTCCGCGCCGCCGCTCGAAAGAGTCTCATCGTTCGCAACGTCGGTTACGCCCCCCTCACGGTGTCGAGCATCGAAGTGGACACCTTCGGCACCCAAGCCTTCACTTCGCCCGACGCTCACGCGAACGTGCTGCCCCCCGGCGCGTCGCAAACCATCACCGTGGAGATGACACCGAGGGCCGCGGGGGCGGTGACGTCGGCTCTGCGCATCGTCTCCAACGACCCCGTCGCGCCCTCCGTCGAAGTGCCGCTTCAGGCCGAGGGCGTCCATCTCCCTCAGTGCCAGTACCGTGTGGCTCCGGCCCAGCTCGACTTTGGCGTTCTCCCGGTGGGTCGGGCGGTGAGCCGGGCCTTTGAAATCCGCAATGTAGGCCGCCACCCCTGCTTGGTCAGCGCGGCCCGCCTCGTGGACGCGAACGAGGCCTTCCTCCTGGAGTCTCGCCCCCTCGAGATCGCCGCGGGAGCCGCCGAGACCCTCAGCGTCGAGGCCGCGCCCCGCTCCGAAGGTCGCCTCGACGGTCAGGTCGAGCTCTCCGTTTCGAGCCCGAACCAGCCCTTTGTCCGCGTCAAGCTCGTCGGAGAGGCGGCCGCCACCCCGCTCCTCGCCGCGCCCAGCGAGGTCGACTTCGGCACCCTGCGCACCGGATGTGCACCGGTGTGGCGCACCGTGACGCTGTACAACACCCGCGACGAACAGGTCTCTATTGCGGCTATCGACATGGTCGCGGCCATGGACAGCCCCAGCTTCCGGCTCGCGAGCCTTCCCAGTCCGCTTCCCGCTTCGCCGCTCGTGTTGAGCCCCGGGGAGAGCTTGGCCTTCGCCATCGGCTTCGAAGCCGGGGCCGCGTCTTCTTTTGCGGGCGGGGTCGAGATCACGGCCACCGTGGACGGGGCGACGAGGACCTACGTCGTCCCGGTCCTGGGCCGTGGCCGCGGGGACGGGCGCCAAGTGGATCGATTTCAGCAAGCCGAAAGGGAGCAGGTCGACGTGCTCTTCGTGGTCGACGGCTCGTCCTCCATGCGCGACGAGCAGCAGGCCCTAGCGACCAACCTGCAAGCCTTCGTGCAGTTCGCCGAGGCTCAAGGCCTCGACTACCACCTAGGGGTCATCACTACGAGCACTGACGAGGGAGGACGACTCGTCTCGAGCCCGCCGGGGCAGAGTCGGTCCTCCGACGCGAATGGGCCTCCCGAGCTGAGGATCGTAACTCCCGAGACCTTGCCCTCCGCAAGCGCCGTCTTCGCCGCCAACGTCTCGCTGCCCTCGGTGCCGGACGGGCGGGAGGCCGGCTTTCGCACCGCTGAGCTGGCGCTGTCGGATCCCGCCGCCCTCGAGCATAACGCGGGCTTTCTCAGACGGGACGCGGTGCTCTCCCTGATCTTTGTATCCGACGCCCCCGAGCAGTCCAACTTGCTGGGAAGGCAAGCTCTGGGGAGCGTCGATTACTATGTGGACTTCTTTCGTTCCATCAAGGGCTTCCGCAACTCCGACCGCTTCTCGGCCTCGGTGATCACGGCGGTTGAGGGTCGCTGCAGCGGTCCGGGCGGCACCGCCACCGCCAGCGGGAGATACCTCGCCCTGGCGGAGCGGACAGGAGGCATTGTTCAGTCCATCTGCACCGCCGACTGGAGCCGCTCTCTGGAGGACTTGTCCACCGCCGCCTTCGGCTTCCGAAGTTGGTTCTATCTCAGCCTCAGCCCTATCCCGAGCACCATCGAGGTGTTCGTGAATGGCGAGGCCCAGCCCCAGACGACGGAAAGGGGGGCAATAAACTGGTTCTATGAGACGACGGCCGGGGCCCTCAGCTTCGCCCCTTTTTCCACCCCCGAGCCCGGCTCCGAGGTGCGGGTGGAGTACCAGACGGACTGCCGGTGACTCACTCGAGCGAAGCTCTCACCAGCGCAAGCAAGGCTTCGTAGGCGTTTGTAAAGGCCTGCTCGCGAAAGAAGGCAAAGGGCTCTCCCGGGCGACCCACGAAAGGGCGGAGAGACCACGCGAGCTGAATGGCGACGAGCACGAAGGCTACGCCAAAGAAAAGGAGAGCCGCGCCGTGGCGGGGCTTGCGATGCAGGAGGGGCCTCAGCCCTACCGCGAGATCGCCCCCGGCGGCGCAGGTGGCGAGGAAGAAGACGGGACCATTGCCCAGCACCGCCCAGTCGTAGCTGACCGTAGAGAAATAGAAGACCAGCAGCAGGGGGCTCAAGCTCACGAGCACCCGAGTGAACACGTCGAGGGCTCGAATCAGAGCGTCTGCAACCTGCGAGAGCTCTCTACCGAGCCCCAGCGTGGAAGCGGCCGCCCAGTAGCTGGGGCTGGCCACGAGAGCGCTCACCCCTATGAGGAAAGGGAGCTTGACCGCACTGAGGAGGGGCTGCG
Organism: Myxococcota bacterium; assembly: GCA_039819565.1. Lineage (GTDB taxonomy): Bacteria > Myxococcota > Kuafuiibacteriia > Kuafuiibacteriales > Kuafuiibacteriaceae > JAHQVK01. Next base: position 3,540 of record JBCBRU010000121.1, on the reverse strand, counting down.
GTCCAAGGCTCCCCTCCGTCCACCCGTAGCTTCCCACCACGAAGCCGTGCATCGCGGCTGCGGCCACGGCGGGCCCCGCCCGGCGCCACCCTTGGTCAGGGGAGGAGCTGGGCGAGAGCATTGAACACCCCGGTGAGGAAGGTCCCCTCCTTCGCTCGGAACAGCTGAAACGGGAGGTCTGGGCTTCCGATGAGCGGTCGGAGGAGCCAGCTGGATTGCGCTCCGACCATCCCGAAGAGTACGACCCATACTCGGAAGATGAGCTTCGTCCGCTCGTGAAGAGGTACGTCCGGATCGAGCGGGCCCGGCGCCCCAGACTTGCTGTCGTCCGGCGGCGCTCCCTCGGCGGGACTGAGCGCGCCTTCCTCCGCCGCTGCCGTCGGGCTCGCAGCCCGCGCCCCCGGCACCTCCGAGGCAGCCTGGGCTCGGATCACGCGGTCCAGGGTGCGCAGCAAGAAGCCGAGACCGAGCAGCCCGGAGAGTCCGGCGGTGATCACGTTGAGGAGGACCATGAAGCCGTAGGAGGGCCCAGTGAGCCCGAAGAAGGCCACGATGGGCCCGAAGGAAGCGAGGATCATCACCATCACCGCTACGTGGCTCCACACCAGCCGGAGCACCGCGCCGAGGGGCAGCCGTGCTCCGAAGAGGGCGCTGAACACGAACAGCGAGGGAAAGCACACCCCCACCGTGATGATGAACATCAGGGGAAGCTTGACGGTGGAGGCGAGGAGCTGAGGGGCCGACGTCCAGCCCCCGGAGAGGCTATACACCCCGACGAGCGCCCCTGCGAGGGCCCCAAACACGACCACGATGCGGGCCGAAGACCCGGGCGAGAGATCGATGTGCCCGTCGGCGAGATCATCCGGTCGGGTCAGGTCTCCCCGGATGAGCCGCTCGGCGTCCTGGAGCAGAGCACGCATGTCGAGAGGTCAAACTCGGGTGGGCCCCCGGAGTCTGCCCTTCGCTCGGCCGAAAAAATGGGTCACGAAATCTGGGCTCGGGCCTAGACCCTCCGACGGCGGCCGAGACGGTCCGGCGTCGGAAAGGTCTACGATGAAGAACCGTATGAAGCTCCTCGTCCTCTGTTTTGGCCTCGTCGCCTCGCCCTTTGTCATCGCGGCGGCGGGCTGTCCCTTCGCCCCCTGTTGCGGCTGCCCGGGCTGACGGGCGAGCGTTCGGCAGCCGGGTGACGGACTCCGAAGAGCTGAAGCGCTGGATGATCCAGCTTCGCGACGGCGATCGCGAAGCCTTCGAACCCGTGTACCGGGCGCTGTGGCCCCTCGTTCGAGACTTCGCGGCTCGAGCGGGGGGCGCCGACGGCCAGGACGTGGCGCAGCAGGCCCTGCTCCGGCTCTTCGAGCGGTCGGCTGACTACGACGAGCAGCATCGGGTGGAGGCGTGGGCCCTCTCCATCACCGCCTGGGAGATCCGCACCGCGCGCAAGCGACGCTCGCGACGGCGAGAGGTAAGTTTCGACGCCGCCCCTCCCTCCGTCACCGAACACCCCGAGGACGCCTTGATCCGGCGATGCCTCGCCGAGGAAGCGACCCGGGTGCTGGGCCAACTTCGTCCGGCGGACCGTGACACGCTTCAGCTCGCGTTCGGTGAGGAGGCGGAGTCCATGAGCGCCAACTTGCGAAAGCGGAAGCAGCGGGCCTTGGCCCGGCTTCGCCAGGCGTGGAGGTCGATCCATGAGTGAGTCCCAAATCCCCGACCGCTTCGTCCTGGAGGCACGCCGAGCTCTGGAGAAGGGCCGCTGGCGCTGGGCGGCCGAAAACAGCCTGGAGATCGTCCCCCTCGCATCGAGCGCCCTCATCGTCGGTGCCGCCCCGTGGGGGACCGCGGCGGTGGTGACCGCCCTATATATCTTCTCGACGGTCGGAGGCTGGTGGCGCTCGGAGGTGACCCGCGGAGCCGTGAGCGGCTCCTGGTTGGGCTTGGCTCCCCTCCTGTTGGCGGGCGGACTTCGCTTCGGCGGCCCCTCCCTCTCCACGCTCAGCTGCTACCTCTTCTGCTCCTCGGGAGCCTTCGCGCTCGGCCTCGTCGGCGGAGTGCTCCTGGGCCGCCGCTCCGCCGGTCGGCCCCTTCATGCCGCGTCCGCCTTCGTGGCCGCCCTCAGCGCGGCCAGCCTCGGCTGCTTCGCGGTGGGTTTCGGCACCCTGTTCGGGCTCGCCACCGGCCTCGTCCTCGCCGGTCTCCCGACCTATCTTTGGATAAGCCGGCCCGCGTGACTTTGGGCCGGCCACCGCAACCCGGGTGCGGGGCTGGGGTTGTCTAGGTATGGCCTCTCGCCTTGCTCCCCTCGCAACGGCCATCGCCCTCGCCGCCTGCACCGAGCCTCTCCCGTCGGATCCCGGGGCCTCTGAGGCCCCCTCAGACCTCGGCGGCGAACACCAGGGATCCCCGGAGGACCTCGGAACCACGGAGGATCTCGGCAGGGGCGTCGCCCCCGACAGCGGCGTCGCTCCAGACCCCCCGTTCCCCGTGAGCCTCGTCGATGGAGAGGTCAGCTACCGCACCAACTATCCCGCAGGCGAGAACGTGGGCCGCACGATCCGGGTGCGCCTGCGGTACCCCAACCTCCCCGTAGGCCGGCCCGGCGGCGGTCTCCCTGTCGTCCTCGTGTCCCACGGGGGCAGCGGGAGCGTCCGCGGACACACCACCTTCGAGCATGTCGGGGTCGAGCTCGCGGGCCAAGGCTACCTGGCCGTGCACCTGAACCACCCCGTTTCGCCGAGCACCATCAATCACCGCTGGGACCGGCCCTACGACGTGTCTGCGGTGCTGGATGCGCTCTTCAGCTCCGAGCTCACGCTGCCGCCCGGGGTACGGGAGGGGCTAGATCCCGAGCGCGTCGGCCACATTGGGCACTCCTGGGGCGCCTACACCGCCCACGCCCTGGGGGGAGCCACCCTCGACAACCCGCTCCCTGACGGCGGGGCCCGGTGGGGATTCCGGGACGAGCGGATCCGCGCCATCGTCGCCCTCTCGCCCCAAGGCTTCGGGCAGTTCGGTCAGTTCGACGCGGTTGAGACGCTGTCGCAGGGGTCCCCGGACAACTCCTGGCGGACGGTCGGCGTCCCCTCCTTCGCATTGATTGGGGCCCTCGAAATGGACGGGGTGGCCGGGGTCGAAAACCCGGCGGTCTGTCCAGAGTGTTTCCGCGTCGAAGGTTGGCGGCGCTTTCCTTTCGCCCGCTATCCGGCCGACGGACGCCGACACCTCAGCGTGCTGGCCGGACAAACTCACGCCAGCATGGGCAACACCGGATCGGCAGCGGTGCAGCGACATATCGCCGTGCAGGCTCGACTCTTCTTCGACATCTATCTCCGGGGCATGACCGGCCGCATCGCCGAGCTCGAGGCCCCCGACCCCCTCGTCGACCGCGTCTACGTACGCAAGTGACGCGGACCCTATCGATCTTTGAGGCGGCGAACGAAGCGGAGACCGGACCAGGTCTCGTCTACGGCGCAGACCTTGTTGTCCACGAGACCGGACTCGAGCCCGTAGGCCCGGACCACCCCGTCGTTGAGATCCGTG
>JBCBRU010000120.1:0-17648 GCA_039819565.1 Myxococcota bacterium | reverse complement strand
GTCCGAGCCGTGGCCAAGGTCGCCTGGCTTCAGCAAAAGTCGTCCGGTCGCACCGTCGCCGGCCTCGGCTTCACGCAGGTCGAGGAGCGGGGCCATGACCGCCTCTATCGCCACCTGTACGAGCTCCAGCGACAGTACCGACTCCGCTGAGCTTGCGCTGCCGCCCTCGCGCTCCGCGCGGAGACGCAATGGCGAACGAATGATGACGGTCTGGCTCAGCGGCCTCGGCCCTCGACCGAACTAAAGGGTTGATGAGCGACGCGGTCCCCTTTCAGCGCAACCAGCGGATCCGACTTCGCCCCCGTGGTCACGACCAAGAGGTGGCGGCGGAGGTGATCGATGCTCGGGCCTCGGCGCTGTGGACTCAGCTCCTCGATGCAGCCCCCTGGCTCGAGGACCATCATCTAGAGGGCGGCGTGGAGCTCGCGTTTTGGCAGCACGGCTCCCGCCATCTCGCGCCCCACGCTCGGGTGCTGGCCTTCGACCTCGACCGCGGCCGCATCCACCTCGAGCGCCCCACCCGCACTCAGATCGTGCAGCGTCGGCAGACCTTCCGAGAGTCGGTGCAGATCTCGGCCCGCCTCCTGCCCGCCGACCAGCCCCCGGAGACCCGCGACCTGGTGGGTCGAGAGGTGACCACGCAAGACATCGGCGGAGGAGGGGTATGCCTCCAGATCCCGGGACAGACCGGCTACGCCATCGACGATGAGCTCCTCATCGAGCTGAGCCTCCCCCAAAGCTCAGTGAGAGCCCGGGGCAAGGTTCGCTGGTCCAAGCAAGACGAGGATGGCCTGACCAAGTTGGGGGTGGCCTTCACGCGCATCAGCCAGCGAGAAAAAGATCTCGTCTACGGCTTTCTCTTCGACGTCCAGCGCCACCGCCTCCGCGCCGGCTAGTCCAGATGCGCCCCGCCCAGGCTTGTCCCGAAAGCCGCCGCTTCCCCGGTGGACCCGAGGCCCGGGTGGCCCGGCGGCATGACGCCTCAGGCTTTGTCGTTTTGGCGGTCCAGAAAGGCTTGGAGCTTGGCGTGCTCCTCGGCCTCCGTGCTTTGCGAGGCTTCGGGAAAGGCGGGCAGCCAGCAGGCCCGATGATCCACGAAGATCTCTTCCTCCACGCTCAGCTCGGTCTGGTCCTCAAGGAGGCCCGCCGCAATGTAGGCCACCGGACGGCCCTGCATCCGCCACCACAGAATCGTCCCGCACGTGCCGCAGCTTGCCCGTTCACCCCACTCACTGGCGCGATAGGCGGAGATCGCTTCCTCGCCTTCGACGGACAGGGAGGTCACGCCCACCGAAAAGAAGCCCCCGCCGCCCGTCCAGGTCTGGCACTGCGTACAGTGGCAGACGTGGATGGCTTTCGAACGGAGCTCGGCGCGGAGGCTCACCCTTCCGCAGAGGCATGCGCCGGTGCGTTTCATCGGTCCTAGGTTAGACCAATAGGGCAGGAGACCCCAGTGCCCCCGAGGCCGCAGTAGCCTCCTGGGTTCTTGGAGAGATACTGTTGGTGGTAACTCTCGGCGTAATAGAAGGGCGGCGCCTCTAAGATCTCGGTGCTGATCTCTCCATGGCCCGCTTCGGAGAGAACCTTTTGGTAGGCGGCTCGTGAAGCGACCGCAGCCACCCGCTGGGCTTCGCTGCGGACATAGATACCTGAGCGATACTGGGTTCCGACGTCATTGCCCTGACGCATGCCCTGAGTCGGGTCGTGGCTCTCCCAGAAGATCTTCAGGACCGCATCAAACGAGATAGCGGACGGTTCGAACACGACGAGCACGACCTCGTTGTGCCCGGTGCGCCCGGAGCAGACTTCCTCATACGTAGGGTTGGGGGTGTGGCCCGCGGCGTACCCGACGGCCGTGGTGAAGACCCCCTCTTTGGTCCAGAAGGCCCGCTCGGCCCCCCAAAAACAGCCGAGCCCGACGATCACGGACTCAGTGCCGTCCGGAAAGGGGGGCACGAGGGTGCGGCCGTGGACGTGATGAGTCGGGCCCACGTCGAGGGGAGTGCTCCGACCGGGCAGAGCCTCCTCTGGGGTGGGCAGGCGCAGCTTGCGCGGATCCTGGAAGAACACGGGGTACCAACCGCAGACAGCGTCAGATTCCTCCCAACAACAACCACAATGCGTTAACGGGAACGGGTCCCGACCGTACCTTGTAAATGATGGTTCAGGTCGAGCATCCGCGTCGGTCCTCCGACCTGAACCGTGTGGCCCACGAAGAGTTCGAGACCTTTGCGCGAGAGGGCTTTCTCGTGAAGCGCAACGCGTTCTCTTCGAGCGAGGTGGCTGCCTTTCTCCGCGCCTTCGATCGCCTCGAGGCGCGAGCTCGGGACCACTTCGGCAGCTTTCAGGCCCAGGGAACTCGTTTCGTCCTTGCCCCCACCGCAGAGCGTGGTCGGGGCCCCTCTCTCCAGCGGGCGGTGTGGTGCGGCGGACTCGAGCGGGACCTCCTGGACGCAGGGACCGACCCGCGTATCGTGGATCCGGCGCTCGCCCTGCTCGGGGAGCTCGAGGCCGACCAGCTCATCAACCAGGCGCATTTCAAGCGACCGGGCGACGGGGTGGCCTTTCCCATGCACCAGGACGCCTGGAACCGACGCTGGGGAACCTCGCAGTGGCTCGATGACAGTCCGGACGGGGGCTACGTCCAGGTCCTCCTCGTGCTCGACCCCATGGGCCTGGACAACGGCCCCCTCCTCGTCGTGCCCGGCTCGCATCGATATGGCGCCCTTCAGGGTCCCGACCTTCGGGCTCGGGTCGAGGACCTCTGCGAGGAGGAGCCGCCCGTGCCGCTCCTCGCGGATCCGGGGACCCTCGTGTTTTTTGGGCCCTTTCTCGTGCACGGGAGCCGCCCCAACCGCGGCACCCGTCCGCGGCGCGCCCTCGTGAACGGCTTCGCGCGGCCGGGGGTCAATCAACGCGAGTATCCCGGCTGCGGCCTCGGCGTGCGGCGCCGGGCCTCCGTGCACGGCGCCCTCCTCGTATGACCGTTGTTTCGGATTGAGGCAGCCCCCGCCCCCGCGGCTCCGGTTCCGCCCCGACCTTTCAGCAAAGCGCGTATTGTTGTCGAGACAGACCAAGGTCCCTAGGACCCAGACAAAGGAGGTCGGACATGAAAATCAGAAAGTTAGCAGAGAGCCTGGCAGGGTTCGCACTGCTGATGACCCCGCTCGTACTCGGGGTCGTTGTCCTCGATGCGTTGCCGCTGGGGGAAGTCACTTTGGGTGCTCCCCGGTCCGACGCGCCGGCCTCGATGACCTCGACGAAGGAGGATCCCTCTTTCGAGATCGACATCGGACCGAAGCTCGATGACCCCATCGAGCTGCCCTTCGAGCGCGAGCGAGCCTCGCCCGCGGTCGAAACGGAGGATGCTCCTGAGGAAGCCTGCGATCCTATCCAGGCCATTCGGGACAGCTTCCGACCCCGGCACTTGAGGTGTCGGCCCGCGCTTCCCCCACTCTCGTAGGGGAACGCACCGCTGGGTGAGGCCGTCGGATACGGCCTCGCCCTGCGGGCTTCGACCGGAGGGCCGCCCGGGCGGTTTCGACGGCACGAAAACCCGGGCCTCTACCGCGGACGGGCCATCGACGTGAGCGTCCCGAGGCCTCATTCTTGTCCGCATGACGGTCCTACAGCAGGGCACCCTCTTCGACGGAAGCGGCGCCCCCGGACGCACCGCCAGTGTCCGCATCCGCAAGGGGAAGGTGACCGAGATCTCCGACGCTCCTCTCGCTGTCGACGCCAACGAGCCTGAGATCGACGCCCGCGGCCTTTGGATCACGCCGGGCTTCGTGGACATCCACACCCATTACGACGCCGAAGTGGAGCTCGCGCCCTCGCTCTCCGAGTCGCTTCGCCACGGAGTCACGACCATCTTCATGGGGAGCTGCTCGCTGAGCGCCGCCGTGGGGGACCCCACGGACATCGCCGACATGTTCACCCGCGTCGAGGCCATCCCTTATGAGTACCTCCTGCCCGCAATGCGGGAGCGAAAGGACTGGGAGACCCACGCCGAGTACGCGAAGCATCTGGACGCCCTCCCTCTCGGCCCCAACGTCGCTTCCTTCGTGGGCTACTCGGCGGTGCGGGCGGCGGTGCTCGGACTCGAGCGCTCGTTAGATCCGGACGTCCGCCCCTCGGAGGAAGAGCTCGTGCGCATGGAAGCGATGGTCGAGGAGGGCTACGACGCCGGCTTCCTCGGCCTGTCCCTAAATACTCTCTATTGGGACAAGATGGGCGGCGATCGCTTCCGGAGTAAGTGTCTCCCTTCGACCTACGCCACCTGGGGTGAGATCGCTCGCATGGTCCGCGGGGTTCGGCAGCGCGATCTGAACCTTCAGGTCATCCCCAATATCTCCACCAAATATGAGCTCCTCTTCTATGCTTTCTTTAGCATGGGCTTCGGGCTTCGTAGAGCCCTGAAGACGAGCCTCGTGTCCATCATGGACCTGCGTTCCAGCCGTCCTATCTGGCGGCTCCTTCGCCTTTTGGGGAGAGTCTTCAACACCGTCGGGGGCGCCCGTTTTCGTTTTCAGTTTCTTCCGGTGGCCTTCGATCTTTGGGCGGATGGCTTCGAAAACGTCGTGTTCGAAGAGTTCGGGGCCGGGGCCGCCGGTCTTCATCTCAAGACCGCGGTGGAGCGCCGTCGCCTTTTCGAAGATGAGGACTACCGCCGAAGGTTCCGGCGCCAATGGCGCAATCCCATCAGCCCTCGCGTATTTCACCGAAACTTCGGGATGGCCACGGTGATGGACTGCCCGGATCGTTCACTCATCGGGAAGACCTTCCGAGACATTGGGCGGACCCGAGGCCTCGATGAGGTCGACGCTTTCTTGGACCTTTGCGCCGAGTACGGCAACGAGCTCCGGTGGTACACCGTAACTGGAAACGATCGTCCGGGCCCCCTGGCCCAGCTCATCGCCAGCGAAGACAACCTCATGGGTTTCTCGGACGCGGGGGCTCATCTTCGCAACATGGGTTTCTACAACTTTCCTCTGCGGATGCTCCGCTTTCTGCGTGAGCGGGAAGCGCGGGGAGCCCCGGTCATGGAGCCGGCCCGGGCCATCCACCGCCTGACCCAGGAGCTCGCCGACTGGTTCGACCTGGACGTCGGGCGCGTGGCCGAGGGGCGAGCCGCGGACGTCGTCCTCCTCGATCCGGAGGCTCTGGATCATCGGGTAGAGGAGATTCACGAAGCCGCCATGCCGGAGTTTGGGGGCACCATGCGACTGGTGCGCCGAAACCCCGACGTGGTGCGGGCCGTGTTCGTGAATGGTGAACAGGTGGTCGAGAACGGCGAGCTCATGTCTGGGGTTGGCCAAACCCGAGGTCCAGGTCGATTCCTGCGTACGCGCGCCTCTGGGGGCACTCCGGAGGAACGTCCAGCGCGAAAGCTCGCCTCCCTGCCCTCCGCCCCAAACGCCGAAGCGGCGGTGAGCACCCACGCCTGAGAGGGCCCGCAGGCCGATTTCTTGACAGAGGGGCAGGTGTCAGGACGATCTGTGGGTGATGGGAGCGTGGTACCGGACCGCCTTGGCGGCGCTCGCGGCGGTGTGGCTGAGCGGCTGCGAAGACGAGAGCGTCATCACGGGGGACTTCATCCTCAAGAATCTCCACCGGAGCACCGAGTCCCCGGCCTTCGTGAAGGCCTCCTTCAGACTCGTGACGAACGACGAGGCGCAGAGCCCCGTCCCGCGCCTGACCGCGATGAACTTTCGCTTCCTCGACGATAACGAACCGGTCAGCACCGATGAGAGCCAACCCCGGGTCACGAACCCTCGCACCGCGTTCACCTTCAAGACGTTGATCCTCTTCGATGTCAGCGGGAGCGTGACGGCGCGAAAGGACCGCTTCTTTCAGATGGTCGACTCCGGCCGGGTCCTCGCCCTCCGGGTGGCGGAGCAGTCCGACGTCGCCATTGCCGTCTTCGATGGCCGCGACGATATCGAGATCGTGCATGCGTTCGGCAACAACGCCGGCATCACAGAGTCCTTCGCCCAGCTCGGGATCGGCATTGGCCAGGACGCCTCCACCAATCTCCACGGCGCCCTCACCCATGCCCTCGGTCGGCTCGACGAGGAGCGGAGCCGATTCCGATCGATGATTGCCTCCGCCGATGACGAGAACCTCTTCGGGGGAGCGCTCATCGCGTTCACCGACGGCACCCACCGCGCCGGCGTAGGGGGCGACATTCCCAGCCGAGACGAGGTCCTCACCCAGGTCAGAGACTCCGATCACGCCGTGTTCATGATCGGAGTGGAGGGCGAGTCGGATCCCAGCTTCATTCAGGAAGCCGGCAAAGACGGGTTCGCCCTCGCCTCCTCGACGGACGGGGCTCTGCTCCTGGGCCCCGCCTTCGACGAGATCTTCACGTCTTTCGACGCGATCTCGAATAGCTACTACCAGGTCGTGTACTGCTCCCCTCGGAGAGCCGGTCGGTCCCTCTTCCGCCTCGAGATCAACGACGAAACCGGGCGACAAGGAAGTCTCGAGTTCGAGTACACGGCCGGCGACTTCTCGGGGGGCTGCCTCCGCGAGATCGACGTTCGCTATCCTGAGGGTGGCTAGGCGCCGGTCGGCCGAATCAGGCGAGCTGAAGACCGCAGTCAGAGCAGGCGCCGTCCACGAGCGGGGCGACGGTGCCGCAGGCGGGGCAGGCGAGCTCTTCGCCCTCGGGCGCTTCTTCGGTCACGAAGTAGCCCATGAGGGCGGTGACGCGGGGGAGGTCCTGCTCCTGAACCAGGAGCTCGAGCTTCGTCCCTCAGCCACCGGGCTCAGGGGGCCGGCGCAGAGCGGCGGGCACATCGTGGCGGAGACAGTCGGCGTGGAGCGCCTTCATGGCGTCAACCGAAGCGCGGGCCACGGGCACCAGGGCCCGGCCACGAAGCTCCTCCAGCGCGTCCTCAGGGGTCACGAGGGAGGTGTACCAGAAACGCCAGCGTCCTGTATCCGCCGAATCGACGCTTCGGTACAGTCCGCGCTCGTTTCGGAGAAGAACCACGATGATCGACGCTCGAGAGCTCCAGATCCTGCAGCGCGCCCTCACCACCCTCGCGGAGGGATTCGAAGATCTCCCTGCGCAGGCCTCGACCGTGGACGTCAGGAGTCTCGAACGCGTCCTCCAGGACGTCGCCGTCAAGATGAGGGACAACTATCCCTACCATCACCCGATGTACGCAGGGCAGATGCTCAAGCCCCCCCATCCGGTGGCTCGAATGGCCTACATGCTGTCGATGTGGGTCAACCCCAACAACCACGCGCTCGACGGCGGCCGCGCCAGCTCGGCTCTCGAGAAGATCTGCGTTCGACGGCTAGGTGAGATGTTCGGCTTCGAAGACCCGCTGGGGCACCTCTGCGGCGGAGGAACCATGGCCAACCTCGAAGCCCTATGGGTGGCCGGGCGTCTCGCGCCCGGTAAGCACATCGTGGCTTCCCAGCAGGCCCACTACACCCATGGAAGGATCAGCGAAGTCCTCCAGCTGGACTTCGACGGAATCCCCGTCACGCCCGACGGTCGCATGGATGTGGCGGCGCTCGACGCGCGTCTCGAAGCCGGAGACGTGGGGGCGATCGTCGCCACGTTGGGGACGACCGGGATAGGTTCGGTGGATCCGCTGGACGAGATCCTCACCGTAGCGCGGAAGTACGGGGTCCGCGTCCATGTCGACGCCGCCTACGGCGGATACTTCACTTTGTCGAGCCAACTCGACGCACCTGCGCGGCGGGCCTACGACGCCATCGCCGAGGCCGACTCAGTGGTGGTGGACCCGCACAAGCACGGCCTCCAGCCGTACGGCTGCGGCTGCGTGTTGTTTCGCGACCGCAGCGTAGGCGCCCTCTATAAGCACGACTCGCCCTATACCTACTTTAGCTCCGCCGAGCTGCACCTCGGAGAGATCAGCCTCGAATGCTCCCGCGCCGGAGCTTCCGCGGTGGCGCTGTGGGCCACCCAGGAGCTCATGCCTATGGATCGAGGTGGAGAGTTCGCCGGGCAGCTCGATCGGTGCTTGATGGCGGCCCGGAGCCTCGGCGCCCGCCTGGAAGCCAGCTCACGCTATCGAGTCCTGATGGCCCCAGAGATCGATATTGTGCTCTACGCCCCGGTCGGTGCCGACGCACAGACCGTCAGCGAGCGCTCCCGGCACGTTTTCGAGGCTGCTGCGAAAGAGAACCTGCACCTCGCCCTCATCGAGCTCCCTCCCAGCATGGTGGCCGCCCATTGGCCGGACCTGAAGATGAACCGAGAGAGCGTGTGCGTGCTTCGCTCGTGCCTCATGAAGCCTGAGCATGCGGAGTGGGCGGACCGCATCGTCGACGTACTCGAAGAGGTTGCTCAAGGCTGATCGCCGCCCGACGCTCGAGCCCGGGAACTATCGATCGCGGCGCTCATGGCTCGAGCCTTCTCGATGCGGTGGAGCGCGTGCGCGGCGGCCTTGGCCCAAGAGAGCGCGTACTGATCGGCAGCCTCCTCACAAGCCCGGCGATGGGCCCGGCTCCAGTGGCGCCGCTGTCCGTCGAGATGATGTCCGATCTCGTGGAAGAGGAGATACTCCAGATAGAACCGGCGAAGCGCCACGTCCGAGAACTCTCCGTACCAGCACTCGCCTCTCCGGACGATCTGCGCCCCGAAGCGCTCGTAGTCCCGCCTCGTATCCCCCTGAGGGGCCTTGGCGCCGAAGCGAATCAGGTTGTCCGTCCGCCACGGAAACAGGACCACTGCGCGTACCCCGCTACCGAGCACGTAAGACGCGAGCGGATGCTCGCCGCGATCGAGGGCGCGCCTCGTGACCCGGCGGAGCCACACGTGGGTTATCCCCTCGGTCACCCGACGGGGAAGCGCGGCCATCGCCGCCAAACACTCCGCCCCGCTGAGAGGGAAGTATAGATCCCGCGAGGGATTTTCCTCGATGAGGATCGGGGTGACCTCGGAGGCCGAGGGGCGCTCGAGGGGATGAACGTGGGCGAGGATCCCATCGGTCACCTTGGGGGCCTCCCGACCTCCGTGAGTCTCTCCGAAGCGGCGGTTGCGTCGATAAGCGGTAGACTTTGGGGTAGCTCGCACGTCGGCCTCCGGCGCGGAGAGTCCTCGGACGGGACGGCGGGGCCAAACCCACGCTCTACTTCGCATGGGGGAGAGCGGTGAGGTCGAGGCCGGCGCAGCCGCGCTCGCAGCCCGCTTCGATGAGGCAGGCGACGAGCTGACGCCCCAGGCCCTTTCGAGCATGCTCGGGGTGCACGGAGACCTCCTCGAAGGAGGTGCGTCGCTCGAGGACCGGCGCGCTCATCACTTCGAGCCCACGACATCGCCGTCGTCGGCGTGCTCCCAACCGATCGTCTCGGCGAGCCCGGTGAGGTCTCCGTACAGGGTCTCGGCGCAGACCCCGCAGCGATGGAGGGCATTGCGCATGGCTCGAAAGCTGGTGGGCTCGACAATCAGCTTGCGGAGGCGACCGTCGAACTTCAGATGACGCTCGAAGGGTACGAAGGACTCCTTGCCGTCTCGCTTGTTGAGCACGTGCGCCGTAAACACGCCGGCCTGAGCCTTGATGCGGGTGTCGACGTAGCGAGGCTCATAGATCCGGGTCTTTCGGTTGGTAAGGGGCGAGCCCTCAACCTCCAGATTCTGGACCACGTCCGCCTCCGCGTAGTCGAGCACCCAGACCACGCCCGACTCCAGGGCACCGTCTTCGTCTCGGGCGGGGGCTTCCCGAATCGCGAACCACAGCGCCGCCAGGGGGTTGCGGGTCCAGTCCAGAAAGCGAGTGGGCATACCATGATGCTGGGCGATCGCCACCCACTCCCAGTCCCCACCAGGAAAGTACTGGAGAAGCGGCGGCGCCTTGGCCTTGAACTTCTTCAGCATGGCCGTCTCCTCGCTCGAGATCGAGCTTCGGAGCTTGGACCGAGCCACCTTGGGGAGAAGGGGCCAGTCCCGTCGCTGGCCTCGAAACAGGACGAAGTCTCCGACACACTCGCGCTCCACGAAGGAGAGAAACGCGGTGAGCGAACCGACCTTCGTCTCAGGAGGTGTCGTTCGCGCTTTGACCGCCGGCTTCTTGGTCGTCGGCGCCTTTCTCGCGACCTTCTTCGTTCCCGACATGCTGAATCTCGCGGCCCTCTCTCGGCGAGAGTGGCACCAGGGGCTCGGATAGCTCTCCCCTAGGGCGGCGGCAAGACGTTCCGGAAAACGGCTCGGCCCGGCGGCATCCGAAGCGAGGCCACCCGAGCGACTGAAGAGGAGGGCTGCTTCAGAGCGGCCGCCCTCCACCACATCTCTCTTCTCTCGCGGACCGTCGAATATCTTGCCCGGGTGGGAGGAGCGATAGAAAGCGCAGGTCTTCCGTGGGAAGCAACGCCATGCTACGGGCCCGAGGTGAGACGATATGAGCGAGATCTTCAGTCACCACTCGGACACTCCTGAGTTTCGGCAAGCAACCGCCAAAGCCCGAGAAACCTTCAAGTATTTCTGGCGAGAGCTCACATGGGAGCAGCGTCGAATCATCCCTGGGCTCGATATCTCGGCTGTCAAGATAGGTTTCGCAGACCAGGGAGAAGGCGGCTTCTTCTCCAAGCTCATGGGAAGAGCTCGACCCGCTGATCCCGACAGGCGGGAGTTCATGTGGGTGGGAGAGGTCGGGTTCGACGGCTATACCATCACCGGGAAGCTGTTGAACGCTCCGAGCTCTATCGGCGGCTACGTTCAAGGCCAGCGCATCACGGTGGACTTTGAAGAGGTGGTGGACTGGCTCTACGCCATGAGGGGGGTGGCCTACGGCGGGTTCTCCATCGATTTGATGCGGAGCGAGATGGCCATGGCGGAGCTACGCTCGCACGATTCAGCCTGGGCACTCGACTTCGGTCCCCCGGGGACCCTACGACTCACGCCCTTCGACGAGGACGATGCCGAGCACCCGATGAGCGCGAACATGGCCGGCGCGCTCGAGGAGGCGATACAGGAAGACCCCAGCCTCGTGGAGGGCAGCGACGACCGAGGGAATACTCTCCTTCACGACATGGCCCTGGGCGGAAGCTTCACGGCCGTAGATCTGCTGCTGGCCCACGGAGCTCGACCGGACGCGGCCCGAAGGGATGGTGCCACGCCGGTGGCGCTGGCCAAAAAGATGGGCTGGGGTCAGGTGGTCTCGAGGCTGGAGCGGGCGACCCAAGAGAGCCCCAGCGGGGGATGAGATCTCGCAACGCAGCCGCGCCCGGGCGGGTTGTTAGTGGTTCTCACCGGGGGCTTAGACTAGGTTCCCGCCATGGGCTCCCGGTCTCGCGGCGCTGATGGGATCCGAACGACCTCGACCCTGGCCGCGGCCTTCGGCTGCTCGATGTTCTCGGCCTGCATCGTCGGAGATCTCGAATTCGACACCCTCACTTGCCCGTGCGCCGAGGGGTACCGCTGCGATGAGGGGCGAGACCTCTGTGTTCTCGACGACCCACAGGAGGATGTCGGAGCGACGGATCTCGAAGCGGAACCGATCGACCTCGGCCGCCCGCCGCCGGACCTCGGCCTCGAGCCCAGCTCCGCATGTGACAGCTCCGAGGCAACGAGCTGGGCTTTCTGCGACGGATTCGAAGCGCTCAGTCTGACGAACTGGATCGAACGCGGCGATACGGGAGGGTCCGGCGAAGCCTTCGTCGAGCGCCAGACCGAGGTCGTGTTTCGGGGTGAAGGAGCGCTCCGCGCCCGCATCTCTGGCTCAGGAACCAGCGCCGCGGTCTACGCCGGGATCTTCGAGCCTCCGGCCGACGAAGTCATCTGGATGCGCGGATACTTTCTCCTGCCCGAAGATGCGGGAGAGGTCGACTTCATGAGTTTTGGTGACGCGCTCAATGTGGAGGCGGTGGTGCTCGCGTCTGGAGACTCCGGGGCCAACGTGCATGACCACCGAGGAGAGGGGTCCTTTAATTTCAAGCGGCTCGGCGTGCAGCTTCCGAAGGATCGATGGTTTTGTGCGATTCTGAGGATCGACGTGGGTACGCTCGGACTCAACACCGTCTTCATCAACGATGTGAGGATCGACGCGGTCGACTTCAACACCACCGTCGAACGTGGGCACACGCGACTCGACGTTGGCTTTCTTGGCGATCCAGGCACGACGACCTCGTCCCGTGCCCGCGAGATCTTCGTGGACGAAGTCGCAGTCTCGACATCGACCCTTAGCTGCGAGGCCCTTTAGCCGAAGACCGAGAGGCGAAGACGTCGCCCCAGTCGAAAGAGGCGGGCCGGAGAGGGGGCAGCGTTCGTCCGAACTCAGGCGCGAGAACGGCCAGGAGCTCGTGCAGGGCGTGGGCGGTGCCTCCGTAGACCAAAGCCTCGCGCCACGCGCCTGGCTCGAGCTCGAAACATGGCGACAGCCGCTGGCGGTCGTCGCCGGCCGTCCACGGAATGGCTGGCCAGGAGGCCCGGCCCAGGAGCTCCGCGAGGTCGAGCTCCACGATCGTCGAGACCTCGTTAGGATCGGCCTCGAGCTGCGCCTCGGCCGGGACGGCGGCCACAAAGGGCTCGAGCCGGAAATCGCTCGTGTAGAGGGGAAGACTCGATAGCCGTCCCAGCGGCCGAGCCCCCTCGAGTCCGATCTCCTCTCGGGCCTCCCGGAGCGCCGTGGCCTCCAAGGATGAGTCTTCCGGCTCGGGCTTTCCCCCCGGAAAGGCGTACTCCCCTGCGTGGCGACCGAGATGAGCCGCGCGCTCCGTGAGGATGACCTGCAGGCTCGAAGCAGTCCACCGAAGCGGCACCAAGACCCCTGCCCGACGATGATTGGTGCGTCCCGGGAGCGCCGGCTGCTCCGTCCAGGCGTGGTTCTCGAGGGCCCCCGCCACGCGCTGCTCGGAAGGCACGGAAGACATGGCGTCAGGTTACCGCATACGTACCGTCTGATAGTCTACTGGCGCTCATGGACATCAAGGCCGTCATCTTCGATTTCGGAGGCGTCTTCACGACTTCGCCGGTCGCGAATTTCGCGGCCTATGAGCGCGAGCACGAGCTCCCTACGAAGTTCATTGGCTCCGTCATCAAACAAAATCACCACACCAACGCGTGGGCGCGGTACGAGCGCTCCGAAATTTCGCTGGAGGAGTTCGACCGTCTCTTCGCCGAAGAGACCCGCGCCGCCGGTCACGAGATCCGGGGACGCACGCTGGTGGGCCTCCTCTCGTTGACCTTTCGCGACGAGATGATCGAAGCGCTGACCCGCATCAAGGCCGCGGGCTTCAAGACGGGTTGCATCACCAACAACCTTCCCGAGCTGGACTCCGCGGCGATGATCTCGGCCGCAGAAGACCGGGCCAAGGCCGAAGGTATTTTCGCGTGCTTCGACCATCTCATCGAGTCTTCCAAAGCTGGCGTCCGCAAGCCCGAGCCTCGTATCTATGAGATGATGTGCGAAGCGCTGGAGGTCGAGGCCAAGGCGTGCATCTTCGTGGATGACCTCGGCATCAACCTCAAGCCCGCCCAGGCGATGGGCATGCTCACCATTCGCGCCCCCATCGACGACATTCGCCCTGCGATTGAAGCCCTGGCCGAAGCCACCGGCTTAGATCTTTAGCTAAAGCGCTGACCAAGAGCTCCCGCGGCGCCTCGCCGCCTGCGGGCTCGGCTCGCATGGGCGCGCTTCGCGCTCGAATCGGTCACAGGGGGCCACCCGGCTTCCTCTTCGCCGCACGACCCGCCCACATGTCCTCGCCGAGGTCACTCACGCGAGTTCTTGATCAGCGCTCTCGCTCTCATGTTCTCGTTCGGTCGCCTCGGGGGCCAGACCGAGGGTCCCTTCATCCTCGTGGACGGCGAGGCTCAGTCCCGAGCCTTCATACGTCTGTAGGCTTCCCTTCTCGCCGGCCGAAGACCGCAGCATGGAGAGAGCCGTCCCGTACCCGAGCTTCTCCGCGAGCTCTGAGTCCGAACCCCGCTTTTCGCCGTCGCGAGTCATCGCCACCAGCAGGAGTGACATTCCAGGCAGCAGCCAAATCAGCGAGACGAGGAGCCATCTTGGTCGGCTCTCGAAATGGGGAGCGCGGATCGCAATCACGGTTGCGGAGAGATTGGCGATCAAGAGGAGCAGAAACATCACGCCCCCGATCAAAGCAATCAGAGGCACGCTGCCCTCTCGGGGCCGGAGCGGCGAGATCTAGGACTCAAGCTCGGGCCGTCTTTTCTTCATCCGGGCTTCGAGCACTCCGGAGACACCGAAGGCGAGGAAAGCGGCATTCATAGCCACAAAGAGCGCGAAGAGCCCTCCCCAGGGCCATGCCCAGACCGCGCTCGCGACGGCAACCCCTCCCCCAGCGATGAGCTGCACCCACGACAGACGTGTCCGCCGTCCCGTTCGTATCGCTGAAGAAGGTGGCCAGCCCGCCATGGTGCACATCTTGGCCAAGCGCGTCCGGCAGGGCAAGACGAGAAGGTCACCCATCCATCGGGTTCGCGCCTCTCCTCGGCTCCCTGGGACGAGCTCTGCCCCTGAGTTCAGAAGCGCCCCGTCAAGCCGACGGTCATGTCTCCCTCCGCGGTGAGGGTGACTTTGGGGAACGGCAGTGGCGGAGCCCCGCTTCTGCTGACGATGGTTCCAGGCGGAGAGTCCGAGCGTCAAAAGCCCTACGCCCACCAAGGAAGCCCCCACCACGGAGCCGGCGTCCGAGCTATGGTCGAAATCCGCTACGAATAGCACCGCGGCTGCGAGGCCCGGGCCGGGGCCGCGGCGAGCGCGAAGGCGACTGCGACTGCGGACACGAGTGCGCGAGGACCGATGATTCGAAGCATCTCATCTTCGCTCCTACGCGATCCTCAGCGAGACCGCGAGGTCTCGGCCTTGGTCGCCAGCCCCGGTCTCGAACGGGCGCGGCGGGGCCCCCTGTGCGTTCAGGATGAGGCGTCACAAGAGACGGGCGCATCCGAGGGCGCACGCCGTGTGGTCATGAGAAAGGCGGCCCCGGCCGCGAGGGTGAGTCCGGTGGCCCACCCCAGCAGGGACCCGAACCGAACCACGGGCTCACCCACGGAGAGGAGGATCAGGATCAAGGCCGTAGAGAGAGGAAAAGAGAGCGCGAGCATGTTGATGGCGAAGCTCGCGTCAAAAGTCCGCTCGTGGGCGGGTACCGCCTGCTCTTCCTTATCGACGGTGGAGATATGCATAAAGGGCCAGAAGCTACAGGCGCTAAGCCCAAAGGCGAGACCCACCAGCAAGGACCCGGGACTCACGAGCCCCCCCGCTGCGGTCACGAGCACGCAGAGCCAGGTCACGAGGGCAGCGCGGAAGAGGAGAATCGACGAGAGCAACCAGAGTTGCCCGCCCCGTAGCTGCACGGCGAGCCCGATGAAGAGCAGCACCAGCGGCGTCATCATACCGCTCAGCCGGCGGAGCGGCTCCGCTACTACATTCGGCAAGCTCGCCATCGAGTAGCCGGTGCTCATGAGGAAGAGAGCGACGATGATGAGCAGGTTGACCGGCTCCGTGAAGAAGGTCTTCGCGAACGACCGCATCTTGTCGCCGGTGGCCAAGCTTCCCGAAGCGTGCGTTCGGTAGTGCCAGTTCATGGCGACCAGGTAGAGGGCGATGAGTACGAAGACCTTGTTGCCAAGGTCGGCCATGGCCGCCTGGGCCAGCGCCCCTTCGCCGCGGTACTCGAGCAGGAAGGGAAAGCACGACAGTCCGGGCGCGAAGGACGAAACCATCATTTTGGTGGTGCGGGCCTGGGGCGAGTCGGTCGAAACCCCGAGCCAGGGGAGGAGGACGCCAAAACCGGCGAAGAGGAAGCCGTTCAGAGCGAGTGCGAGGAACGGAAGGAGCAGGAAGCTCGGACGGACCTCAACCCCAATGAGCGCGATGAAGATCGTCGCGGGGAGTGCAAGATTGAGGACGATCTTCTTAATTCCTGCCTGTTCGGCCGCCGACGGCATCTTCCATTTCATCAAGATGCCAATAGTTATGAAAACCAGGAATACGGCCGTCTTCTGCGCGCTCCCCATGGGCCGCCGACCTATGCAAGAAGGATGAACGAGAGATAACTGGTGAACCTCGGCCCAGTCCGACGAAAACGTAGGAATTGACGGCATCGACCTACGTAGATGTCGGGGTTTGGGAACCGCCATACGACCATTCTGAATGGGATCCGGCGTCTCGTTCGTGGTTTGGGAGATGCAGGAGGACAAGGCATGAGTGCACCGAAGAAGGCTGATTTGGCCCGACGTTCTTTTCTACAGGGTATCGCCGCGGGGGGGGCTGCGGCCCTCGCCGGATGCGCGTCCGAGTCTCCTCTGGCGCAGGACACCCGGCCCAAGGGCACCAAAGCGGCAGCACCGCAATCTGTCCTTCCGAAGGGTCTCTTCGGCCCCCCGGAAGGCATCGCTCAGCTCTCGCGCAACGAAAACCCCTACGGCCCAAGTCCCCGCGTAGCCGCTGCGGTCGATGAGGCGACGCGGCGGGGCGCCTACTACGCAAGCCCCGCCTACTTGGTATCGATGATCGCGGAGCGGCACGGCCTCTCTCCCGAGCAGGTGACCGTCTCCCATGGTTCTGGGGAGGCGCTGTGTGCGGTCGCTCTAGCCTGGGGTAATAGGGGCGCCATCCTGGGGCCTGAGCTGTTCTGGGACACGACCGCCCTCTACGCCGTGCGCCAAGGTGCGGAGCTCCGCCGAGTGCCCATGACCGACGACCTCGATGTCGACCTCGCCGCGCTCGAAAAGGCGGTGGCCGACGACGTGTCGCTGGTTCACCTCTGCAACCCCAACAACCCCACCGGTCGACTCATCGAAAGCGGAGCGCTGCACGAGTTCGTGCGCAAAGTGAGCCCCAAGGTGACGGTGCTGGTCGACGAGGCCTACAACGAGCTCGCCCCCGACCCCGCCAAAAACACCGTGATGGACCTGCTGAAAGAAGGCGCCAATGTCATCGTGGCCCGCACCTTCTCCAAGATCTACGGCATGGCGGGCATGCGCATCGGCTATCTCATGTCGACGCCGGAGAACATCGAGACCATTCGACAGCACCAGATGAGCTGGATGTCCGCGCCTTCGATCGCGGCCGCCGTAGCCTCCTACAACGACATGGAGTTCCTGGCTCAGTCGAAAGCCAAGGTTCTCGAAGCCAAAGCACTCGTGAGTGAAGGTCTAGCAAAGGTGGGTCTCAAAGCCCTCCCGTCCGCTACGAACTTCATGTATGTCGACGTGAAAGAAAGCGCCGAGGACTTCCGGAAGAAGATGGAAAACAGCGGAGTGATGATTCGGGGCATCTATCGGGAGCACACCCGCTGGTCACGAGTGAGCATGGGTCGCATCGAAGACGTACAGCGCTACGTCAAGGCCTTGCCCAAAGTCGTCGGCGCCTGAGGCCAAGACCTGAGCCCTCCGTGATGCCGGCCACATGAGTTGACGTGATCCCCAAACTCAATCCGCTGGCGGGAGGGTACGCACACCACTTGGCTGACCGCCCCTG
Source organism: Myxococcota bacterium (assembly GCA_039819565.1). Lineage (GTDB taxonomy): Bacteria > Myxococcota > Kuafuiibacteriia > Kuafuiibacteriales > Kuafuiibacteriaceae > JAHQVK01. The sequence continues at coordinate 219 of JBCBRU010000120.1, read as the reverse complement.
CAGAGGCGGTCGCACTTCTTTCGTCGAGTAATCGTGTGAACTCCGGCGCCAACTAGGGACACTCCAGGCCGTGAATTCAATTTCGAGAGCTGCTGCGGCGGGCGTCCTCACGGTCACCGTGTGGGTCGCCCCCAGCGATGCAGTAGCCATTCCCGACTACACGGCGCTGATCCCGAACGGGGCCACGTTCGTATGCTCGGCCTGCCACGTCAACCCGGC
>JBCBRU010000119.1:0-17767 GCA_039819565.1 Myxococcota bacterium | reverse complement strand
GGTCAGCCGGGTCAGGCAAAGCGAGAGAGCCCGATCCGTGACGGGGTCCAGCTGTCCGCGGAGGGATCCGAAGGTTTGAGGCTCCGAGACGAGTCTCAGGACGGGCAGGGCCCAGGCGCGACGCATCGCCGCCCAGTCCGAGGTCGACATGCGCACCAAGAACTCCTGGGCCCAAGCGGCCACCGAGGACCCTCGGCTGGAAAGGACGAACTCCGGACGCAAGGGGTGTCCGTGCCCCGGAGCCCGCTCGAGCAATCCGAGCTGCGCGAGGTGAAGGAAGGTCTCACCGATGATCCTCCGCCCCGCGCCTAGGGCGTGGGCGGTCGGCGAGACTCGACCGTGGCCGCTTTCGGCAAGGTGGGCCAGCACCGGGAGGCTCCAGGCCCGCGAGCAGAGCTGAGCGAACTCGGGGTTGTTCACTTTTTATATCTGATGTAGTTCCAGTTCACAGGAGACTGCATGTCAACCATAACTCTCAATGACGACATTACGATTTCGCTCTCCGTGAAGGATCGCGCCGCCTCGATCCGCTGGTACTCGACGCATCTCGGGTTCAAGGAGCTGTTCTCCAACGACGCCATGGGATGGAGCGAGATGTCGACGAACACGAAGGGCGTGACCTTGGGCTTCGGGGACGCCGAGGCGGCATCGCCGGGAAACTGCGTTCCGGTCTTCGGGGTGAGTGACATCGATGCCGCCCGGACAGCGCTCGAGGCCAAGGACGTACGCTTCGACGGGGACACCATGACCATCGACGGCATGGCCAAGATCGCGACCTTCTTCGACCCCGACGGAAACGCCCTGATGCTCGCGGAGACCCTCGCCTCGGGACAAGACGCATGATCCGTACGATGGTGGCCATCTGGGTTGCGTGGCTCGCCTCCGCCTGCGCCGCCTCGGGCGGATCCGCCTTCGGTCCTGCTCCGGCCGGAACCCCACCTGAAGTCACCATCGGGGTGCCCGTCGGCGAACTGACCGAGGCTCGAACTTGGTACGCCGCGGTGATCGGTCGGGGGGTCGAGACCGTAGAGCCGGTCGAAGGCATCTTCGAGTTCCGCATCGCCGAGCGCGCCTGGCTGCAGCTGATGCAGGTCGAGGCGGGGACAGCCCCGAGCCCCACCGTCGTGCGTCTCGCCACCGCCGACATCGAGAGCGAAGCGCGCCGCCTGGCCGCTGCGGGCATCGACATCGGAAAGATCGAGGTCGTGCCGGAGGTGGTCGCCTACGCAGAGTTCCGAGACCCCTTCGGAAACGCGGTCGGCCTGTATCAAGTCCTAGGTCCCCCTCCCCTAGGCGCAGGGGCTAGCCCACCTTGAACACGACCTTGCCCATGGTCGCGCGGGCCTCGACGTCCGCGTGCGCGCGGGGCGCGTCCTCGAAGTCATAGACCTGAAGCCCCAGCGTCGGGATGGCGCCCTGGCGATGGGCCGAGAACATGGCGGCCGTCGCGTCGCGGAGCGCGTTCGGGTCCTGGGCCAGAAACGCGACCAGTCCGTTGCCCCGGACCGCCTGGCCGCGGATCACGGCCGGGAACACGAGTTCGGGGGGCAGGCCCACGAGCTCCCCGCTGGCTGCCCCGAAGACGATCATTTGGCCGTGGTCGCCGAGAGCCGCGAAGGCGCCGCGGTACATCGCGCCGCCCACCGAGTCGAAGGCGCCGGCGAGTCCGCGGGGGCCGGCGAGCTCGACGAGCTCGTTCTCCCAACCCTCCCGGTCGTAGCGGACGGCGTGATCGGCGCCCAGCGCGATGACGCTCTGGGCTTTGCTCTCGCTGCTCACCCCGGCGAGGACCCGCCAGCCCTGGGCCTTCAGCAGCTGCGTGAGGATAGACCCCACGCCTCCCGCGGCTGCGGAGAGGAAGACCGCTCGTCCGTCTGGCTCGCCGAGCACCGTGGTTTGGGCGTAGGCGGTCAGGCCCGACGTGCCCACCAGCGCGAGGGTCTCTGGGTCTCCGACGCCCTCCGCCACGGGCCGCACCTCCGCTGCCTCGGCGACCGCGTATTCGGCGTACCCCCCGAGCTCGAGCCGGCCCACCACGCGGTCTCCCTCCTGCAGGTTCGCCACCCCCGCGCCGACGGCGTCCACGGTGCCGACCACTTCCATGCCCGGGGTAAAGGGGAGGTCACCGAGGCCAGGGAAGACTCCCCTTCGCTGCATCAGGTCGGCGAAGTTCAGCCCGGCGAAGCGGACCTTTACTCGGACTTGCCCGGTGCCGACCGAGGGAAGAGGGGCCTCCGCGAGCCGGAGGACCTCCGGCCCACCAAAGTCTGCGATTTCGTAGCGCTGCATGCCGGCCAGGATAGAGAGCAGGAGCGCCGTGAATAGCCGCACCGATGTCATAGCCACCATGACGATCGTGGGATGGTTCGGGCGGACGCTGATACGTTCTCCCGCGTCCATGGCCATCGATCGCTTCCAGGACTACGACCTCAACCTGCTCGTGGTGCTCCACGTGCTCCTGGAGGAGCGCAACGTGAGTGGCGCGGCCAAGCGTCTCGGCGTCGCTCAGAGCGCCGCGAGTCGGTCTCTGGGCCGCTTGCGTCAGCAGCTGGGGGACGAGCTCCTCGTGCGCACCGGGCGGCGCATGGCTCTCACCCCGCGGGCGGAGGCCATGAAGGAACCCCTGCGGAAGCTGCTTCTCGACACCGGCACCCTGCTGTTCACGGCCCGGGAGGTGGACCCGAGGGCCCTGACCCGGACCTTTCGGATCGCAAGCTCGGACTACCCCATGGTCCCCTTACTCCCGCGCCTGGCCGCGTACCTCGAGGAACGGGCTCCCCATGTGCTCATCGATGCTCGCCCCTTTCGTCTCGAGTTCGACGAGGCGCTCACCGCCGGCGAGCTCGATCTCGCACTGACGCCCAAGCGGGACGCATCCGCCGGCATCATCTGGTCCCCCTTGATGCGGGACCGCTTCGTGACGGTGGCCCGCCGGGGGCACCCCCGCCTCACCGACCCCCTCTGCCTCGAGGACTTCCTGGCGGAGCGCCATGTGCTCGTCGTCCCCGACGGCGGCTCCAAAGTCGGAGCCGTGGATCAGGCCCTGGAATCAGACGGGTTGAGTCGCACCGTCGTCGCGCGTGTCCCGAGCGTCTTTGCCGCAACCCAGATGGTGATGAGCTCGGACGTGCTGGCTACCTTGCCTTGGGGCATGGTGTCGACGCTTCCGCGAGAAGGCCTCCAGGTCTTCGAGCCACCGGTGCGCCTGGGGCCGATCCGTCTCCATGCCGGCTGGCACGAGCGTCTTCGCCACGACCCCGAGCATGCCTGGCTGCGCGGAGTTTTGACCGAGGTGGCCCAAGCCAGCGAGCTTGCGTCGAACTGTGCCCCCTAGAGCGCTGTCCGTCGTGCGTGCGTGGTCAGTTCGTGACCTCGAAGCTGCCCACTACGAAAGTGTCATTGGTGGGGTCCAGGTCCACCCCCATCGATGCATCGAGCCAGACGACGAAGCGGTAGCGTCCCGGCATGTTGGGCGCGACCAAGGTCCGGGCGAAGGCCACGGTGGCCGTGCTCCCGGCGTCGACCGGGGGCCCGATCTCGTCGGGATAGTTGGAGAGATCTCCGAAGTTCGGGCCCACCCGATGGATCGTCCCCGTCTCCGGTACGAGATAGGGCCGATAGATAAAGGAGGGCGCGTCGACGTTGCCGGCGTTTTCGACGACGTAGGTCGGCTCGACGAAGCCTGCACCCGGGGCCACGCTCTCCGGGAGACCCGAGCTCGTGACCCACCGAAGGTCGATCCCCACCTGGGGGATGTCGATGGGGATGAAGGCGAAGATCGTGAAGGGATCGAAGTTGCAGCGGGGTGAGCAGGCCAGCTTTACGGTGTGCTCGGCGTCGGCCATGCCCGCGGCCGCATCGAACGTCCCCACGCGATCCTGCGCCCGCACCACCACGCGCTGGTTGCCGGGCTGGATCTCGACCTGAACGAACACCTGTCCTTCGCCTCCGAGCGGCGCCATGCCGCAGAAGGACACCGCGAGGCCGGCGGACTCCGAGGACACGTAGACCTCCCCCGAATCACGGTCGAAGGGGCTCGCGTGCGCGGCGATGAGGACCCCCGTAGGCGGGGGATCGTCGAGCTCGAACCGGGGCGGCAGGGGTGATGGCGCCCCGATGAGCAGGGCTCCGTCCCGCTGCACGAGCACCCGCGCCCCCGCCGGGTAGATGGTGCCGAAGGCGCTGAAGGCGAAACGGAGCGTGGTCTCGAAGACGCCCTCCTCGCCGAAGGCCACCCCCGGTCGGGAGCAGCTCCCGGTGTTTTCGAGGTGGTTGTTCGTCCCCTGGAGAATCTCGTACGCAGGCTGAGTTTCGGCGTCGGCCCCGCCTCCGTCGGAGACCACGCCGAGGTCTGCGGGTCCGCCGTCTCCGAGGTCGACCCCACCTCCGTCCCCGAGGTCGGGCTCGGTCGGGCGCGCGTCCGCAGACCCGGCGTCGCGCCCGGACGCGTCCGGAGGCTCGGCGACGTCGTCGCTGCACGCCGCCCCGCGAGGGCGAGGATGATGCCGAGCGCGCGACCCCTCATGACTCTTTGGTGGCCCGAGGCGCCCCTCGCGTTCAACTGGATAAGCGCACCCCCGCGGTTGACGTCGGGGAAAGGGGGCGGCACCACCACCGGGTGGGGTCGAAGGCGCACGATGGGCGGGGAGCGCGGAAGACGTCTACCTTCGTTGCCTTGGCGTTGATGACGGCGAGCTGCACGAGCGCTCTCCCTCGCCGGGCCGCTCACCGGCCGCTGACTTTGCCGGCCGGCGAGAATCGGGTGGAGGTGGGGCTGGGGCTCACGCTACCGCTGAGCGGTACGGCCGTCGCGCTCGGCGAGGTGGACGGTGTGGGCTACGCTCGCGGCCTCACGGATCGGCTCGAGCTCCGCGCTCCCCTCATTCTCCGGGCCCGGTTCGGGGGGAAGGGGGCGCAGTGGGGTCTCGAGGGGGGCGTCGGCTTTCTCGCGCGCCGGGTCTTGGAGGGAGAGGTCCCGGAAGACGAGGATCCCCGCCAGATCTCGGAGCGCCGAAGGCTCCTCCTCAACTTCCTCCCCAAGCTCGGGTGGGTCGGACGCCTCCCCTTGGGAGACCATCTCACCTTGCAAGGCGGGGCGCGGGTGATGCTCGAGACCAACTTCGCGGTGCTGGGGCTTCTGGTGCCAGAGGCGCGGGCCGACCTCCTCTGGTCGCCCATCGAGCAGATGTCGGTCGGTCTCGGCGGGCTGATTCGGGCTCGCATCGGACTCGACGTCGAAGGCGTGGACGTGCCCGAAGGCCTCGCCGTCGGCACGGTGTGGTGGCACCTCCGGCCTAACCTCGACCTCGTCGGTCGAGCGCTCTATCGCGCAGGTTACCCTGCCTTCTCTCGGGAGACCGAAGACGCCTGGGGCGGAACCTTCGGCGTGGACTTTCATTTCCAATGACGACCTCTCGACTCCTCTTGTTCGTCCTCTGCGGCTCGGGCTTCGCCTGCGAGACCACCGAGCCCGTGGTGTTGCCGAACGCGTGCCCTCGGGACGATCTCCCCGACTGCTCTCCCGCCGAGCCGGCCTGCGTGGCCGCGGCCTGGAGCTATCACCAGTGTCTGGGCGAGACCGAAGGACGTCCGGCGCCTCCCGTGTCGGTGGGGCCGACTCTCCGGGCGTGGCCGCTGAGGTCGATGGTGGCCCATCGTTTCGCCTTCGAGGCGCTCGGCGTGTGGGGCGCGGGCGAGGTGCCGGAGAGCACCAGCTCGAGCGTGTCCGCCCGCGGCATCGAGCTCTCTGCCGACAGCGTGAGCCTCGTCGCGCTCAGTGACGCCTTCTCCCGCTTCGACGATCGACCCTTCATCGGCAACCCCGTGTTTGCCTCGAACTTCGCCTCCAGCGTGGACCGGTGGGTACGTGAGGAGGTTCGGGCCACCTTCTTCCGAAGCTTCGTGCGGGCGGCCAGGGAAGGGGGATCCTTCGACCGCTATCTCGAGCAGGGGCTCTTCTTTCGGCCTCGCCGAGAGATTCTCGACGCGCCCCAGCCCCTCCTCCCCTTTCTCCAGCAGGTCCGTGCCGAAGCTCTCATGGAGGCGAGGACGCGCTATGCCGGGCGCGGGGTAGAGAGCCTCGAGGCCTATCGTCGCTTTCGTCCCGACTTTTTTTCGGACGGCCCGCCGACTCCGTCCCGAGTGCTCCCGCCGCCGGAGCTGCCCCCGGGATGGTCGGCGCCCGCCGGCGAACCCCTGGGGCCGGACCTCACTCTTCTCCTCCTGGAGAGACCCTTCACGAGCATCGAAGGGGATCTGCTCGTGAGCGGGACGCATGCCGGAAGCGCCTGGTTCCTGTGGAAGATCGAGCTTGGGGCCTTCCCCATGCTCCCCACCGACCTCCTCTCCGAGCTGTCCTCGCGGCTCCCCTTCCCCGTGTTTCGCCGAGGCGAGCGGACCGCGGTGATCGGGGGGGCGAGACCTCCCCTCCCCGAGCTGGAGGCCATCGCCGAGACTTGGGCGACGGCTGATTAACGGATCAGCGCTTGCAATGAAGGTTGCGATCGAGGGCGGTACTCAGATCGGAACCGGAGCGAGCAGCGTCCGTCCTCGCGGACCTTGATTGAGCACGCGGTGGGACGGGCGATCCGAGTGTTTCTTTTTGATGCGCGGTCAGGTCCATCTCCTTCGGACCCCCACGTCGTCCGATGGCCGCCCGGCCCCCCGCATGAAAGTATGGGAGCATGCGCGCCCTCGGCGTCTTCATCTTTATCTCCGTGTCGCTGGCCGCCTGCAGCGGCTGCGATGACCCGTCACCCGATGCCTCCCCTGACGCGATGGCGCAAAGTCCGGACGCTTCTACGGATCCCACCGCCGAAGCCTGTCGAAGCGGAGGCGGGACGGTGTGCGGCAGCGCCTGCTGCATGGCGGGGGAGACGTGCTCGGCCAATGGTTGTGAGCCCGCGTGTTCGACCGTCACGTGCGGCGGCGACTGCTGCGAAGTGGGCCTGACCTGTCACCTCGGAGGCTGTTGTCGCCCCGAGCAGGCTTGTCCTACGGAGTGCTGCTCTGACGGAACGCGCTGCGAAGAGGGACTCTGTCGTAAGTTGTGTCCCGGCGGTCAGCTCGCTTGCGGTGTCAATGAGGATTGCTGCAGCGATCAGGAGGCCTGCGTCGGGGGAAGCTGCGTGGCCCTCGGCGCCGCCTGCGTCGCCACTGCGGCCTGCGCGACCCGGCCGGAGCTGACTCCCTGCCCCGAGAATGAGGTCTGTGATCCGGGGCTGGGGCGGTGTGTTCCCCGGATCACGGATCCGACCTGCACCTTCACCCCTCCGCCGGGCGTCTTCGAGCCCCGGCCGCTCTTCACCTGGGGCCTGCGCCGCGAGCGAAGCTGCACCGTCCAGGAAGACTGCCAAACCGCCGAGCGCTGCGAGCAGGGCACCTGTCGGGTGAGCTGGCCTCACGTTCAGCCGGGCCTCGACGACGCTCCGGAGCACGTTCAGGCCACCTCTATTCCCATGGTCACCGACCTCGACGGAGACTGCGTCCCCGAGATCGTCTTCAATACTTTTCGGGACAGCGACTTCACCGGAGACGGCGTGCTCCGGGCCGTTCGGGGGGACACGGGGGCCAAGGTCTGGACGGTGACGGACCTCAACTATCGAACCGACTCCACCGCCAATCCCGCCATCGCGGACGTGGATGGCGACGGCACCCCCGAGGTCTTCGTGGTCAGTCCCGGTCGCCAGCTCCTCCGCATTGCGGGGGACGGGACCCCGGTGTGGATATCAGATGCTTTCTCGGGGCCCGAGGGGAGCGGCAGCGTGACCGTGTCCAACCTCGACGGCGTGGGGGACGCCGAGCTCGTGTTCGGCGCCGCGGTGTTCGATTCCGGGGGGCGCCTCCTCTTCGAAGGCGGCGCCGGAGCGGGCTTCGCCGGGCAAGGCCCGATCGCCTGCGTGGCCGACCTCGACGGGGACGACCGACCCGAGATCGTGGCCGGGCGCACCGTGTACGAAACCTCGGGCACCGTGGGAGTAGACTTCTCCGCTCAGGTGCGGGTCAGCGCCTCTACGCCCGATGGCTACTGCGGTCTCGCTGACTTCGATGGGGACGGGAGCCCCGAGATCGCGCTCGTCGCGAACGGCACGATCTATATTCTTCAAGGCCAAACCCTCGCGGTCTTGGCATCTTTGGATATTCCGGGAGGAGGTCAGGGCGGGGCTCCCAACATCGCGGACTTCGACGGCGACGGTCGTCCGGACATCGGCACCGCCGGGGCCTCGAACTATGTGGTCGCCACCTACGATCCGAGCGGCCCCTCGCTTCGCCTTCTGTGGCGAGCGCCCACCGAGGACGACTCTTCCTCGCGCACCGGCTCCTCGGTGTTCGACTTCGAGGGAGACGGCCGAGCCGAGGTCGTCTACAACGACGAGGAGTTCCTCCGCATCTATCCCGGGCAGGAGCCGGACTGCACCACAACCCCTCCCGGGCCAGGGTGCGACGGTATCATGACCGACGCGGAGGTTCTCTTTCGGGACCTCAACAGCTCTCGGACGCGCACCGAGTATCCCGTCGTCGCCGACGTCGACGGCGACTTCAAGGCGGAGATCGTCTTCACCACCAGCAACGAGGCCAACTTCCTGGACGCCAACCTCGTGGGGGACGCAGGGCTCGAGGTCTGGGCCGACGCCCTCGACAACTGGGTGGCCACCCGCCCGATCTGGCATCAGCACGCCTACGCGGTGACGCAGTCAGGACCTCGGGCCCAGGTCCCGGAGGCGCCCGACCCGTCCTGGGGACCGGACTACAACGCCTGGCGCCGCAACGCGCAGGGAGGGCGGGACGCGGGCTGCGCCCCCGATCTGGAGATTGTCGACGTGCGCCAAAATCGGTCCGCGTGCCCGTCGCTCGCCCTTCAGGTTCTGGTGGCCAATCGGGGCTGTCTGGCCGTGGGAGCAGGGGTCGAGGTGGAGCTTCGCGACCGCGACGGCGTGTTCGACACCGTCACCTCGAGCATCGCCATCGGGCCCGGCGCTCTGGTTCGGATCGAATCCGTGACCGGTCGCCCCCGCGACTTCTCCGACCGAATCACCTCCGCGGTCGACGTTGCGGAGGCGTTCAGCGAGTGCCGCGAACAAAACAACCAGGGCCCCGAGCTCGAGGTGAGCTGCTCGAGCGGCTTTTGATGGATGGGGCCCCCCGTCGCGACGCGACGAGGGGGCGCTCCCGCCGCTGAGACCCTAGGCGAGGTCGAACAGGAGCAGCTCGGCCTTGTCCTTACCTTCGAGGCGAATCTTGGAGGCCTCGACGAGGGCCATGGCGTCACCGGCCTCGAGGGTCTCGCCTTCGACGACCACCGAGCCCCGCGCTACGTGCAGCCAGGCCTTCCGGTTCGGATCCAGCGGCTGCTCGAGCTCGACCCCGGCGTCGAGGGTCGCCCCCAAGAGTTTGGCGTCCTGGTGCACGGTCACGCTTCCCTCCTCGCCGTTTCGGCTCGCGAGGAGGCGGAACTTGTTCTTCTTCTCCGCGGGGTCGAAGGCCTTCTGCTCGTAGCTTGGCTCGATGCCCGCGCGCTCGGGCACGATCCAGATCTGCAGGAAGTGGACCGGGTCCTGCTTCGAGGCGTTGTACTCGCTATGGAGCACGCCGGTGCCGGCCGACATCCGCTGGACGTCCCCGGGCCGAATCACGGAGCCGGTCCCCATCGAGTCCTTGTGCTCGAGTCCTCCGTCCAAGACATAGGAAATGATCTCCATGTCTCGGTGGGGATGGGTTGGAAAGCCCGCTCCGCCGGCTACGCGGTCCTCGTTGATCACCCTCAGGGGACCGAAGCCCATGTGGCGAGGATCGTAGTACTCCGCGAAGGAGAAGGTGTGGTGCGAGTTCAACCACCCGTGGTCGGCATGTCCGCGTTCGTTGCTGCGTCTAATCTGATACATGGATACCTCCCGTGACTTTGCACCTTGGGACTTTACTCCGGGCGCCGACCGAGCCGCCTGGGTCCCGGCCGCCCCTAGTCCGAGGGTGCCGAGGCCGAGGCCGGCCAAGAGCAGCGAGCGGCGCTCGATCGAGCCGTTCCGTTCGGGCGTCGATTCGGAGCTTTCGTCCTTAGGCTTCACGCCTCTGAAGTAGAGCAGGACGCGTGCCAGCCGAATGGTTCGGTCTGGACAGCATCTTCGCCGAAATCGCTATCGATTTGAGAGGCTCCGGTGATAGCTCGCCTCGAATCGAGAGGTGTGGAGCGTCGGGGGACGTCTTGACCTGGCTCCGAACGACGGGTTCTTTCCGGGAGTGAGCCGTCCGTCCGACCGCATCGAGACCCTCGCCATCCACGCCGGTAATGACCCCGAGAAGGTCACGGGCGCGGTCAGCGTGCCCATCTTCCAGACCAGCACCTACGCCCAGCGAGGCCCTGGAGAGCATACCGGTTTCGAGTATTCGCGCACCCACAACCCCACCCGCTTCGCCCTCGAGGAGAACCTCGCGGCGCTCGAAGGGGCACGATTCGGGGCCTGCTTCGCCTCGGGGTGCGCCGCCACCGATGCGCTGATGCACTGCCTCTCGGCGGGGGACCACGTCGTCGCCGGGGACGACCTCTACGGCGGTACCTTCCGACTCTTCGACAAAGTGCACCGCCGCCACGGCCTCGACTTCAGCTTCGTCCCGGCGGGCGACGTGGAAGCCTACGCCGCCGCGATTCGCCCCGAGACCAAGATGGTGTGGCTGGAGACGCCCACCAACCCGATGCTCACCGTGGTCGACATCGAGCGGGTGGCCGAGCTCGCCAAGAAGCAGGGGATTCCTCTGGTGGTGGACAACACCTTCGCCACCCCCTACCTCCAGCGGCCCCTCGCCCACGGGGCCTCGATCGTCGTCCACTCCGTCACGAAGTATCTTGGAGGGCACTCCGACGTCGTCGGCGGGGCTGTGGTCACCGACGACGCGGAGTGGAACGACCGAGTGAAGTTCGTCCAGAACGCGGCCGGAGCGGTGATGGGGCCCTTTGATGCCTTCATCACTCTGCGCGGCACCAAGACCCTCCACGTCCGCCTCGATCGCCACTGCGACAACGCGGAGCGCGTCGCCGAGCACCTGTCGGGGCACGCCAAGGTCAAGAAGGTCATCTATCCCGGCCTGGAAACCCACCCGCAGCACGCCCTCGTGAGGAAGCAAATGAAGAGGGGCGGGGGGATGATCTCCTTCGTCATCGACGGCGGGCTCGAAGCGAGCCGTAAGCTGCTGACGGGGATGAAGGTCTTTACCTTGGCGGAGTCCCTCGGCGGGGTGGAGTCTCTCATCGAGCATCCGGCGATCATGACCCACGCGTCGATTCCCAAAGAGATCCGAGAGGCGCGCGGCCTCGACGACGGACTCATTCGCATCTCGGTGGGGATCGAGCACCTCGACGACCTCATCGGCGATCTCGACGAGGCGCTCGGAAGGATCTGAATCATGTGGACCACTCGCGATGAGCGGGTTGCCGCTCGTGCCCTCATGGCCAAAGCCTCACGTGAGGAGCGCCTGCGCTTCCTGCAGGAACAGACTCAGCTCTCCGCCGAAAAGGCCGAGGAGCTGCTCAACCACGTCCAGAAGACCAGCGATCGGAAGAAGGCCCAGATTCGGCAGTTCGTGGGTCTCGTCTCCGAGGACGGTCCCGTCCTCTCCACCCTGATCATGCAGCTCGGGACGGCGGCGTTCCTGGTGCTCTTCGGGGGCTTCATGCTCTCCATCGACCAGGTCTTCCTGGCCGTGGTCTGCTTCGTGGCTGCGGCCGCGAACGTCGTCATGGCCCTGCGGGAGCATCGGCGCCGCACCCTCGCCATCGAGGCGGCGAAGGCCGCCAAGGGCTCCGAAGGCTCCGAAGACGCCTAAGCTCGTCCCCCGTGGGGGGTGAGCCGGCCGGGCCGGATTGCGAGTATGCTTCCGGCATGCGCGTCCCTGTCCCTTTGGTCGCTTGGGCGGTCGCTTGGGCCGCCGCCTCCGCGGAAGCGGCCCCGCCCGCCGAGTCCCCACGACCTCCCGCCAACATCAACGCTCGCTGGCTGAGGATCAGCCCCAACGACGCTGCGAGTTCCCTCGAGCGAGAGAATCGGGAGGTCTTCGCGGCTCGGACCGCGGTGGTGGAGGCGCTCGGCCTCCGAGGCGGGCAGGCGGTGGCGGACATCGGGGCGGGAAGCGGCTTCTTCGTCAAGATGTTCGCGGAAGAGGTCGGAGCCTCGGGAGAGGTCTACGCCGTGGACATCGCCGAGGCTCTGGTGGGCGACCTGAGACAATGGGCGGCGTCCACCGGGACGAATCAACTCAAGCCGGTCCTGAGCGCCCCGGACGACGTCCGGCTGGCCCCTGCCTCGGTCGACGTGGTGTTCACCAGCGACACCTATCACCACTTCGAGAACCCGCCCGCGGTGCTCGCCTCCATCCGCAAGGCGCTGCGCCCCGGGGGGCGGCTCTTCGTGCTCGATTTCGAGCGAATTCCCGGGACGACGCCCGAGTGGATCATGAATCACGTCCGCGCCGGCAAGAAGACGGTGCTCGGTGAGCTCACCGCGGGGGGCTTCACCTTCGTGAAGGAGCACGAGGTGGAAGGGCTCAAGGAGAACTATCTGGTCGAGCTGGCCGCTCCCTCCCCCCTCTCCCGGACGTCGCCGGCGGCGGCCCTCTTGGCGCGGTCCGTAGCGTTTCACGACCCGTCGGGACGCTGGGGCCAGCCTCTCGCGCTGACGTGGGAGAGCGCCAACCCGGACGGGGAGGTGCGGATGCGCTTCGACCTGAGCTGGGACGCGGAGGGGACCTTCGCCCTCAAGGGGCGTCGGAAGGGGCACCTCCTCCAGGGAAGCATCCCGACGACGGGAGCGGCGGAGTACCTCGTCGACGGGCGCCCCGCGCGCGAGGCTTCCTCCGAGGTGCGGACGTCGCTCGTCCTGGACCGGGAGGAAGGGCGGTTCTGGCGAAACTATTTCGGCTTCCTGGCCGCTCTGCCCATGAATCTGAAGGGCGAGAGCCTCCGGGTTGAGCCCGCCGTGACCTCCACCCGCTTCGCGGGCCGAAAGGCCCGGTCGATCCAGGTTCGCTTCGACGAAAAGGGCAGCGACCTTTGGACCCTCTACTTCGGCCCCCAGGGGTCTCTTTTGGGCTGTCGCTTCGATCGCGCGGACCCAGACAAGGTCGGCGAGCGTATCGAGTTCGAAGGCTTGGTCGAGGTCGGCGGCCTCCGGCTCCCGGCCCGGCGTCGATGGTATACAAATGACGACGGGAAGTACCTCGGAGAGGACCGTCTGCTCCCTCTCCGACAGGACTAAGTCAGAGCTGACCGGATAAGCCGACGGGTCGGGATCGGATCGAGCAGAGCGAAGGGACTAAAGCTCCTCTTTCGTTCGTCCTCCCTACATGAGAGCTTCGGCTCTCGGTTCTCGCGAATGACCGGAATTCGTCAGCGTTTTCGCTTCACGAAGTGCCTCGGGAAAGGAGGCTTCGGAGAAGTCTGGGAGGTTTTTGACACGGTGCGTCAGACCTCCGTGGCGCTGAAGATACTTCAGAATCGAGAGCTCGGTTCCATTCGACGCTTCAAGAACGAGTTTCGTCGTCTCTCGCATGTATCTCATCCCAACCTTGTCTCGCTCTACGAGCTGATCTCGGACGGAGAGAGTTGGACCTTCACCATGGAGCTCTGTCCGGGGCCGGACTTCGTGACCTACATCCGTAGGGTCGAGGAGCTCGCGCCCTCGGAGGTTTGGGATCAGACGACGCTCCGCCGCACCGCTGTTCTCCCCGCGGCTCCGCCCGGGGCGCAGGCCAGCCTCCCAAAGTATCGAGTCGCCCTGGAGCCGGAGGCCCGCCAGCGGCTCCGACTCGCCCTTCCCCAGCTTCTCGAGGGCCTGGACGCCCTGCATCGACGCGGTCTCCTCCACCGTGACCTGAAGCCCTCCAACGTGCTGGTGAGTGAAGACCGGGTGGTCCTCGTAGACTTTGGTCTCGCCAAGAGCGTGTCCGCAGACCGCAGCACCCAGCCCGGCTTCTTGGTGGGGACCCCTCGCTTCATGGCCCCCGAGCAGCTCTTCGGGGGACCGGCCTCGAGAGCCACGGATCTCTACTCGGTGGGTATCATCCTCTTCGAGGCGCTCAGCGGGACGACCCCTCACGGCGGTGAGGTGTCCAAGCGTTTGGCCGGCGGCGTCCCCGAGCTGAGGGTCGAGGAGGAAGACGCAGAGGGGCGTCGCTGGGCCCAGCTCTGCCATGAGCTCACCCGCAGCGAGCCCGGGAAGCGCCCCAGCGCGAGCGAGGCTTTGGACCTCCTCGGCGTGGCTCGGCGATCCGTCTTTTCCGCGCGGATGGACGAGGACCTCCCCCTCGTGGGGCGTGAGCAAGAGCTCCGTATCCTCGAGTCGATGGCCGAGAACGCCCGAGAGGGGCCCGAGGTCGCCGTGTTGGTAGGGCCCTCCGGCATCGGCAAGTCGGCTCTCCTCCGAAGCCTCGCCGCTGGGTTGCGTGATGATCACGGCTACGTGGTCGCCGAGGGCCGGTGCTACGAGCGCGAGACGATGCCGCTCGAAGCTCTGGACGTCCTGGTGGACAGCCTCGTGGTCGAGCTCCTGGCGCGGCCCGGTCAGCCTGAGTTGCTCCCCGACCCTGAGGACGCGGCCGCCCTCGTGGAGGCCTTTCCCGCCTTCCGAGAGCTGCCGGAGTTCGGCTTTCCGGCGCCCCTCGGGCCCTCAGGGGTCAATTCTCGAGCGGCGCGGCGGGCCATGGAGTCCATCGTCCAGCTCTTTCGGGCGCTTTCCGGAGATGTCCCGCTCGCCATTTTGATCGACGACGTGCAGTGGGGTGACTCCGACAGCGCTGCCATCCTCGGTGAGCTCGCGCAAGCTTCATTGCCGGTGCTCTTGGTGCTCGCCTCCCGCGGGAAGAGCACCGCTCCCAGCGCCTTCCTCGATACCTTCATGTCCGTCATAGGGCCGCGGAGCGAGCCCCGGATGATCGAGCTCGGGCCGTTGGACGCCCGGTCGAGCGTAGAGCTGCTCACTCGGGTCGAGCGTGAGCGCTCGTCGTGGACCCTCGAGGAGGCGACGCGCCTGTCCGAGGAGTCCGGCGGGCATCCCTTGCTTCTGACCGAGCTCGCTCTGCACGCCCGAGAGCGGACGGAGGCGGCGCCGCTGCGCGGGGTTCTCGAGGAGCTCTTCGACCGCCGCATCGAGGCCCTGGATCCATCGGCGCAAGAGATCTTGTCGGTCCTGGCCGTAGCCGCCCGTCCGCTCGCCGAGCCGGTCGCGGTGACCGCCGCCGGACTCGGGTCGACCAACCTCGCGAGCTCCCTCGATCTGCGTAACGAAGGCCTCGCCACGGCGACACGTCAGGGCAAGATGACCTTCCTAGAGGTGACCCACGATCGCTATCGCGAGCTCCTCACGGACCGGATGGAGCCGACCACCCTGGCCCGGTGGCACGACCGCATCGCCCGTACGCTTCAAGCCCAGACGCCCGAGGCGGTGGACGCCCTCGCGCTCCACACCCGAGCGGCCGGTGACGAGGAGAGCGCCGCCCGCTACGGCCTCTTGGCCGCCCGCCGAGCTGCGGACCGACATGCTTTGCGGGACGCTGCCGGGCACTACGCCAACGCTTTCGCCCTCATTGAGAAGCGGCCCCGACCGATCGAGGGCTTCGAGGACGGGACGGAGACCCTCGAGACGGAGTACGCCCAGGTCCTTCGGCAGATCGGTGACTACGACCAGGCCGTGCAGGTGCTGGAGGCCTCCCGGGAGCGTGCTCCGCGGGATCGCCTCGAGTCCCTGCGCATTCAGCTCGGGGGGATTCTCCACGAGAGCGGAGACATCGCCGCCGCCACCCGCGAGCTCGAGCGCGCTCTCGCGGACCGCGGTGTTCACGCGCCCTCCAGTCGGCTCGCCGCCGCCCGCAAGATCGCCTTCGCGGCGGCCTGCCGGGTCGCGCCGGTGCTGGTGCCCCTGCGCTACCGCTGGGGGCGCTCCCCCGAGCACGTCGAAGACGTAGCCCACGTGCTCAATGTCCTCATGCGGATCTACTATTTCGAGGACGTCGAGAAGCTCGTGTGGGCAGGCCTCACCATTCGTAACCTCACCCGATATATGTCGCGGAGGGAGCGGCTCGCCGAGGCGAGCTTCAACTATGGGGCGCTGCTCTTCGGAATGGGCTTTTTGCGGGGGGCACGGCGCTGGTGTCGCCGGGCCGTGGAGCTGGCCCGGGAGCACGGGACGCCGAGCCTCCTCGCGGTCTCGCTGAGTCGACTCGGAACCTGCGAGGTCTTCGCCGACGACATCCCCGCGGCCCAGCTCGCTCTCTTCGAGGCGGTAGATACCTTCGAGGACGCCGGGGCGGAGATGTGGGAGCACCAGACGGGACTGATGCTCACCGCCACCAGTCACTTCATGGCCTCCAACTTTCAAGAAGCGCTCAAGATCTATGAGCGCATGGGGGCGCTGGCTCGACGTCTCGGAGCCTCGCGGCACCGCGCGTGGTCTCTGTCCTGGGCGCCTTTTTGCCGCTATCTCATGGGCACCGAGGACGCGGCCTCGGTCCGGGCCCAGCTCCACGAGGCCCTCGAGCTCAGCGACAGCATCGGAGACATCGCGAATCAGTGCGCGGCCGCCAAGCATCTCAGCTTGCTCGCGGCCCGCGAGCGAGACCTGGTCGAAGCCGAGGCGTCGGCCCGGCGGGCCATCGACCTCATCGTGAGATATCTCGTGCCCGTGCCCTTCCTGCAGATGGCCTTGGTCTCGGCGGCGGAGGCGGCCATGGTGGTCCTCGAGACCGCGGGGCCGGAGCATCCTCGGCGCGCGGAGCTGGAGCGCCTGGTGCGTCGAGCGCTCCGCCGCTCCGGCTTGCTCGGTCACTTCTTTCCCTATCTCGCCGGGCCCACCCACCGCATGTGGGGGAGGTACTGGGCGTGGCGTGGACAGCCGACGCGAGCTCTGCGGAGTTATTCGCGGGCGATGGCGGTTCTGGAGGGAACCCCCCACAAGTGGGAACTCGCTCTGACGATGATCGATAGGTCAGCTGTCGAATCGGACAGGCAGGCGTGGTCGCTGGAGGAGTCTCGTGTTCTTCTCACCGAGATCGGGGCCCACGGTGAGCTCGCCCGATACGCTGTGCCATGAAGATCGGAATCATCTCCTGCTATCGACATCCCAGCCGCCTGGAGCGCCTCCGACCTTCGGCGCTGCCCTCCTCAGCGCCTGAGCTCATCGCCGGCTTGTGTCCGGCCGACGCTGAGATCGAGCTGGTCATCGAGCGCGAACAGGTCATGCGCTACGACCGGGGATGGGATCTCGCCTTTCTCTCCTACCTGCACTCGGACTTCGAGCACGCCCGGGTCGTCTCGGAGCGCCTCCGCGAGGTCGGCACCGTCACCATCGCGGGCGGACGTCACGCCAGCACGTTTCCGGAGCTCTGCACGGAGAGCTTCGACGCAGTGGTCGTGGGGGAGCCCGAGCGCGCGGTGCCCGCGCTCATCGCGGACTGGGCCCAGGGCGAGCTCGGCAGCGTGTACGAGCGCCCGGTCCAAACCCCCGCCGAGATTCGTCCGGCCCGCTATGATCTCATCGACTTCTCCGCCAATACCTTTCGGCTCCCGGCTCTCGAGGCCACCCGGGGCTGCCCGTTCTCGTGTGGTTTCTGCGTACTCACGGGGAAAGAGAAGTGGCGCTATCGACCCGTAGCTGAAGTGGTGGCGGAGATCCGGGACCGAAAGGTATTGGCGGAGAAGTCGATGAGATCATAGCGGGCCGGACGAATCTCGGCGGGGGTTTGGACCGGGCGCTCGTACACGCTGCCGAGCTCGCCCTGGGCCCAGTCC
>JBCBRU010000118.1:0-17835 GCA_039819565.1 Myxococcota bacterium | reverse complement strand
GGCCCGCCGGACCACCGCCGCAAGGTCGGGGGGGGCGTCCGGAGCGACGTCCTCGAGAGGTCGCAGGTCGGCCTGCGCCGCCCGGAGAAGGAGGTGCAGGACCGGGCCCGGGGGATAGGGGAGGGCCCCGCTCAGGAGCTGATAGAGGACGACCCCTAGGCTCCAGACATCGGAGCGCTCATCGATGTACTCGAGCTGGCCGCGCGCCTGCTCAGGACTCATATAGGCCGGGGTACCGAAGGCCGAACCCGGGAGCGTCCGAGCCGATTCTTCGTCCTTCATGCGCGCGATCGCTCGGGCCAGGTCGTGGGACTGCAGATCGTTCTTTCCCCGAACCTTGGCCACCCCCCAGTCGAGCACGAGCGTCTCGCCAAACTCGCCGATCATGACGTTGTCGGGCTTGATGTCCCGATGAATGACACCTCGACTGTGGGCGTAAGCGATGGCCTGGCAAAGATCGACGAAGTGGGGGAGGAGCGACAACCTCTCTTGCAGGTCGAGAGCGGTCTCCAGGGCTTTTCGCATCGTGCGGCCCCGCACCAGCTTCATCGTGTAGTAGAGCGTGCCGTCCTCGCGACGTCCCAGCTCGTAGACCGGAACGATGTTGGGATGCTCCAGTTGGGCGGTGACTCGGGCCTCCCGGAGAAAGCGCGCCATCTGATCCGGTGGAATCTCGCTCGTGTCGGCGCCCACGGCCAACAGGAGTTCCTTTCGGGCCACATCCCGGCCGAGGTGATGGTCGAAGGTCGACAGCACCTGCCCCAGGCCGCCACGTCCGATTTCCACCCGCCCCCGGTAGCGGACCGCGACCTCCGGTGTGACCTCCGGTCCGGTATCCATGGTCTCTCCGGTCAAAACCGGACGAGACGAGGACGGAAGCGTGTCTGCGCCCCACGTCTCGCGGGCCTCCGGCTCGCCATCTCGCTTCATGGGGCCAGTCTTCCTAGCCCGCCGCGTGACTTCAACTCTGTCGCGAGGCTCCATTGACTCGAGAGTCAGTCCTTACGCTATGGTGCGGGTATGACTTCCACCCCAGTCGCCGACGCTGTTGACCTCGACGCGTTCCGGGCCGAGGTCCGGGCCTTTCTCGAGGAGAAGCTTCCTCCAGAGCGCCGTTTCGCCGCCCATACGCTGGAAAGAACGGACCAGGAGACGACGCGATGGTGGCACGCGACGCTCTCCAGTCACGGCTGGGGTGCGCCTCATTGGCCCGTGGAGCACGGCGGGGCAGGGTGGAACAAGGCTCAGCTCACCATCTTCGAGCAGGAATGTGCGGCCGCCGGGGCTCCCGTACCTTCGCCGTTCGGCGTGGTGATGGTCGGACCCGTCATCTACACCTTCGGCAGCGCGGAGCAGAAGAAGCGGCACCTTCCCCCGATCCTCGATGGTTCTCTGCTGTGGTGTCAGGGCTACTCAGAGCCCGGCTCGGGATCTGATCTAGCGTCGTTGGACTGCCGAGCGGTGCGGGACGGAGACCACTACATCGTCAACGGTCAGAAGATCTGGACCACGCATGCCCACTGGGCGGACTGGATCTTCTGCCTCGTCCGCACCAGCACCGAAGGGCGTCCTCAGGCCGGTATCTCTTTCCTCCTCATCGACATGAAGAGCCCGGGGATCGAGGTCCGTCCCATTCACACCATCGATGGGATGCACCATCTCAACGAGACGTTCTTCACGGACGTAAAGGTTCCGGTCGATAACCTCGTGGGCGAGGAGAACATGGGCTGGACCTACGCCAAGTTCCTCCTTGGCAACGAGCGCCAGGGGATCGCGGCCGTGTCGCAGACTCGCGCCGAGCTGGCTCGCCTTCGCGACTTTGGGAGATCCACCGAGCACTTCGCGCAGCCCCCGCTCGAAGATCCCCGCTATGCCGACCGTCTCTCCGACCTCGAGAATCGTCTCGAAGCGTTGGCCGCGCTGGAGGCGCGGGCCGTCAACGCACCCGAGGGTTCCTTCGAAGGGATGCTCCTCGCGTCACCTCTCAAGCTCCTAGGTACACATATCATGCAGGACTACGCGGAGCTCTTCGTCGAGATGGCCGGCCCGGGGGCGCTCGTCGCTCCTGGTGCAGGCTCGGCTTACGGCGAGATCGGAGCAGAGCTGATGACCCAGCATTTGTTCGCACGTGCGCATAGTATTTACGGCGGAACCTCCGAGGTTCAAAAGAACGTGATCGCGAAGCTGCTCGCTAACCGTTGAGGCCCTATAGATATGCAACTCACCGAAGAACAAACCCTCCTCAAAGGGGGCGCCGACCGCTTCGTCAAGGAGCATTACGACTTCGACACCCGCCGCCAGCGCGCAAGTCGCGAGTTGGGCTATGACCCCGAGCTTTGGGCCCAGATGGCCGAGCTCGGTTGGCTCATGCTTCCTTTCTCCGAGGAGGACGGAGGGCTCGGAGGGAGCCTGACCGATGTGGCGCTCCTCGCGGAGGCGCTCGGTCACGGCCTGGTCCTGGAGCCTTGGTTCGCCACCGTAATGCTGGGCGGGGGCTTGCTGCGCCACGCCACCGCGGAGGCCAAAGAGCGAGTGCTGCCGGGCCTCATGGGGGGCGAGCGTCTCGTCGCCGCCGGTCTCCTCGAGCCGCGCCACCGCTTTGACCTTCGGGCTTGCGAAACTCGGGCGACCGAGTGGGCGGGTCGCTACAAGCTTCAGGGCATCAAGTCTCTCTGTTTAGCCGGGGCCCAGGCCCAAGATCTCGTCGTACTCGCGCGTACGGGAGGAGCGGTGGGCGAGAGCGAAGGACGGACCCTCTTCCTCATCCCTGGTGACGTCAGCGGACTGTCTCGGCACGGGTACCGACTCCGTGACGATCACAGCGCCGCCGACCTTCACCTGGACGGCGTCGAGGTCGGACCCGAGCACGTCATCGGATCGGTCGGAGGGGCAGGAGCCGTCCTCGACGAAGTGTTTGCTCGCTGCCGCATCGCTCTTGCGGCCGAGGGGCTCGGCATTGCTCAGGGGGCGGCGGAGGTGACCAAAGAGTACGCGTCGACCCGAACTCAATTCGGGCGACCGCTGGCGGGCTTCCAAGTCCTGCTTCACCGAATGACCGACATGTTCGTCGACGTGGAAACGACCCGCTCTCTGGTCTATCGCGCCGCCGAGGCCACAGCCGCCGAGCTCCCCGGACTGGCGGCGCAAGCCAAGTTGAAGGCGAGCAGCGCGGGACTGGCCGTGACGAAGGACGCAATTCAGATCCACGGCGGCATCGGGGTCACGGAAGAGCTCGTGGTCGGTCACTGGTATCGGCGCATGCTCACCGTCTCGATGCTCCTGGGCGATGTCGCCGAACTCAGACTTCCGTCCGCCGCCTGATCCTCCCCCGGGACTTCATTCCTGACATCAGGTCCGTCCCCGCTTGCAGGTGGCCGGCCGCGAGCCGGTCGGCGCCTCGCATCGGAACGGCGCAGATCCTGCCCAGAGCCGGCCTCATCGCCGCTCATGCTCATCCGTCGCAGTCCGATGTCGGAGGGCATGAACGACGGCCTTCGCATCGTCCATGCCCAGTCGACTGAGGATCTGCCGGACCGCGTGGTGCTCACGGCCTCTACGCCGCCTTCGGCGAGGGCGGTGGCGCTCGTCATCCCGCCCTCGCCCTTTCTCCTCGACGAGCGGGTCTTCGTTTCTCTCGGGCTCCTCAAGGTCGCAGGGGCGCTCGAGCATGCCGGCCATCCGGTGTCGGTTCTAGATCTGTCGGGCATCGAGAACTACGAGGAGGCCCTCGAGGAGTACCTCCGCAAGAGCCAGGACTTCGCCCTGGGGGTGACCACCACGACCCCCCAGCTTCCCTCGGTTATGCGAATAGCCAAGCTGACTCGCGCGCGAAGGCCGGACCTCCGGCTGATCCTCGGCGGGCCCCACGTAACTCTGGTTCACGCCGCCCTTCGAGGGGAGCGCAAGCGGGGGCTCCACGATGAGGGGCGCGCGAAGGCGGCCATGCGCACCCTTGATGAAGCCTTCGATGTCTTGGTGGCTGGAGACGGCGAGCTCGCGGTGCTGGCGGCCTTGGCGGACGACCCCCCTCGTCTCGTGGATGGGGACGACCGCAACGGACCCTTCTTTCTCAGCGACGCCGACTTCACCGACAGCCCGCCCCCGGCTCGCCATCTCGTTGATATGGAGAGCTACCGCTATTCGATTGAAGGCCATCCTGCGACGAGCTTGATCGCCCAGCTGGGCTGTCCGTTCGCCTGTGGCTTCTGCGGGGGGCGAGCTTCCAACGCGCTTCGAGTCATTCGGACCCGCTCGGTGACTTCGGTCGTCCACGAGGTCGAGCGACTTCACCGAGCCTACGGATACACAGGCTTCATGTTCTACGACGACGAGCTCAACGTGTCGAAGACCATGATTCCCATGATGGACGAGTTGACGCAGCTTCAGGAGCGCCTCGGCGTGGAGTTTCGGCTCAGGGGTTTTGTGAAGTCAGAGCTCCTGACTGCGGCTCAGGCCGAGGCGATGGTCCGGGCGGGCTTCAGGTGGATTCTCACCGGCTTCGAGGCTGCGGATCCCAGGATCCTTCTCAACATCAATAAGCGAGCCACCCTAGAGGACAACACGAGAGCGGTAGAGATCGCCAAGAACGCGGGACTCAAGGTCAAAGCCCTCATGTCTTGCGGCCACCCCGGTGAGTCTGAGGCCACGGTTCGGGCCATCGAGGAGTGGCTCGTGAAGGTGGAGGTCGACGACTTCGACTGCACCATCATTACGACCTATCCCGGAACCCCCTACTACGACCTGGCGGTCCCCCACGCCTCCCTCGATGGCGTCTACACCTACTCGGTGCCGCGGACGGGAGATCGACTCCATAGCTTCGACGTCGACTACTCGACCACCGCAGACTACTATAAGGGAGATCCCGCCGACGGCTATCGAGCCTTCGTGTTCACCGACCATCTGCAGTCCAAGGATCTGGTCGCACTCCGCAATCACGTGGAGTCGAGCGTGCGCGCCCGCTTGAACATCCCCTTCAACCCGGCTCGAGCCGCGATGCGGTACGAACACTCGATGGGGCAGGGCCTCCCTGACTTCATCCTTCGCCACCAAAGCCCCGGAACGATGCGAGAGACGGCGTAGCCGACCCCTGCCTCGGCCGACTGACCGAGGATGCAGGGTAACTACCTCATGGGCTCTCCCGAAGGCGACGGGACCGTGGTAGGGCTCCGCGCATGGGAATCTTCGACTTCGTGAAGAGCGCGGGTGCTTCCATCTTTGGATCGAGCGCCGAAGAGAAGCAGGCCGAGGCTGACGCGCAGGCCAAGGCGAACTACGAGGCCATGATGGCCGACCGCAAGGCGGCCGTGGCTCAGGCTCTGAGGACCGCTATCGAGGCTCACGGCTTCTCGACCGATGGCGTCGACATCTCCTTCGACCCCCCGGACGCCCGCGTGACCTTGTCGGGCTCCGTCGATACCAACGAGACCCGGGAGAAGATCATTCTTCTCGTCGGCAACGTTGAGGGCGTGGCTCAGGTCGACGATCAGCTGACCGTGGAGAACCCTGAGCCCGAAGCCACGTTCCACACGGTGGTTAGAGGGGACACCCTTTCGAAGATCGCAAAGGCGGTCTACGGCGACCCGATGAAGTATCCGGTCATCTTCGAGGCGAACAAGCCGATGTTGAAGGATCCGGACCTCATCTATCCGGGTCAGGTTCTTCGCATCCCTCCCGCCTGAGCGACGCCTCGGAAAACAGGATCCCCCCGGTCGTCAGCCTTCGGGTCCACCCACGACGTCGCGGACTACCTCCCGAGGCGCATGGCCGCTGCGCCCGCCTCCACGTCCGCGTGGTCACGGAGAATGTCTGCGAAGGACCTATCTTCGACGGCCTCCACGAGATCGTTGGGCAAGTATCGCTCGTACCAGAAGCGGTCGCCGTCTCGGGTACGGCGGAACTGGTCCCCGATGATCCTCGCCATCGTCTCGCCCACCATGGCCCCCGACCGGTGGGGTTCGGCCAGCATGCCCACCCAAGCATCCACCTGTTCGACCCCGTCGTAGGCGGCGGCCAGGGCACGCACCACGCTCGGATCTTCGGAGATGGCGCCAAGGCTCCGCGCGGGCGGAAGATTGAGAGCTCTCCGTACGGCTACATAGGACGGGAGGCCATGCTCTCGGCCTCGCTGAATGTTGAGCGCCGGGAGGTCTAAGCCACCTGCCCCAGGAGGACCGAAGAGGAAGTTGCGAAGCTCGTCGACGATGACGAGGTCGATCGTCTGTGCGCGCTGACCGGCCAGTCCCCGAAGAATGGGTTCGATGCCGTGCTCGGCGAAGAGCCGCGGGCCGGTGAAGAAAGCTTCGGCCAGCGACAGGTTGCCGGAGGGGTGCTCGTTCCCGTTCGCACCGACTCGAGGGAAGGTGCCCGAAACCATGCTGTGGCCCACGCGAAACGCAGCGGTGGCGAAGATGTTGGAGATCCCTGCGTCGACATCGTCGTCGTAGCCGTCATAGTCCGGCAGAGCATTCGGGCCGATCAGCAGGGGCAGAAACTCCCGGTACGTGATGGCTTGCATCTCTGCCGCGACGAAGGCCCTGGCCCGCTCGTAGACCGCATCTCCGGAGAGCGTCGGATCCTCTCTTCGGATGCGAGCCGCCTGGAAGTTGTGCTCGCGCACGAAGAGAGTGTGCATCGCGGTCAGCCCAACTTGCTCATTGGCCCGAAAGTCGCCGGCCAAGTAGAACGAGGCGGCGGGAGCGCTGGAGGGGGCGGCGTTGTCGAGTCCGGCGGTGTTGAACGGGAGGAGGTTCCCGTCGCTGGTCGCGAGACGGCCGCTGCCGTCGAGCGTGCGCAGGGCTCGGGCGCGTGCGAGGTCCGAGCCATAGACGTGAGACGCGTCAATGTAGGCGGTAATCGAGTTGATCTGCTCGCGAACGCCGCGCTGCTCGACGTAGCTCGACCGACCGAGAGGGAGCAGGACCTCGCCCGTGCCCTGAGGATCGAACCAAGCGTCTCCGGCCGGGACTTCGATGTCGAAGTGTTCGGCGGGGGTGACTTCGGGAGCGAGATCGAGGTCATGGTCGATGAACTGTCCCCACTGCCAGAAGAGATCCGAGGCGGGGGAAGGGACTCCGTCGGCGGCGATCGCTCCGAGCTGAGCGCTGATCCACCGGGCGCTGGGGCGATCTTCCCCGTTCGGCACCGAGGTACCGTCCGCATAGTCGGTGGGTACAATCCGCAAGAAAGCTTGTCCGGCCTGACCCCATTGGGTCTCATCCAGGTTGTTCGAGCTGCCGTCGAAGGTGCGAAGGGCTTCAGGGTACGCACCAGCCCCCCGAGGTGTCTCGGCCGGGGGGTTGTCGCCACGTCGGCGGCGGGGGTTATTGGGGGAGCGTCCATCCTCGTCGGTCATTTGACCTCCGCCTCCAGGACCATCGTTGTCTCCTCCCTCTCCCGGGCCATCGCCATCGCCTCCCCCTCCGCCGTTGCTTCCTTCGTTGGCGGGGACCTGAGCGTTGGCTTGGGCCTCTCCAGGGGACGTGTTTGGAGGGGTTTCGGAGCATGCTGAGAGCACAAGGACCAGGGCGGTTGGGGTACTGAGCCATGAGCGGTGCGTCTTGCGGAACAGGTTCACGCTCGCACTCCGAGCACTCGTCGGACCAACCGCTTCGAGGTGATCGATGGCACGGGCGGCCCGCCTCGGAGCGAAAGCCAGATTTCAAATTTGCTCGACACAGTTCCCTTCGCGGCGCTGTGTGCTTTCCCGCACGCGGATGAACGCCGCGTTCCTTCGCAACTGTACCGGCAGCTTCCGCCTAGGGCCGGCAGCAACTGCCGAGCGTCACTGCGGGCCGCTTCGGTCATATAGAGGGCATGAATGAGCTGGGCGGGCCTATCGTGGACCCCGTGGGAAGGCTTCGGTATCCGGATGGATGGAGCGGGACTCCGAGAGTCTACAGCCCTCGAACGCGAATGCTGGCCGGGGCGCTGCTCATGGCTTTTTTAGGAGTGGTGGTGGTGACCACCGGGGTGAGCCTCGGGGGCTATTGCCTCACGAGTCACGGGGGTGACTATCGAGCGCTCTCTGGCTGGCTCGCCGATACCTCCGAGCGCGCGGCGACGACCAAGGTGCGTCCGTAATGCGTCGCGGGGTCGAAGACGATGACCCGCCGGGCGACGGACGTCCTCGGGACCTCGATGGCGTCGCTCTTCGGCTCCAGAGGAAATCCGGCCCGTGAGGGGGCGCAGGGCACCATGGCTGGGCCATCGTCGGGCCCACAAGGGCGGACTTCGGGTCCTATGGCTCGGTACTGAAGACGTCCGGGAATGGGGAGCGGGCGCCCACCGTGGTCTTGGAGCACCAGGCGAACGATTTCGGGCGTCGAGTCATTCTCCACCAGGCGGTGGGAGCGCACCACGACGGTGAACGGGACGGCATGAAGGCTCGCGAGGCCCTCAACGACCAGCTCGAGCGGATGCCGGCCGACATCGAGGTCCAGACGCCGAGACCAGCGCAGCCCCAGCCGGCCCGGCTTCGCGGGGCCGAGATCCGGGGTGCCGTCTTCGCGGGGCTGGAGCGCCATGCCCTCGGGGACCTCGATCGTCCCAGGGCCTTCCCGGACCCAAACCTCGCCCTCGCGGGCCAGACCGTTTGGCGCAGAGACGACCACGACCTCGCGTGCGGCCCCTGCTCGTCCCACCAGACCCTTTTCGTCGATCGAGCTCGCTCGGATGAGATGGAGGCCGGGTTCCAGCGGCAGACGTCCCTCGTCTCCCTTGACCGTGGAGGTCAACCGGACTTTGCGGAACGAGGGGTCGTCGGGGCTCGTCGCCTCGAGGCGGGTGCGGGGGCTGAGGGTCCTCCAGGTCACTCGAACGCCCGGCCTATCCGGGTCGATCACCTCGATCCGGGGTCGCCCGCTGGCCCACTCCGGAGGAGGGGGGAGCCGGGTCGGCGCCTCGGGCGGGAGTCCCCTCTCGACCCGCGTGCCGAAGCCTCGACGGACCTGGACCGTCTTGCCCTCGGCGCTCACGTCGACGGAGCCATCGAAAACGGACACGAGGCTCGTCTCCGCAAGCTGGTCGTGGCGAATCTCAACGTCGCGGGCGCGGCCTCGAATCTGGGCCGCCTCGGTCGACACCGAGAGGGGAGGGGCGGTGGTCTCGGCGAGCCTCGCGAGGAGGCTCCCCTCCTCGAGATGAACGTCGGCGCGACGTTTCGACGAGCGTCGGCGAGCGGCGAAGACCGTCAAGGAGCCGTTCGGGCCGAGGTAAAGCACATACCCTCGGCGAAAGGTGATCTCGCCTGCCGACCGAGCTCTGGTCCGTACCCGGTCATCGGCCTCGAGGGGGAGTTGCAGCGCAGCGTCGAACCACGAACGCTCTGGGGTCCGAGCTTCGACCCGGCGATGGCGCCAGCTCACCCAACCCACCTG
Source organism: Myxococcota bacterium (assembly GCA_039819565.1). Taxonomy (GTDB): domain Bacteria; phylum Myxococcota; class Kuafuiibacteriia; order Kuafuiibacteriales; family Kuafuiibacteriaceae; genus JAHQVK01. Next base: position 8,461 of record JBCBRU010000118.1, on the reverse strand, counting down.
GGTAGGGCCAATCAGCCATACCTCGACCCGGCGGTGAACGGCCGCCGCAACTGAACCAGCAGCTGGATCGGAGATGCCGGCGCCGAGCTCCTGAATACGACGGGCAGGCACCCCCGCCGCGACGAAGATGCGAGCTACGGCCGAGGCGCGTCGCCGGGAGAGGTCCTCATTCTTCGTCTCGCTCCCACTCGGGTCCGCATGGCCGACCACGAGAATGTCTCGAGGGTCGTCTCCGAGTCGACGCGCCTGGATCAGCAGGCGGGTGCGGTCCGTCCGATCGACAGCAGCGGAGCCCAGGTCGAACTGCACGGTCGCTTCGGGGACCCGCTGCACCGAGGCCTCCTCGGGTGGGGAGGCCGCGAGGCTGAGGGTGAGGGCGAGCCAGAGTTCCTGCATCTCAACCCTCTTCAGAGGCCGCGGCTCGAGGGGCCTGCCACTGCCGAACGTCAGCTTCGATCTCGGCCCCGTCCGTAGGGAGGAGGTCTTCCCCCAAGTCGAGCTCGGCTGCGGTGACCCCGTCCACGAGCACAGCGTAGGGGGGAGCCGCCCGCTGGAGCAAACTCGCCTTGTCGGCAGGATCGCCTTCGCTCCCGGGCCGGGCCGTGACCACCGCTGCCGAGATGGGCGCTTCGACGGACAGCGTCTCGGTCCACCGCGCTGACAGGGCCTGGGCTTCGAGCAAGAGATCCTGCGCAGCGCCGAAGGCGGCGCGAGCCGTGGTGGTTCGAGCCGGACCTACAAACGTGCCCAGGACGGTATCGCCGAGGTGCTCATCCAGCCTTCCCCCATGCCGTTCGATGACCTCGGCAGCGAGGGAGAACAGCTCGCCGAGAAAGAGAACCAGGCGGTCGGGGGCGGCGGTGGCCACCCCGGCTTCCTCGCGGGGGACGAGATCCACGTAGAGCTGGCTTCGCGCGCCGATAGTGCGATCGATGCTCGAAGCCTGTGAGAAGACCTCCTGAAGATCCTGGGCCGACACGTACCGAGAGAGACGCAGGCGCATCCTCGTCTCGGTCTGAAGCTCGGTCTGGCGCTGCGCGAGGAGCGCGACCGCATCGTTGAAGCCTCGAGAGAGAGCTTTGAGCTCCATCGCGCCATGCTCCGGTACGGGCTCTCTGAATCCCGTCAGGGCGCTTCCGCGCATGTGGACGGCAAGCTCGGTCACGGGCTGGGTGACGGAGCGGGAGAGGACCAGACCCACCACGCTCGCCAGGAGCGCCACCAGGCCTGCGAGCAGGGCTACTTGACTTCTTAGAGCGTACACGGGGGCCAAAGCGATAGCCCGCGGCTGGGCCACGCCGATCCAGCATCCGAGATTTGGCAGGTAGACGAAGGCCCGCAGCCACCAGCGCCCTCCGACTTGGTGCTCGTCGGCCGCGGCCACCTCTTCGGTCGGGGGATGGGCCTCGCTGGTGACCCGGTCTGAAAGCAGAGGCACGTGCTCTCCGGTCGCGGCCAGAGCGATACCGGAAGCGCTCGTCACCTCGACTCGGCTCCGGGAGCCGAGGAATCGGGACCGGAACCGCTCGGCTTCTTCCCGCAGCGCCGCTTCCCCGAGCCGGGTGGTGAGCAGACCCACCGAGCGATCCCCCACCCGCCACACGCGGGCCCCCACAAGCCCCTGGTTCCCGGAGCTCCATGCGCTTCCCTCCGCGCGGGCGGCGGCGAGGAGGGGCGAGGGAAGGGTGGACGCGAGCGTCGGTCGTTCGGGACCGGCCCAAAAGACGCTGTCCAGGGCGCCTTCGGGCGAGCGTACCGCCATGTAAGGAAGTCGTCCTTCGGCGATCAGCTCCCTTACTCGTTGCTTCCGGACGTCCGGCTCCACGCTCGCGTTGGAGAGGATCGACTCCGCTGCGGCCAACCCTTCTTGCAGAGCGTCGGTGCGGCGCTCGATCGCCTCTCGGAGCTGGTTGACGACGGCAACCTCGAGGTCGTGGGTGACGTCGACCAGGGCGCGTCGCTGGGCGAGAAAGGCCAGTGCGCCGACCGAGATGGCCCCGATCACCGCCACCGCGATGTGGGTCGCGAGGACCGGAAGAATGAGCGGGAGACCTTTGGGCTGGCCCTCGGTCACATCAGACCCGCCAGCACGATGACCAGAAGCACCACCACCGCCCCGGCCAGCAGGCCCACCAGACCCATCCAGAAAGCGCGATTAGAGGTCGCCGTGAGCTCCATGGCTCGGGTCGCATCGGAGCGGGTGGAGTCGGGGATGTCGGTCGCTCGCTGAGCCTCGGCCTGGATCCGGGCCGCCCGGGCGCGCGCCCATGCCAGTCGATCCGCGGCGGCCGTCTCAGGGCGCTGCCGGGTGGCTGTGACGTCGTCGAAACCCCCGGAGAGCAAGGTCTCGAAGTCGTTGGCGAGCTCAGCGGCGCTGGCCTGGCGACGTTTCGGATCGTGCGAAATCGCTCGGTGGATGACGGCGGCCATGGCTGGAACCACCTCTGGGGAGATAGGCACGGGCGCCGCGTCGACCCGATCTTCGAAGCGCGCCGCGGGCGTGGTGCAGATGCGGACCAGGAGGGTGTGGGCTTCGTTGGCAACCCACGGGCGACTCCCCGTGAGGAGCTGGAAAGCCACCACCCCGAGCCCGAAGACGTCCGCGCGATGGTCGACCGGCGTCTCGAGGATGTACTCGGGGGCCATATAGGCTGGGGTGCCCACCAGGCGCCCGGTGGCCGTGAGGGGCTTGTCGGGCAGCTTCGCCACGCCGAAATCCAAAAGGAGCACCCTTCCGTCGCTAGCGAGGAAGATATTCGCGGGCTTGATGTCGCGGTGAATGACGCCTTGCTCGTGGCCGTAGTGAAGAGCTCGAGCCACCTGGGCGAGGAGCCCGAGGCGATGCTCCACGCTCAGCTCGGTGCGGACGTAGCGAGAGAGATCGGCTCCGTCGAGCAGTTCGAAAGCGATCCAGCCCTTGGCACCCTCACGGCCCCAGCGGTACGCCCGCACGATCCCGGGGTGGTCTAGCTGAGTGTGAAGCTCCGCCTCACGTTCGAACCGACTGAGATGAGTGCCTTCGAGGCCCTGGACCACCTTGAGCGCGACGTTGATCTCGAGGACCTCATCGCGGGCTGCGTAGACGGTCCCGCTTCCCCCGGATCCCACCAGTCGCTCGATCGCGAAGCCCTCGACCTCTACGCCCTCCGGCGTGGGCTTTCCGCTCGGTGCGGTGGGCCCGGATGGCGCTTCTGGGGATCCCATGGGCTTTGCTGCGAGGGTTCGCTTCCTTCCTCGTGAGGTCAAGAATTGGGAGCGAGCTTTGGCCAGGGATGCTGTTCCTCCCACTGGTTGGCCAGGGTCAGGAGGCGGTCCTCTCGCCCCAGTGGAGCTAGAAGATGCATGCCAACGGGGACGCCTTCCAGCGAGGTCCCCATGGGGAGTGATACGGCGGGTAGTCCCGTAATATTCGCGACTGGGGTGAACCCTACAAAGCCGAGCAGCTCTCGTTCGATGGCGCTATCGATCTCGCTGGTGAGGAAGGCGCCCTTAAGGGCCCGACTTCGCTGAGATCGACCCAGAAGACGAAAACGGGCCGGGAGGTGCTTGCGCATGTCGAGCTCCCCGACGCGGAAGGGCGGCCGCATCAGCGTGGGGGTCAGCCACAGGTCGTAGCCGGAGGCGAACCAGTTGCCGAGGCTCTGTCCCAGCTCATTGAAGACGAGATGGGCCAGCCACAAGGCGCTCGGAGAGAAGTCGTCATCCCGGGCGATCAGCCAGCGCGTGAACCGCTTGAGTCGCGGACCTTTGAGGTCAGGGAGATTGAGGAGACGGGCGAGGCCCTGCCGGCGTCCGAGGAGGGCGCGGGTGAGGCCACGTGGGTGGTCCTTCTCGAGGGCCCGACTCACCATCCGCACGAGGACCCCCGCGGCGGCCGCCCACAGCACGCCGAAGGCGAGTCCGAGCTCTTCGGCCGAGAACGCAGGCTCAACCTCGCGCACGGTGTGCCCCAGGTCCGAAAGACGGTTCGCGGCGGTCCTAAGGGCCGCGTCCACTTCCGGATGGGCGGGCTCTCCGTACACCCCTCGGAAGGTGACCCCGACGGTGAGGTGGCCCGGGGAGCGGCGCACGATGTCCCGATAGGGCACCTCCGGCGGCGGCACCCAGTAGCGTCCCGGGGTGGAGCCCTGAACCAGGTCTAGACACAGCGCCGTATCTCGGACGGAGCGGCTCACGCAGAGGTGGCTCACGAAGCCGAGAGGGGGGTCCGTGGGCGCGAGGGGGTGGCGACCTCGACTGGGTTTGAGGCCCACCAACCCACACGCGGAGGCGGGAATCCGAATGGAGCCTCCGCCGTCGGCGGCGTGAGCAAAAGGGACGACGCCCGCCGCCACCGCGGCCGCCGCTCCCCCGCTCGAACCCCCTGCGGTGAACTCGCGATGCCAGGGGTTGCGGCACGGAGGTCGGCCGAGCGGCTCGGTGGTAGGAAGCAGGCCGAGCTCACTCATCACGGTGCGTCCCGCGGGAACCAGGCCGGCATCCATGAGCTTCTGGATGAAGGGGTGGGTGACGCTAGAGACGTGCTTGTCCAGGATGCGGGTCCCCAGGGTGACAGGCGTACCGTCGAGCTCGAGCTCGTCCTTGAGCAGAAAAGGAACCCCACTCAGAGGTCCCGGACGCACAGGCAGGGCGAGACCCTCGAAGTCGTGGGCCAGGAAGCTGAGTTCGGCGTCCAGACGCTTCAGACGGGCCCGGAAGATCTCCTGGACCTCGTTCGGATTCCAGGTCCCGTCGACGAGGCCTGCCGCTAGGGCCGTGGCGTCGAGCTGGGTATAGCGGCTTTCTTCGAGGGAGGAGGTCACGCTGCGCACCATGCCTGCTCGGGCGCGGGCGCGCACCGACGAATCAAGAGGGGGATGGGCCCCGCCCGGTGTCTGCGAAGAGCTGCTCGATGGCTTCGAAAAGACCTGCCCAGTTCGTGACGAACTCGAAGACCCCGAGCCGAAGGGCGAGAGGGCGATTGAGGTGAAGGTGTTCCGGCTGGCTGAACACCACGACGGGGGCGCGGAGGCGGACCGGGCGTCGATGGATACCTTCGATCAAGAGCTGAAGATTCGAAGCTTCCGTCGGACCTCGGTAGCCGAAGTGGCTGATGATGAGGTCATAGCCCGCGCTCAAGCGGTCCAGCGCGGACTCGACGGAGGTGGCTTCATCTACGGCGACGGCGCCCCCGGCGCCATGCGCGGTGCCCCGGAGGACCCGATGACCGAAGGCGGTGTTCTTCGGCTCGGGGTCGAGCCAGAGAATCCGTCGCCCGGCGACGCTGGCTCGGAGGGTGCTTTCCGGACAGGTCTCGCGGTGGATCGCGGACAGCCAGTCGTCGAAGCCCTGGAAGTCGGTCTTGCCTCGCGAGGAAAAGGTCAGACACTCCAAGCCTTCGTGGTCCCGCAGGTGGGCGGCGACCCGGTCGGGCACATCGTTGAGGAGCGCGAAGTCGTAGAGACGAGCGCCGGAGCGCTCCTTGCCAATGAGGGCCAGGACTTCAGAGCGCAGATCGTTGATGTACGCATCCGAGAAGGAGAATCCGAGATAGAGCACCGAGTGGGTCGCGAACAACGTCCGTAGAAAGGCGCGGTAGCCCGGATCGGCATGGAGGAGGCGTCGATAGCCCCGCGTGGTGAACACGAGCTGCCGATCCTGGGCCCGGGCGATATCCCCGTGCAGCTTCACCACGGGCGCGTGCCATGAGCCGGAGCCTCGTCCCGGGGCCTCTTCGGACCAGGCTTGGTGGGTCCACCACGGTCGTCTTCGGGCGCCGATCACCTCGGCAAAGACACTGGTGCTGGGGACGGCGCCCTCGAGGACCCCATCGAAGTTCGTGGTGAGAATGGAGTGAAAGGGGATGGCGCGGAGGAGATCTCTTCGCCGAAAGACCCGATCTCTATCGGCTTCGAAGGCCCCCCGTGCGACGCCGGGGCGAGGTCGATCGAAGTTTAGGACCCTTTGGAGAACGTCTTCGAACTCGGTGACCGGGTCGTCGTCGAAGGCCTGCTTGATGGTCTGGGCAATGCCCTCGTAGTCGCGGTTGGAGAGGGACTGCTCGGAGAGCCACCCGAGCAGATCGTAGCGAAGGTCCGGCTTCGCCACCTGGGCGGCTAAGCCCTCGAGGAGCTCCCGCCAACTTGGCAGGAGGGGTTGACTAAACCCGGCGCCCACGAAGGCCACGCAGCGACCTTCTCGAATGGACTGCACGAGGCGCCGCGGCACCTTCACGCGCCCAGTCTAACCCAGGCTCGCGTGGATCGCGGGGTCGTGCCATCTTCCTTACATGGACGCCCACGAGGTTCGCGCCTCTCTCGACGAAGCGCTCTCCCAGAAGTTGCTCCAGGACGACCTCGTGAAGCAGGTCGTGGCGAAGATCGAACGGCACGAGGAAGAGGGCCCGACCGGTACGCGTCGGCAGTTGCTCGCCACTTCGCTCAGGGTTACGCCCTCCATGTCGCCCGCCCTTCACGGTGCCGTGGAGCGATGCCGAGACCGTCTGGGGGTCGAGATCGACACCGAGACCTACGTCTATCCGAGCGCGAGCTTCAACGCCGCCTGCGTCAAACCGGAAGCGGGTCGTCTCTTCTTGATGTTCTCATCCAGCCTGCTGGAGGCCTTCGAAGGGCCGGAGCTGGCCTTTGTGGTGGGGCATGAGCTGGGCCATCATTTGTACGGCCATCACGATATTCCCATCGGTCTCATCCTTCGCGGCGACGCCCGTCCGCCCGCTGCGCTCGCCCTGCGCCTCTTCGCTTGGTCGCGCTACGCGGAGATCTCGGCCGACCGAGCCGGGGCGTTGTGTGCAGAGAAAGACTTCCGGGCCGTCGCGCAGGCGCTCTTTCGACTCGCGAGTGGGCTTCGCCGCAACGACCTCATCGAGCTCGACCTCGAGGCTTTGGCGGCCCAGGTGAGCGATATGCAGGCCGAGGGCGAGACCGTGCAGCGCGGAGCTCGGTCCGACTGGTTTTCGACCCACCCCTTTAGCCCCCTGAGGGTGCAGGCCCTGGAGCGCTTTCAGAAGTCGGCCTTCGTCATGGAGGGAGGGGCTTCCAAGGAGACCCTGGAGAGCGAAGTCCAGCGGCTGATGGCGCTCATGGAGCCGAGCTATCTGGAGGACAAGAGCGAGGTCTCAGAGATGATGCGACGCTTGCTTTTCGCCGCTGCGGTAGCCCTGATGCACGCCTCTAAACCCATCGTAGAGGAGGAGATCGAGGCTTTCGAGCGTCTCTTTGGTCCCGGGAGCTGGAGCCCGCGCATCGATCCCGAGGCGGTGGCGGGTACGCTCGACAGTCGGACCGAAGAGGCGGTGGAACACGTGCCTCATGCGCGTCGGATGCAGGTGCTCCGAGATCTTTGTCTGGTGGCCCGCGCCGACGGTCGGGTTCAGGCCGAAGAGCGCATGGTGCTCCGCGAAGTGGCCGAAAAACTGGAGCTCGGGGACGAGCTGGTGACCCAAAGCCTGGAAGCTTCCTGTGAGCCGGACTGACCATGCTCTTTTACACCCACCGCTTCGAGGCGGAGGTCGCCAAACACGATCTCGGTCGCTACGCCTACACCGTCGTTTATCTTCCCACCGAGCTCGTCGGCGAGCTGCCCTTTGAAGGTTCCCCGCGCTTGCGTGTCGATGCGGAGGTGTCCCGGGCCGAGACCGGCCAGGACGACGATGCCTTCGATGGAGGGGAGTTCCCGTTTCAGGGGGCTTGGCAGCCCTCGAAGGGCCGCTGGTACCTGATGCTCTCGAAAGCTCTCTTGCGTACGCTGAAGGTGGGCGAAGGAGATCGCGTGGAGGTGAGGTTTCGCTTGGCCGATCCTGAGGAGGTCGAGGTCCCGCCCGAACTGGAGGCGGCGATCTCTGCAGATCCGAAGGCGAGCTCGGTGTGGGCGGAGCTGTCTGCAGGGAAGCGGCGGGCGTGGGCTCATCGCGTGAGCTCGGCTAAGAGGGCGGAGACCCGAGCCCGCCGGATCGACGAGGTGGTAGAGAAGGTTCGGGCGGGCGGACAACTGCGCTGAGGCGAAATCGAGGGCTCGGCGCCGAGGCCCCGCTGCGGTATGCCCCGCCCGTGTCGGTGCTCAGCGATCTGATCGAGCTGCTCAGGCTCGAGCGCATCGAGGTCAACCTCTTCCGAGGCCAGAGCCAGGATCTCGGGTGGGGTCGCGTCTTTGGAGGGCAGGTGCTGGGCCAGGCGCTTTCCGCGGCCGTACAGACCGTCCCCTCCGAGCGTCCCGTGCACAGCCTTCATGCCTATTTCCTGAGGCCGGGAGACTCGTCTGAGCCGATCGTCTACGAAGTGGATCGCATTCGGGACGGAAAGTCGTTCACCACCCGTCGCGTCGTGGCCATCCAGAAGGGGCGCCCGATCTTCAACCTGGCCGCCTCTTTTCAGATCGTCGAGCCGGGCCTCGAGCATCACGCCGAGATGCCGGAGGTCCCACCGCCCGAAGAGCTCCGCCCACACCGAGCTCGCCTTCGGATCTG
>JBCBRU010000117.1:0-17894 GCA_039819565.1 Myxococcota bacterium | reverse complement strand
TGGCCCAGGCCGAGCTCGACCCAGAGCCGAGCTTTCGTCTCTCGCCTCCTTCCCTCCCGCAAAGCCTCGGGGCCGGTGAGGAGCTCCCGTTGGCCCTCACCTTCGCCCCCCTCTCGACCGGCCCCGCCCTCACCGAGCTTCGCCTCATGCATGACCGTTTTGTCGGTCCCCAGTCCGTTCTCGTTGTCGGCGAAGGACAACTCAGCCCGCGACGGGAGGACGAGAGCCTTCAGGGACAACCGCAAATCGACCTGCTCTTCGTCGTTCAGAACGGCTGTGCGCTCAGCGGATGTCCTCTGGCTGACGAACAGCTCGAGCTCGCCTCGGCTCTTCCGGTCTTTCTGCAAGCCGCCGCCGGCATCGGAGCCGACTGGAGAATCCTCGTCACCACGACCGACCCCGCGGACCATGGACAACTCCGAGGGCCTCCCCTCACCGCCCGGACGGCTCAGCTGCAGACCTCGTTTCAAAACCAGGTAGAGGCGGGTACCTCGGGGAGCACGGTGACCGCGGGTCTGGCCGCAGCCGGCGCCGTGCTCGAAGCCGGGCTTGCCCGGGCCGACGCGTCCGTCGTGATCATCGTCGTCGCTCTCGATGACGACCGCTCCGGGGGAACGCCCGGGGAATGGGTGGACCGCCTACGTGAGAGCTTCGATCGGCGCGGTGAGGAGCGCCTTCTTCTTCACGGTGTGGTTCCCCCTCCGCCTGGAGGCTGCCCCGGCGAAGCCGGCGCGGCCACCCGCTACGCGGCCGCCTCAGCGCTCACCGGAGGCGCACTCTCATCCATTTGCGATCTCGATGACTACGATGTGCTCTTTCGACTGGGAGGTGCAGGCTTCGGACTTCAGGATCGCTTCGCGCTGTCTCGGGAGCCAATCTCGCCAGAGACGATCTCGGTCGAAGTCGACGGGCGCCCCGTCGACAGCTTCGACCCTGTCTCGGGCGCCCGTCGCTGGCGCTTCGAAGCCTCGACGAGAACGGTCTTCTTCCAAGGAACGGCGCTTCCCGCGGCCGGTTCTCAGGTGCGAATACGTTACCGCTCCGCCTGCTAAGGACTCAGCGACAGAGCTCGACGCGCTTTAGATGAGGTGAGCCGGGATCTAGGCGCCGGAGTTCAGCCTCCGCCCGGGCGGTTCGCGCGGCGTCGCCGAGCGCGCAGGCCGCCAGCGCCTCGGCGGCGAAGCGCTCGATTCGGAGTGCGCCGGCCGAGAACCGACGGGCGTGCTCATCCACTCTGTTGAGCGCCAATTCGGGTTGACCATCTCGCAGGGCGGCTCGGGCTTCTCCGAGAAGGCGAGCCTCCTCGGCTAGAGAAGAAACCTCAGACCCAAACCTGGCCTCTGTCTGGGGGGCCTCGGGTGGCTCGGAGGGCTGAACCTCGCGCGCGACCGGAGCTGCCGGCTGGGGCGTTGCCCGGACCGGTACGATCGCTCGATGCCGCGGCGACGGCTCGGCCGGCGAGGTCGCGGCGTAGCGGATCTGAGCGTAGGAGGAGGCCCCTGTCGATACCGCCTCGGTCATGGAGGGCTCGACCGCGGGATCTTCGGACGACAGGGCGGAGAATAGAAGGGTGAGCCCTAAGCCCGCACTGGCCAGTCCCAAGGCCGCAAGAGGGCCTGAGGCGGCACTGCCCGTGAGTGTCTTCTCGGCCTCCAGCACGGCCGCACGAGGTGGGGCCCCGATCGCCGCCGCAAGCTCGGCGCGGACCCTTGCTTTAGCCATCGCCGAGGGGGCGTAGCTGTCGAGGGCCTGGTCGAGCATTGCTCTCGCTTGGGGACTGAGGTGTTCCATGCCTCCCTATCGCTCCTTAGCCAGGTGCCGTTTGACAGCGGCTTCGAATGCCTTCCGCGCGGCTCGAAGCCGCGAGTAGACCGTGTTGAGCTTCACCCCAAGGGCGGCTTCGATTTCGGGCGCCGTCATCTGCTCGATCTCCGCGAGCACGAAGACGGCGCGCTTATCCTCATCCAGAGAGTTGAGAAATGCATCGAGGACGCCGATCGCCTTCCGCTTCTCCACTTCGGCCTCTGGGTCCGACTCTTCACTGAGTACGTCAGGGGGGAGAGGATCAACATGGCCCTTTCGGGCGAGGCGTCGACGGTGAGACCGGGCCACACGGAGGGCAATCCCGAATAACCAGGTCTTGAGGGTCGAGCGACCTTCGAAGTCTCCGAGGCGGCGATGCACCACGACGAAGACGTCCTGGGCGGCGTCGTCGGCTGAGACCTCCGGCACCCCGAGACGACGGAGCGAGCGCCAAACGTAGTCGAAGTAGGCATCGTAGATGTCCTCGAAGGTCTCCGGCTCAGCGGGCACGTCCCGCTCCACGCGGTCGATGTCCATCGCAGCGACCGCCATTCCTGGTTGCTGGGTGCCCTGGACGTCCCATTCCGTCATCAAAAACGTCGAGGGGGCTCCCCGAAGCGGAGCTCAAACCCCAAGGCGATGCGAACGGAGCCCAATGCGGGGCGGTAAAGCCGACCCACCCCCTCCACGACCACCTCTGGCCGGGCGCCGGCGAGGTAGGCGCCGACGCGACCGCACGCCCACAGCGGGCCGGTCAGCGGCACGGCTCCCTCCAGGCCCGCCCCGACGGCAACGTGGAGGGCTGCCGCTGACCTCGGCGAGGAGCGCGTGGTTCTGCCCTGAACATCCAAGCGCCCGATTTCAACGCGAACCTCGGGCCGAAGCTCGACGGCGCCGACGGAGAGCGCTTGGCCGATGGCGACCTCACCGGCCAAGAGCCCAACGCGGGCAAACGCAAGCTCTGTTTCAGCGGTGGTGGGAAGCCAAGCGGAGGCTCCAAGGCCAATGCCCAACCCCCGTCTGAACCGCCATCGTGCAAGAAGGGTGACGCCCGAACTCCAGCCGGGAAGTAGCCCCGCGCCCGTCACCACCTGCGCGGACACCTCCCAAGACACCCGACTCCGAAGAACGACATCCTCACCGACCGCCTTCGTGATGGGAGTCCTCAGAATCGGAGCTCGGTCCAATGCTAGGGCGAGGATCACGGCGACCGCGTCGCCGAGCGCAGTACAGGACGGAGCCTCCAAGCGGCGGTGGGAGCGAGCTTCGGCGGTGACCAAGGTCAGCTCGGCATCCCATCCTTCCGCGCTCTCGAAGAGATGCACTTCAGCCCTAAGGCGTACCTTTTCCGAAGGGGCGCCTCCCACCAGCTCGTCCACTCGGGCGGCGACCGTGTCGGCGGTTGGACAGCCCCCGACAGACGGCCAGTCGAGCACCAAGGGACTCGCCGCCGCCAACGCGCCCATCAGCAGGGCAGGCGTCAACCGGACGTTCCCCGGTCGACGATGGCCTCGCTTGCGGCAACAGCCACGATCCGCGCCGACCGCGAGGTATCTATGCGCGTCCCCTCTCGAATCACCCGATCTTCGTCTCCCTCCACTTCGAGGACGAGCTTGCCCGATCTCACGGAGACACCTTGGCCAGCTTGAACATCGAAAGCTTGGCCAGCCTCGAGGCGGACCACCGAGAGGTCGCGATGGAGTCTGACCTCCCCCCCTGGGAGCTCCCCGCGCCATAGGGTCGTGATGCGAACGCCCGGCGAGCGAGAGGCCTCCGGGACGGCTGGCAACGCCGCCGGCGGATCGACCGAGGCCCCCTCGGCTCCGGCCGGGTAGCTGGGTGCAGAGAGATGGCCCAGGATCGCCTTCCCCTTCTCAGATCGAAGAGCCCAGCTCGGGCGAACCGGTCCGCTTTCAGAGGGGGACGGCTCGCCCAGGGCCTCGGCCCAGCCGCTCCACACCTCTTGCTCCGAAACCTCGGGACCGGCGACGTGCACCACGCCGGTGGCCTCGGCCTCGAGGAGGGATCGCACCGACCGTCCCAGATCGTAGTCCGACACCGGCGTGACCCGGCGAGCCCCAACCGCCCCCAACGATGCAAGCGCGGCCCGCGCCTCGCCGGCTTGCGTAGGAATGACCGGCCCAGCCCGGACCACCAGCGCCCGACCCGGCACCGTCCGCAAGGCAAATTGCTCTCCACGAAGCCAGGCTTCTCCGAGCTCGTCCTCCGGGAGCGGGTTGTCATCCTCCCCCCATCGAGCCGCGAGCCCCCCGAATATGCGCGGATGACTGATGAAAACGAGCGGACAACTAAGCTCCAGGGCGGCCGCCCCGATGCCGATGACCGCTTCCGCGAGGTGAGCAAATACCTCCTCCGGCGCTGCCCCACCGCGGGCGTCTCGCCAGCCCGCGTACACGAGGGCGCGGGGCTCGGCCCGGACGGCTGCGGACCTGACGGCCCGCATAGACGTGACGTCGGTTTCAGCGTCCACCTTGGCCTCGGCACCTCTCACAAAACCCGACCAGGGGGGAGATCGTCCTCGAAGCCAGAGCAGCGTCACCGGTAACGAACCACCATGGCTCCGGCGAGCGGGGCGGGCAGCCGCGCCGCCGCCGCGACCGCGCGGGCTCTCTCCGGGAAGAGCCCTACGCGCACTCGGAACCACTCCTCTCCTCCGATCTTTCGCCGAACGACGTGGATCGGGGCAAGAGGGGCAAGGCGAGAGGCGTGGATACGCAAGAAGGCTTCCGCCTCAGCAAGGGAGCGGTGGGCGGCCACTTGAAGTCCGAACCCTTTCCGCGGCGCTCGCCTCGCGTACGAAATAGGGGTCCGAGCTTTGCGGTCGTCCTCGCTTTTAGGACCGGCTGGAGACGCCGACTGGGTCTCGAGACCCGACTCCGAGATCGAATGCTCAGTCTGGGGCCCTTCAGCCCGCCGTTCCGCGATGGACCTCGTCCCCAGCTCGGCCTGTGTCTCTGGCTCGCGCTCAACTTCGGGGGGTGGGCCCAACGCGGGGACGGACGGGGCTGCCGGGGGTACGTCTCGCCCCGAACGAGGCGCCGGTGGAAGCTCTGTCCAGGCCAACGATGGAGCGGGTGCCGTCCATCGGCCGGCCAGTAGCCCCACCGTAAAGGCCGCCGGTACGCTCAAAAGGGAAAGCCCGATCCAAACGCGCGGAACTGTCATCACGCGAAGCCGCGGCCGGCGACGCGAGGCCACCCCAAGCGTCATGGCAGCATGGTCCTCAAGAGGGTCAGGTCTCCGTCTCGGTCCACCACGACGATTTCATCGCGACCATCGCCATCGGTGTCGCCGCAGGTCATGGGACCTGTGACCGCCTCCGGCGGTAGGGGCACCTCCACCGGAGGAAAAACCACGCCTCCCCAGCCATCGCCGAGGAGAACGTCAATATGGCTTGCCCCTTCCGTTCCCAGGGCCAAGTCGACGGTGCCCGAGCCGTCGAAGTCGCCGAGGCACATCCCCACCGGGGCCGCACCCAGGTCCCACCGTCGACAGCGCTGGGCGGCTCGCTCGTTCACGTCGGTGAAGAGCGAGCTCACCCCATCGCTCACATAGACTCCAAAACAGCCTCCTGCGTCCGGAGCGGACTCGATCACGGGGCACTGCTCCTCTTGGGCCACGCCCCGAGTGCACGCGCCCTGAGCGGCCCAGACCACGTCATCGAGCGGCGGGCCGCCCCGCTCGAACTCTGCGGCCGGATCGAGGTTGGCCGCAGCGACAAAGTCGATCGAAGCGTTCAGAAAAGGCCTGTCCGACCATGCGAAGGTCTCTGCGCCTCCGACGAAGAGCTCCAACCCCGCTCTCGAACCCACCACCATGTCCGTATCATCGTCGGCGTCAAAACGTCCCACCGCGACGTCGATCGGCAGCGAGGTCGCATTCTTGGGCCCCACCCGGACCCGCCGAGGGACGGTGCAGCCGCAGGCATCACGACCAGGATCCCCTCCGCATCGCGCGCCCGTCTTGGCCGCGTCCAGACAAGCGCAGCTCCCCGTCTGGTTACCCTTGTTGCAGTCCACCCGCCGCATCTGACACCCGAGGTGGTTGACCAAGCGGTCTTCGATGAAACCCGCCATATCGACCATCCGATCCCGAGCAACACAGCGGGGCGACGGCACAACCCCGCAGTTCGGACAATCACACTGCTCTTCCGGAGGGCAGCCGCACAGCTCCGGTTGGGTGCGGCAATCTCGATACTCGAGACAGGCATTGCCTTCGGCGCAGGGGCGCTCGTTCTTGCTTCGACCTTGGCCTGCGACCGCCACTCGAGACGCACTCCTCGCGCCGGACGCCGTGTAAGGCGCGGCTGCTATCGCATTTGAGGCGGTGAGGGTCAGCCGTCCCTCCAACTCCACGGACCCGCCGTTGCGAGACAGGTATCGGATCTCTGCGCCCTCACAGGGGCATGGAGTCCCTGACTGTAGGGTCCAGCAAGGGCAACTCTCAGGATCGGTACACACCCGATCCTTGCAGTCCACCCTGCGCTGATTCACAACGCCGGCGCGATACGATCCGTTGGGCCCTACAGGAGCAATGAAGACATCAGCGGGGAGGATCCCCAGCTCACTCGAGTCGAGCGGCACCTCTCGGAGCGGTCCTTCGAGATCGGTCAAGATCAGCGCCCGGGTGACCCCCGGAGGTCCTTCCGGTGCGCCAGACACCGGGCAGGCCCCTTCGGTCCCGCCATCGTCGCATCCCACCACCACCAGATGGGGCGCCCCACCGGCTTCCAGCGGGCCGAGCGCGACCGCGCGAGGAACCCCGACCCCAACGAGGCGCGCACTTAGGCTCTCCATTTGAATCGGGGCAAGGGCACTCGCGATGAATCGAACGCTGCCCCGGATGTTGGGGATCGCGGCCTCCGCGATGACCTCTCCGACGCCGGGCTCAGTGGGCACCGTCACTGGAACCTCGACGAGTCCCTCTTGGAGGGTCTCGGCCGTCAACGCTGCGCCCGGGCTCGCGGCGCCCACCGCAGCTCCACTTGCGGGTATAAAACGGACCGGGATGCCGGGGATGCCAAACGTGACCCTCTGAAACCGAGGGGCGTCTGCGAGCACCCGGACGCGAAGACCGCTGGAGGGCGTAGCTCCCGGCGAGGCCGTCAGACGATTGGAGCCTGCGAGGACGAGACGAGCGCTCTCCGGCAGGACAAACTGCAGATTGACGGGAACCCGCTGGCTGCCGTCCCCGCTGTCGCCCGTATCAAAGTCTGCATTGCAGCCCTCCAGGTAGGGTGGGACGCCTTCGGACTTGGTGGAAAACACCTGCACGAAGACCACGTGCCGCCCCGGCTCGACGGGGAGGGCTTGCCCCTCTTCGAACCACGACTCGGCGCAGAATCCCGAGGGCTCCGGGTCGCACTCGAAAAAGACCTGCGCAGGCGTTCCCGGAGGCTCTTCACCGCTCCCCACCCGCCCGAGGAAGTCGGCACAGGTGCGACTGGCCGACCCCACCACGCCTCCGTCGAGATCGAAGAACTCCAGAGCAATCCGAACCGCGGATCGCCGTGCTGCCTCATTGGGAAAGCGAAGTTCTACCGAGCCCGACGAGGGTCGGCAGCCCACCCCGAGAGTCAGCGCGAAGAACGAAAGGAGCGCAGTCGGGCCCGCTGATCCAAAGCGTCGCACACCACCACCAAGTCTGCCCCGCCGTCGCCGTCGAGGTCCGGCACTGCGAGCTCGGGCAAAGGCGCGCAGTTCGTGAAGGAGCCAAGACCCACCTCACAACGATCGATGTCTATGGGCTCGGCCAGCTCCCCAAACCCGCGATTAGACTTGCCGAGCCAAACGCGTATCTCGCGGGTGTTTGCGTAGAGGACGGCCAGGTCCTCGTGGCCGTCGACGTTGACGTCAATGATGTCGACGTCTCTCGGATCTGAAGCCGGAGCACGCGGATACACCTCACCCCATCGACCCGGCATCGAGAACACGTCGTCTTGAATCTCGAGCGTATAGGGGCCGCCGAACACCATGCGGATACGGCCGGCCCCCATGGTCGTGGCGTCTAGACGGAGATTCGAGATCAACACCAGGTCATCGTAGCGTGAACACGGATCCCCGAGGGCGCCGCGCGGGCACGACAGCCGTCCCGTTTTCACCCGACGCGCTAGCTGAATCTCCCCGAAGCGAAGCGCCGGCCCGCACTGCAAGAGGGTGCCAGGGTTCGAGTTCTCCTGACCGTAGACGAGAAAACTGCCTCCGGTCTCCGCGAGAGCAAGGTCTGGAAGGGAGGGCTGTTCAGCATCATTTCCTCCGAGCCGACCAAAAGCGATCTCGGTAGGCACCTTGGCGTGCTGGCTGCACCGACAGGCACCATCCGTGTAGGGAGCGCCCCCCTGCCCTCCGCTCGACAACCAGGTCGTGATGGGCGTTCCCGCGGTCGAGGCGGCAGCGAGGTCGGCTCGACCGTCCTCATCTATATCGGTCGTGGTGAAGACGATGCGGGATGCGAAGTTCACGGCCAGCTGACAGCTGCAGCGGACCGGCTCGGGAGCCGTGCATTCGGCATCGCCCACCCCTTCAAGGACGCAACGCCCCTCGTGACAGGCCTCGCCGGATGGGCATCCCCCCGGCGAACATGGAGCGAGGCTTCCACACGTCCAGGTGGGACACGGCGTCGTAAGCGTGGCCGCGCTCGTGATGTTGGTCCCATCCCACTCGAACACCCTCACGGTCGGTATGCCGGAGCGACCCGTGGCCACCGCAAGTAGAGAGCGTCCGTCCCCGTACTCGAATCCGAGAATCCCCCTTGCGTCCTCGCCGGGAAACGCCGCGGTGGCGAGGATTGAGCCAGCTCCCACATCGAAGACCTGTACGACCGCGTCGTCGGTCGTATCGGAGGTCTGTAGCACCGCCACGGCGTCCACCTGTCCGGGCGGCCCCGGGACCGAGGTCACGGATGTGACCGGTCCGACATCGCCGAGAGGGATCTCTCCTATGCACTGAAAGGGCGGGGGGGGTTCGACACAGCTTCCCTGCAACCTTATTTGCTCATCTCGTCGCCCAAGTACCCGCGCCGTCATCTCGAAGTCTCCTTGGCAGTCCGACAAGTCAACCTGCGCCTCAGCGACACCCGAGTTGTCGGTCACAGTGAGAAAGGAGCGTGAGCCCAGTCCTCCCCCCTCGAGCTCGAACAGCACCGGCACCCTTCCGAGCGCGTCGAGCTCCGGACAAGCCCCGTCGCACTCGAAGCAATCGCGTGCGGTCGGATCCTGGCGGCAAAGCACGGGACGCAAACAGGCCAAAGCGCCAGGCACCGTCACCGCTCCGATAGGCCCATTGACCTGAGCGCTTGCACACACTGACAGGGGAAACGCGCGGGAAGCCACCGGCCCCAGCTCGATCGCTGGGCCGGAGGGTCCAGCCGCACCGAGCGGCGCACATGCTTGTTTGACTCTCTCGTCGAGCTCCCGATCGGAGTGAGAGCCTTCGAGCGTACGGACGCAGCGGCAGCCATCTGCGAGCGTTTCGGTTCGCCGCTGACCCGATCGTTCGAGGACATCCCCTTGCGCCTCGACAAGAACGGTCACCGCTCCCCAAGGATTGCGCGTACTTTCGGACAAAATCGGCAGGTCGACCTCCGCCGAAAAGCCGTTGGCGAAATCGATGGAGCTCCGAGCGACACCTACCTGACCGGTGCCCGCCCCGCCCAGTCCGAGGGGAGTAAGGATCGCCGCAGGCGAAAAGGTGCCCACCTCGTCGCAGGCGAGGAAACGCCCAATCTCGCCCGGCTCGTCGATGAAGGGCTCGAACACCGTGATCGACAGTGATCCGGTGGCGTCTTGGGTGGCTGCGTCCGGAAAGACCACTCGAATCGACTCCTCAGTCCCCGAGCAACCGCAGACAAGGATCAGGAGAGACCCGACGCTTCCCCAGCGACCCTGTAGCTTCACGGAGCGACGCCTCCGTCCACGAGGGTTACGGGCAGGCGTCCGCCCTCGCCCTGCGCGACCACCACCGCCGTCGCGGCGGCGCCCACGGCGAGCACCCCGAGGACGGTCCAGAACCACCACTCGGAGGTGACGTCTCCGCCGACGCCCCCTGGCTCCACGCCGAATCGAAGGGGCTGTCGAGGCCCACCCACCTCGGCCAAGGTGCCCTCCCAGCGGTCTACGGCCCGTACGAAATACTCCACCGCGTAGCCGTCCTTACTTGGGGACAGCGACAACGCCGGAATGACGACGGAGACCGCATCGTCGGCACGAGCGCTCACGGTGGTATAGACTTCGACGCCGGTCCGGCGAAACCAGACCTGCACCCGGTCCACGAGACGTAGCGGATCTTCCACCTGCACCGGCATCGCGACGGGAGCGTTCGGCGCGACCGTCCCGGGAGCGACATGATCGAGCCGGAGGGTTCGACGATCGTCCGGAACCTCCAGGGCATCCTCGAAGCAGTTCTTGATCTTCGGAGGAACATCGCTGGGGAGAATGTAGGCCGGTTCGAGCGCGAGGAGGATTTCGAAAGCTCGCTGACATCGCTCACGCTCGGCGTTGACCGCATCGATAAAAGCCTTCAAGCGATAGATCTCGGCGAGATCGCGCCGGCAGTTTCGGGCATGCTCCACCGCCCTCTGGAGGGTGCGCGCCGCCGGGTCGAACTCGAGCCGGTCATACTGATCCTTCGCCCTCGGCAAGTAGGGGTTCGACCGACACTCCGCCGAGAGCCCCTGACCCCTCACCCAGGTTGGAGTCAGAAGAATCGCGGCGCCGAAAACGATGGCGAGACCCGCGCTGGCGGTGCCCCCAGGGAGGTTTATCCGCGGCACGGTCGGAACTTACTCGGCGACCTGCGCTCTCACAACCGGGAGTCAGGCGCGGGCGTGAATCCCGCTCCGCGCTTTCAATCACGGAATCGCGGTACGCCATGGCGGACCGTGGTCGTCGCTGCTAGGGTCTCGCGGGGTATGGCCGAGGACTCTGTTGCCGAGAAGGCTGGACGCATTCTCCTTCCGGCGGCGAGCGCCTTCGCAGCCTCCTGCTTCGCGATTCTCGCGGGGATGTGGGCGGGCCCCGGATGCCAGACAGCTTGTCAAGGCGACTTCGATTGTATCGGGGCGGGCTACTGCGATCAGGTCACAGGGCGCTGCCAACGCGACTGTTTTACGGACGAAGACTGCCGGAATCCACCGGAGTGCCGTGAGAATCCCACCGCCTGCAAACCTCTTGGACTGTACTGTTCAGGCAGCGGACGGTGCCGAGGAGCTTCGGACATTCCGTTCGGAGAGGGTCTTGTCACCGAAGCACCGCGAGGCGGTGGACCGAGAAGCATCGAAGGCTGGGACGATCCCCCAGGGGCCGGCTACGCCTACATCGTCGAACAGATCGCTCTGGCCGATCGCGACCGCGGCTTCGATATCGACGGGCAATGCACAGACGACGGGTGCGTGGACAACGTCCTTTGGCCGATCGGTGACCTCGCCAATGACCAGATTCGCCAAGGTCTCCTAGGGGGTGAGTCGCTCCTTCTTATCGAGTTCGCCGGTCTCGATGATGACCCCTATACGGGCTACGACGAGTCTTTCACGGTCAAAATCTATGGCGCAGAGGACGCCGATGAGCCGTTCTTCGCAGCCAACAACTTCACCGTGCCGCCCGGTCACGACACGTGCTGCGAGTTCCGAATCAACGCCGAGAGCCTCGTGAGTCCTCCCGCCCAGGCCAGAGCCCGGGCTCCGGCCGAGCTCGACCGTGGCCGCTTCCGTTCGCTCGCCCCCGTCCCCATCCAGTTCACGCTCACCGTAGGTCAGGAGCCACACCCGGTCGTCCGTTTGGAAAATGTGCTCCTGAGTGGACGCATCGGTCGCGACCTCGGCACCTTGGAGAAGGGGCTGATCGGCGGGGCGCTCCCCGCGACGACCCTCTTCAACACCCAAAACCCGTACTGCAAGTCGCAGAATGACCCCCGCTGTCCGGGCCAGTTCAGCGACAGTACTTTGCTGGACCTCGTCGTCTCACTTCTGGGCCCTCAGCCCGACATCGATCTCGATTTGGACGGGGCCGAGTGTCTATATGACATCAACGGCGACTCCACCATCGACCGATGCTGTGACGGGCGCGGACTCGGTGTTCAGTGCGATTTCGCCTCGTCGAACTGCCGCGGAACCGAGGTGCCGCCGGCCGATCAAAGCAACCCCGCGAGCTGTGCGGCCACCCCTCAGATCGACGACGGCTACTCGCTCGCCATCGAGTTTTCAGCTATCCGCGCGCGGGTCATTGGTTCGGGAAACTGACGGTTCGAACCGGCTCTAGCGCCGTACGCCCGACGTAGGTCCCACCTCGTCCGGGCGTGCTAGCTTCGCGAGGTGCGTACGATCGCGATGGCGTTGGGCCTTGCGACGGTGTTCGCGCCTGGCTCCGCCCGAGCCGATCGGCGTGTGCCTATCGCGGTGATGGACCTCACGCCCCGCGGGGTTCAGCCCGCGGCCGCCGCCGCTCTGGCGACCGAGGTCGCCAACGCTCTGAACAGCCTTCGCGTGTTCCGGGTCATCACCCGAGAAGACATCAAGCGCATGCTGCAGCTCGAGCAGACGCGGCAGCAGTGCACGGGAGAGGCCGACGCCGCGTGTCTGGCCGAGATCGGTGGCGCCCTGGGGGTTGAGTACCTCGTCTACGGCGAAGTCTCGCGCCTCGGAGACCCCTACAGCCTCAGCCTCGTCCTTCTGGATATTGGTCGCGCGGAAGCGGTCAACCGGGCCCGTGCACAGGTGTCGGGCGCAGGGGCCTTGCTCGAGGAAACCGCGAGAGCCACGCGAAGGTTGGTCCAGCCCCTGCTTACCGACCGTACCGGGTATCTCGTTATCGAGAGTCGCGAGCCGGGCGCAGAAGTCACCATCGACGGACGTCTCTCGGGCATCACGCCTTTGCCCGGACGATTGGAGTTGGCCATGGGGCCCCACGAGGTCGTGGTTCAAAAGCAGGGCTTTCTCTCATGGGCCCGAACCGTCGATCTCGAGCCCGGCCAGGCCACGGTGGCCCCGGTCGCCCTCGTGCCGAGCCAGGCTTTCGTCGCCAGCTACGAGCAGTCAGCACGCAACGTTCGGACGGCCGCTTGGCTTACCGCGGGGGCAGGCGTGGCCCTGATCGGGACCGGCCTCGTCCTCGCTCTCGTGGCTGATGCTCGCTTCGACGACTTGGAGCGCCGTGGATGGCTGTCCGCGGACGCCGAGGCCTGCGCCGGGCTTGGGGCTCGACCCGGCGAGCTCTGCCCCACCAACCTGGGCTTTCAGAATCAAGTCCTTGACGAAGTCGACGACATCGAAACGCTCGACACTCTTGCCCTCGGAGCCACCGTCCTCGGAGGCGCGGCTGCACTCGGCTCTGCGGTCCTGTTCCTGACCGGAGACGACCCCGACCGCTACCGCGCCCTTACGGCCGTGGGCATAGGCCCGCGCGGGGTGCATCTTCGCCTGGAGTACTGACGGAAAACGCAGCCTGGCTCGGGGCGCTCAGGTCGGGTCTGGACATGCCTCCGTCCCGTCGTCGGCCCGGGCAGCCTCCGGCTTGGGACCGGCGTCGTAGGGCTCGGAGACCGGCAGGCTGACGGGCCGAGACTTGCCGAGAACGAAGAGCCGCAGATTTGGATAGTTCTGCGCGTTCGAGGTCACCCGGAGCGTCGCGTGATCCCACCCTGGAGAAGGGGGCGTGTAGAAAAAGCGAAGGAACACGTCCTGATCGGTGCGAACTCGGCAGGGGAATGGGCAGTTCTCAAGTTCCTCGGTGCGCATCTCGTCCACCGCGAAAGCGCTTCGACCGTCGTCCAGAACCTCGACGCCTTCGATCTCGAGCGCGTCGCGTCCGAGATTGGTCAACTGGACGAAGTGGGTACTTCTCTCTTGAGCCGGCACCTCGTCGTAAGACAGGCAGAGCACGTTGCTCTGGGGGACAATTTGCGGCTGCTCGAACTCAGTATCGGCATCGCCGCAAGCCGCGGAGGTCAGAAGGAGCGGCCCCACGAGGGCCGCGAGAGCAGGCGTCGTTCTTCCCATACGTTTGTTTTCTCCGTGTGTCGGTCCGGGCGCTGAAGCTAGGGGCGGCCACATAGATCCTGACCGTTTTGCAGGAATCGGCCAGCACAGGCGCTATTCCCCGGGCATCCCGCGGTGAGCCTCATTCGGAAGCGGTAGCGAGCGCCTGGATCGAAGTCATCGCCGTCGAGATCAGTCAGGCGCCAAAAATGAGATCCCGCTCCGGTGACTTCCCGAAAGACCACGAAGCAGTCCCCAGACATCGAGCCGAGGGTGGTGCTGAAGTTCACCGAGAGGCCATTGTCGGCATCTGGCCACTGGCAGAAGTCTCGGTCGTCAGGACTAGGGTTACGACAGCGCTGGCCCAATCCTCGGTAGCGCTCACGACCGGATCCTTCGGGACCGAAGAAGAAGGCATTGAGCTCCACCGGGGTGGGACCCGGCATCTCGAGTTCAAACTGCACGAGCCAGTCTCCGTTTTGACCCGGAGAGGCCCCCACGGGTCCCGGCACGTCGAAGCGATACCAGTCGGCATCGTTGACGTACGCAATCACGCCTTCCACCCAGGGGTACTCTATCGTGGTTCCGGTGGTGGCCGTCGCGGCCGGAACGAGGACGGCCTCGGCCCGACTCCCTGCGAGATAGGTCTCGTTGGCGTCCGTATCCGTGGGGAGACTCACCGTGAGCTGATAAGGGCTGGCGGTCTCGGTCGCGTTGTCCTGGAAGTCACGTATCGCGACCAGGTATCGCCCGGGGGCGATCACGGGATGGGCCGTCGACAGACTCGAGGGCCCCAGGGTGCTGGTCCGCACGAAGCGCTGCGCCCGGCACGCGTCTCCATCTCGACGCTCGCACACCAAGGTCGTCCCGTCGGGCTCGTAAAGGGTCAGCTGAAGGTTTACGGGCGAAGCTATGGGCATCTGGACGCGAGCCGCCAGGATCGTGGGCTGCGCCGGCGAGGCGGAAGGGATCTGGACGGCGTACCAGTCTACGTCGGCGGTGGTGGCCACGTAGCCCTGCGCGACCGTACCCACCGCAATTTCCGTTGCATCACCAGCGACATCGTTGCCGTTCAGGCCCTCGAAGGCATCCGGCTCGTTGAGCTCCTGGACCCGAAGACGGTACGGCCGCCGGTCTCCCCCGCCGTCCTCGGCATCCACGACGAGACGAAAGCGGCCTCCGGCGGACCCTACTTTTCGAATTTCCGCAGGCCACGGCGCGTCGCCATCCGGCTGCACAGATTCCGCGCGGAGGTCTCCGCCCGGACCATAGAGCATGTATCGATGCCGAGCCTCGGCGTTGGCCGGCGGCGTCAAAAGAATCTCGAGCCGCCCCCCTGCCGTCGCGTCGAAAACGTAGACGTCGAGATCCCCCTGAGTGGTCAGAGCCCCTTGAACCTCAACCCCCAGGGTCAGGAGGGTGGCGTCGGCTTCGATGTCGTTGGGCTCGTTGAGGTCCATGTCATCGAAGACATCTAGGCTTACTGTGTAACCCTTGAATCGATCTACGCTGTCGCCGCCAACGTCACGCACGAGGAGCCGGTAGGTGCCCGCGGAGGGTGCGCGCAGCTGGATTCGGACCTGTTGTCCTCGACCCGCCCGGTCCGACCTTCGGTTGACCAGGGCTTCGCCGCCCGGTCCGAACAGGGCAAGCTCGAGCTGAAGAGGGGTGGTTGCGTCGTCCTCGGTCTCCGCCAGGATCTCGATGATCCGATCCACCGCGGACACATCGAAGGTGAATGGGTCCTCATCGCCAACAGAACCGATGAGCTCCACCTCCGGCATTCCGGGAACCAGCGTGCAGGGGGTTGCAACGTCGCAACGATCCACCACCGCAGCCGCGTCGGGAGGACCGGCGTCAAAGCCGCCTTCGTCGTCTCCGCCGCAGGCGAAACAAGCGCAGGATGCAAGGAGAGAGAGATGGGATCGCGTGAACATGGTCATTCCTGGAAACACTCGTCCGGGAGGTCCTCGAGAGGACCTAGACAGGACTCGTCGATGGGTTCCGGCGGGCGCCCGGTCGTGCAGTGGATGTTGGGGTCGAAGACGCGCGGAGACACGAGGCGCGGTATGATCTGCCCCCCCACCTCCTCCTCTTCGGGCAAAAAGACCTCAGGGAACGGAGGGTTTCGAAGGTCCGGAGGCAAGAAGACCTGCTCAATGCAGCCGACTCGAAAAATGCCCAAGGCTTCCGGGTCGTCGAAAGGGGTCTCGGCGAGCCATAGGAGAATACGGTTGCGGCCGTCGACCGTGGGAGCCAGCGTGATGTTCTCCACCCGGACGTCGTAGCAAGCTCGCCCCTGCGCCAGGTCCGCTTGTCGGGGGTCGTTTGGGGCTAGGTCGGAAGGCCCGCGCTCGATGATCTCGTAGCGGTAGCTGAGCTGCGATCGAATGTCGGCGTCCTCGTCGTTGGGGTCTGAATGTCCCCTCAGCTCGGCGCCGTTGCGAGCCGCGTCGAAGTCGAGATCCACAAGCGTATCGTCGACCACCGGGTTCGTGCCCCCTTGCAGCTCGAGCAGATCGGGGAAGCGGTCGCCGTCCGTATCGACGCGAAGCCGATTGGTTCCCGCGAAGCGCTCCTCGCAGTCGAGGAGCCCATCCCCATCCGTGTCGACCCGGTCTAAGCCCTCTGTGCAGTCGGCGTCGGTCGGATCCAGAGGATCGAAGCCGGAGGACGACAGCCGCACCTCGAGAAAATCCCCGAAGCCGTCTTCATCCGTGTCCGTCGCGGTCACCACGGTGCCAATGTCGAGTTCCTCAGCGTCCGAGAGGCCATCCCCGTCGCTGTCGGGATCGCCCCTTCCGGTGGCCTGGCGGTCATCGCCAGGAAAGACAAGCCGCGGCCGCGCGCTCAGGTTGGTGGCGGTGAGATTGGACAGAGTGAAGACTCGCCGGATCGAGGTGAAGTCGATGCGAAGGAAGTTGATCTCCTCGCCGTTGGGAAAGCTCCTGAAAGTTCCATTGCCGACTTCAGCCATGACCTCGAGAAGGCTCTCGGCCTCGGACTGAATGCCGATCCACGTGCAGCGGTTGTCGGCCACACAGGTCGCGGCCGTGGGGTACTGAGCGCAGCGGTCGCTGCCTCCCTCCAGCCCGGTGTCGGTGCATCGAAACCCCGCGCGGATCGCCCCCAGCACCAAAGCCGTGTGGAGCCGAATCTCAGAAGGCCTAAACACACGCTGAAGATCCGCAATCTCTTGGACGCGTCGAAGGATTGAAGAGCGGGTGTTGGTTGGCGGTCGAACGGGATTGGGGAGGCCGTCCGAGAGGAACACGACGACGTATCGCGAACGGGCCAGCGCGTCCGGATCCGCCTCGGTCATGTCACGGGTGAGGACTCGGTTAATGTTCGCGAGTGCCCCTTCGTAGTCCGTCGGTTGCTCGGCGATACCGAGACGCACGATGGCGGACTCGATCTCGTTGCGGTCCCGCGTAAACCCGTCTTGCCCGTCCGGACCTTGAGTGAGAACGCTGGTGGCGCCGGAAAACTGGATGATCGCGAAGCTCACTCCCGGGTCCGGCAAGAATGCCTCGACCACCTCCTGGACCGCCTCTAGGCGCCGGCCCGTAGGGTCCGTGCGCACCATCGACTGCGAGGTATCGACGACGAAGAGGATCTTGACCGGAAAGTCGAGGGTGGTCGGATCTTCGGTGCAAAAACGAGCCTCGATGGCGAGGCTGTCGTCCACCGGCCCGTCATCCGGACCAGGGGCTCGAAAGAGCCCAAAGTCCGTGCAGGCAAAACCTCCGAGGCCCAAGAGGGCCAGGCCCGCCAGCAGCCTCATGGCGTCTCCGCGCTCTCCAGTCCGCGGCAGTGGACCTCGGGGTCGAAGGCATCCGGAGCGACGAAGTCCTCCGGCGTGAGGGTCACTCGGCCCTCGACCGGAAGCTTGAAGTCCGGAGCGATGTAGCGCGTCCGAACGCAGGCAACGTCGAAAGTGCCAAAGTCATCAGGATCGTCGCGAGGAGCGGTCGCCGCGTACACCAGGACCTCGTTGAGGCCGAGACTTCCCGGAACGTTAGGTCGCGCGATCGGCGAGACGCTTACCGCTACCGCACCGACGACCTGGGCGTTCGGGACGACGGGCGTCGCTGCTACGCTTT